>JAQYPI010000073.1 GCA_028726925.1 Caryophanales bacterium | reverse complement strand
CCTCCCTCACCTCGGTCGCCATCCCCTCTGGCGTGACCTCCATCGGGGATTCCGCCTTCTCCGGCTGCTCCTCGCTGGCCTCGGTCTCCATCCCATCCAGCGTGGCCTCCATCGGGGAATGCGCCTTCTCCGGCTGCTCCTCCCTCACCTCGATCTCCATCCCCTCCGGCGTGACCTCCATCGGGTCAGGAGCCTTCTCCGGCTCCTCCTCTCTGGCCTCGGTCTCCATCCCCTCCGGCGTGACCTCCATCGGGCGTTACGCCTTCGAGAACTGCTCCTCCCTGACCTCGATTTCCATCCCATCCAGCGTGACCTCCATCGGCTATTACGCCTTCGACGGCTGCTCCTCCCTCACCGATATCTACTTTTCCGGGACGGAAGCGCAATGGAATGCGATCGAAGGACGCAGATATATTCCTTCCGGGGTCACCATCCATTTGGAGTCAAAGGATGCTTGAATCCCAATCCCTTTGAAGGTGTTTCGTTAGAAATGCCCTTTGGTCGAAGGCGAGGACCCATTCCTTCGAAACGAAGGGAAACCTTTCGACCTTGACCTTTTCGCCTCGATTATGAGGAACAAAAGAAAAATGAAGGTTCAAAGCAACTCTTTCCGCTGCGTTATGCGCTGCATCCGCCTGTTGCTCGGGGCGTCTTCCTTGCCGTTTACGTCCCCGCTTGATGCCGGATGCGTCTAGTCCATAGTTTTTCTTGCTTTTCCCTTGGTTCATTTTCTTTCTGCTCGTGGTGCTCGGGAAGGCCATTATTACGGCTATTTCGATTTCCTCGACGACCGGAACCTCGTCGAAGGGAAAGACAATCGATGCATTTCACAATCGGTCGGGACCAAGATATCGACATCGGTGCTCAGTCGTTTTGGAGCCTCGAAGACGAGCATGAGGCTGGAACCGCCCTTGAAAAGGAAATCGAGACCCGCCTTTCTTAACGCTTCTACTAAGCCAAGCGCAAAACCGCTCTTTGGGCGAGTTCGGGATCAACCTTGAATTCTTCTTGGATCCTCCGGATGTTCTCGGGTGTGTAGGTTTGTTTCGTTATCATCAATCAATGCTCTCATCGCTTCTGGGACGTAATGAAGCAATCGATCGAGAGCGTTCCGCCGTTTCGCGTAAGTCCGGAGGGTATTAAAGCGCACCTTGTAGTTCGTGAGGGCCTCTTCGACCATCGCGGGGATTTCCGCCTCCTCGAAAAAACACCCAAGAATCGGGGAGCAAAGGAAATCGAGGACCAGCGATTCGATCGTGATTCTCTTTCTAAAGATGTCGATCGGAGCCTTGCTCACGAGAGGCAACAAAAGGATGCAACCATCTTCTGCGTAGAGGAACACCTCTTCCCGGGATGGATGAAGGAGGACGTTTTGGAATCCTTCCCCCTTCAACGTGTGGAATACGTGTTGGAGGAAGAACCTCGGCGCTTCCAAAAGGATAACGTTCCGTTCCAATAGATGATTGAGGAACCGGTTGAGGATGGGCGCGGTCTCGAAGATGGCATAAGGGAAGTCTTCGGAATAGTTCCTTCTCATGACCTTGTCCACGTTTCTCGCGACGCTTGATTCGAGTTCGTAGTCAAAGGGCGCCAGTTTCTTCCCAACATACCGGTCCTTTCCGATCCTCGTGATTTGCCCGATGTTTTCCTCGCTAGTCATCGCACCCGTATTCTCTATTCCCGTATTTGGAAGAGAGCCACATTTTTCAATATTTGGCTTAATTCCAAAATGAGATTGGTATGAAAAAGGATGCGCGTTTCGGTACTTTCTCTTGTTCCCTCCTTCGCTCTCGTTCTTGCTTCGTCTTCATCGTATGTCCCGTTTCGGAAGATGGGAATCCATGAGCTTTTCTTTTTTGCGAAGGGCGATCCGCGTTCATGCATTCCGGCTCTATCGGGTGGATTTCCTGATGGATATACCCTTCTTTGGCAAACTGCCGAAGCGTGGATTTTGTTTCGGATCAATTCGGGGAGATTTCAGAAAGACTGCTTTCGGAAAGGAACGTGATCCTTTGCATCGATGGTCTTGTGGTCGATTTCCGGTCCGATAACACCGGATGAGGATGAAGAGGGATGACCAAGAATCCCAACCCCGTCAAAAATACAGAACTTTTCTCTTGCGGCTTAAGCAAACAAAGCATCGAAAAGCAACATCTTGCAAAGGCTGAGTTCCTTGATTACTATCATTGTGGGCACGGAGATAACGTCTCCGGGGTCCATCGAAGTGCGGGAAGAATTCCCGCTTTTCTTTAACTCATGCAACCAAAACAAGAACTAGATATTTATATCGATGAAACCGGAGACTCATCTCCTTATTGCATTGAAAATCCGCTATATATCGTATCTTTCGTTTGTGTTGAGTCTACTGATCAAAACGTAAACTCGATCCAGTCTTTTCAACAGAAACTTTCCGGTCATAATGGCGGTGACCATTTCATCCATACGGGTAATCTCGTCCGTAAAGAACATCCTTACAAAGAACTAACCATCCAGGAAAGGCAAAGTCTTTTCGGATGCATGTTTTTCTTTTCGAAAAAAGCGAGGTTTCGATATTTCAACGCTGTGATTGATAAAAAAATCGCATCAGGAAAAACCCTTGTGCGAAAGAGTATCGGCGGGGCTTGTTCATACACTCGAATCGCACAAAGGGTACCTCGGGAACTTTTCCATCGTTCGCGTCCATTATGATGGCGGCCAAGCGTTTTTGAGCGACGCCATCAGTGCTTCCTGCCGTTCAATTCTTCCGAATTGGGATACATTACGACGAAGCAGGAAGAATCCCCGTTTATGCAACTCGCCGATATGCTCGGCTTCATGGAATTGATATGGCACAAAGCGAATCAGGGATCGCTGACGAAAAGCGATGTCCTTTTCTTTGGCAAGAAACGAAAAATTCACAAAGACTACATAAAGTTTTTGGAGACGAAGAAGTTTTGATTTGCTCGTTATCCATCTCTTGAGAAAAGAAGCGAATGGCTAGGATTGTCATCTCAAAAATCGCAGGATGCCAATCGTGACAAAAACCATTGGGAGAGAATATTCCCGCCGGTTCGATTAGCGTTTTTGAAATAGAACCATATTTTTCCCGATTCTGTTTATTTCCGAAATGGGATGGGCATAGAAAAACGATGCGCGCTTGAGGCCGTGTTCCCCTTTTCCTCTTTCGTCATAATCGTTTGTCCGATTCCAAAAGATTCGAATACGCGGGTTTGTTTTTTGCGAAGCCCGATTCGCGTTTACGCGCCCTAACTCTACCGGGCGGATTCCCCAATTGGAATTTCGTTCTTTGACATACTGCCGGACTGCGGAATCAGCAGCGGATCGGCATCCGCTCGGGGAGATTTCGCAAAGGTCCCTTTCGGAAAGAAACATGATCCTTTGGATCGGCCGCCTTTCGGATCGCTTCCTTCGCAGAAGGCTTCTTCGCGAGGATTTCCGCGCAGGGGAGACTCAAGCATTACGGTTCGCTTGAGACGACCAAACCAATGAAAACAAAGCCCTCTTCGCCTTCTTCGGGCCGATGAAAGCAAATGGATCCCGGGTTTGGAATCCCGAGGCAGCGTCGATAACCCTGCGCAATTGGGCTTTTGCATCCTCTTTCCTCCCTTGGCTTTTCAAGGAGAAAGGAGGGAGATGCGATCCGGCCAAGGTCAACAGCTCTGTCAAATCGAGCAGTGTCCAAAAAAGTGTACAAAAAATACCCAAATCGGTCTTCCTTTTCGATGGCCGCATCGAGGTTTTGTCCTATGGATCCCTCCCTTTCAACATGTCGGAAGAGGATTTCTACGCCGGAAAAAGCCGGCCGGTCAACCGTTCCCTGTTCGAAATCTTCGCGCTTTCTTCGCTTGCCGAGCAAAGCGGCCATGGCGTCCCCCTCATCGTCGATCGTTGCGGCAAGAAAGCCTTCGATTTTTCTTCCGGCACGATCGTCGTCACGATTCCTTTCGCGTTCGTCCCCGAGCCGATCAAGATGCAGCGCTATTTCTCCGCAAAAGGGCCGACGAGGCGCGAAATCGAGAACAAAGTGCTCCTCTTTTTTCTCGAGCAAAGCACCGCCTCGATGCGGGAATGCGCCTCGAGTCTCGGCGTCAGCGAATCCTACGTCAAGAAAACCGTCGAATCCCTTCGCATGCAAGGGAAACTCAAACGTTATGGTTCCCGCAAGGGCGGGTCCTGGATCGTGTAGAAGAAGAATTCTTAGGTGCTTTCTCTCGATGCGATAGCATCCTTCTCCCGCGGGGATGAAGACGATGCTGCCCCCTTATTTGAGGCCGATGGCATGTCAAATTTCTTGGAGAAAGACGACGCTTCTGTCCTCCTCGCGTTTCAAGGTCCCCGTCATAACGAATCTCCTTGCCAAGTCTCTTCCTTCCTTCTGGTAGGACCAACTTCATGGAAAAGAAACCGCTTTTTCGCTCGTTTTCGGTTTTCCTAAGCCCCTCCAAACAAAAAAGAAGAAGGAAATCCGTTTCGGCGTGCTAAGATACCTGCCGTATGAACTTCATCTTCGTGTCCCCGAACTTCCCCGTGCGTTACTACAAATGGACGGAATCCCTGAAAGCAAGAGGCGTGAACGTCCTCGCGATCGGGGATGCCCCCTATCCCGCGCTCCATTCCCGCCTCATCGCCTCGGTCACGGAATATTATTACGTCCCCGACATGAACGATTTCTCCTCCATGTGCCGCGCGGTCGAGTATTTCGAACGGAAATACGGGCACATCGACGCCCTCGAGTCCATGAACGAGTGGTGGCTGCGCAGCGACGCGAAGCTCCGCGCCCGCTTTGGGATCGAGGGACTACTTCCCCGCGACATGGATGCCATCACCGCGAAAAGCGACATGAAGAAGTACTTCGAGCAAGGCGGGGCGAAAACGAT
>JAQYPI010000072.1 GCA_028726925.1 Caryophanales bacterium | reverse complement strand
ACAGGATTGTGGGAGCTTTTCGTAGCCTTTTGCACGCGCGGAGGGGATTCAAAACTTGTAGAATTCGACGACGAACGCGTTTTGGTCGAAGTCGTAGTAGAAATAAACGAGCTTCTCGTCCTTGAGGGCGCGGTAGACCATTCCCATCTCGAGGCCGTAATAGGAAGGGTATCGGTCACCGCCTCGTTCAGGGGATCGATCACGATGAGGTCGTAGCCTTGCGCGGAAAGGGCCTCGAAATAGGTTTTCAAAAGGAAAAGCGGCCCCCGGGAAAGGGAGCCGCGAAAGGGGACGAATCAAGCCGCGACGAGATTGAGGATGCGGCCTTTGACGAAGATGACCTTCTTGATGGTCTTCCCCTCGACGAAGGGGGCGACTTTCGGGGAGGCAAGGGCGATTTTGACCGCTTCTTCTTCCGTGGCGTCGACTGGGAAGAGGAGGACGTCGCGGGTCTTGCCGTTGACGGAGACCGCCATCTTGACCTCGTCTTTCTCGAGGGCCTTGGGATCGTAGGTCGGCCAGGGCTCGTAATCGATGAGGGCATCATGGCCGAGCTTGGCCCACATCTCCTCCCCGGCGAAGGGGCAGACGCAGGAGAAGACCTTGACGAACCCTTCGAGGTAGGGGCGATAGATCGATTTGGCTTTGTAGATGTCGTTTACGAACACCATCATCGCGGAGATGGCGGTGTTGAAAGAAAGGGAAGCGAAATCCTCCGTGACTTTCTTGACCATCTGGGCGTAGGAAGCGTCGAGTTCGTGGGAATTCTCATCGGTTAGCATCGAGAGGTAGGGTTCCTCGTCCACGAGGCGATAGACGCGCTCGATGAAGCGGCGCGCCCCGTCAAGCCCGCGGGGGGACCAGGGTTTCACGTCGCAAAGGGGACCGGCGAACATCTCGAAGAGGCGGAGGCTGTCCGCGCCGTGGGTGCGCACGATGTCGTCCGGGTTCACGACGTTGCCGCGGCTCTTGGACATCTTCTCCCCGTTCTCGCCGAGGATCATGCCTTGGTGGTAAAGCTTCTGGAAGGGCTCCTCGCAAGAAACGACGCCGATGTCGTAAAGGAATTTGTGCCAGAAACGGGCGTAGAGGAGGTGGAGGACCGCGTGTTCGGCCCCGCCGACATAAAGATCGACGGGCAGCCAGTGGTCGAGGAGTTCCTTGTCCGCGAGAGCTTTATCGTTATGGGGATCGATGTAGCGCAGGTAATACCAGCAGGAACCGGCCCATTGGGGCATCGTGTTCGTTTCGCGCTTGCCCTTCCTTCCGTCCGGAGTCGTGTAATCAAGCCAGGAGGCGGGGGCATGCTCGAGGGGCGGCTTGCCGCCTTTGGACGGCTCATAACGATCCATCTCGGGCAAGGTGACGGGCAACTCTTCTTCCGGGATGGGATATTCGGTCCCGTCCTCGAGGGTCGCGAGGGGAATCGGCTCGCCCCAGTAGCGCTGACGCGAGAAGATCCAGTCGCGGAGCTTGTAATTGACGATGCGCTTGCCGGCACCTTTTTGAATCAAATCTTCCGTGATCGCGGCCTTGGCCCCGGCGATGTCGAGGCCATCCGCGTAGGAGGAATTCATGTGCTTGCCATCCCCGGTGTAGGCTTCTTCGGAGATGTCGCCTTCGATCACCTGGATGATGGGGAGGCCATGCTTCTTGGCGAAGGCGTAGTCGCGGGTGTCGTGGGCCGGGACCGCCATGACGGCGCCCGAGCCATAGGACCCGAGGACATAATCCGCGACGTAGACGGGGATCTTGGTCCCGTTGACGGGGTTGATGGCTTCGACGCCAAGATACACCCCGGTCTTTTCCTGGTTCGTGCCGGTGCGGGCAAGATCGCTCTTGCGGGCGCTTTCCTCGATGTAGGAAAGAACGGCTTTTTCCTGTTCCTTGCTCACGAGCTTCTTCACGAGGGGATGCTCGGGGGCGAGGCAGCAATAGGTGCAGCCGAAGAGGGTGTCGACGCGGGTCGTGAACACCTCGAAGGATTCGTCCTTGCCGACGATCGGGAACGTGATGCCGACCCCGACGCTCCGTCCGATCCAGTTCTTCTGCATCTCGAGGGTGCTCTTCGGCCAATCGAGCTTGGAGAGGTCTTTCTCGAGGCGATCGGCATAAGCCGTGATCTTGAGGATCCATTGGCGCATCGGCATGCGGATGACGGGATAGCCCCCGCGTTCCGATTTGCCGTCGATCACTTCTTCGTTGGCGAGCACGGTGCCAAGTTCCGGGCAATAGTTGACGGGGATGTCCGCGACGTAGGCGAGGTCGTGCTTATAAAGCTGCAAGAAGATCCATTGGGTCCACTTGTAATAATCCTCGTCGATGGTCGCGATTTCCTTGTCCCAGTCATAGGAAAGCCCGAGGGAATTGATCTGGTCCTTGAAATGGGCGATGTTCTTTCGGGTGAATTCCTCGGGGTGGACGTTGTTCTTGATTGCGAATTGCTCGGCGGGCAAGCCGAACGCGTCCCAGCCCATGGGGTGCAGGACGTTATATCCCTGCATGCGCTTCATGCGACAGACGATGTCCGTCGCGGTGTATCCTTCCGGATGCCCGACGTGGAGCCCTTGGCCCGAGGGGTAAGGGAACATGTCCATGCAGTAGTATTTCGGCTTCGAGAAGTCGTGGGTGTCGCAATAGAAGGGCTTCTTCTCCGCGTAGATCGAGCGCCACTTGGCCTCGATGGATTTGTGTTCGTAACTCATACGCCTGCCATTATATCGCACGCGGGCGATTAGGGAAGGCGGAAAATGAAAGGGAAAAGGGGCCGGGATCGATCCCAGCCCTCGCTTTGTCTCTATTGATTATTCTCGATAGCAACAATTAGGACAGGCCCTCGCGATACCAAGCATACCCGGCTGCCGAAAGAGGATCGCTCACCGAGAGATAATCCCTTTGCTCGATATTCCCGACGTGAGAAACGTCCGTTCCGTTTGTCAGAGGGCCCTGCGCGACACCTGTAACGGGCGTCACTGATGGCTTCCTGCCCAAAACTGCGGAAGCCGCAGAGGGCATGTTTCCCCCATACTCCGGTGAGGAAACGCTGAAGATTGACGTTTGATACTTCAAATTGGCAGAGACGGAAGCACATTGAATGAGACCGGCCAAGGCACCAGATCCCGTCACGGATGCCGTGCCATTCACCAAAAAGGTCGCATCTGGTTTGTTTGGGTAAGGATGAGGATTGCCATCCGTATTGTCTTGGAAATTCCGATAGATGATGCATTGATTCGTAATGTTCGCCGTTCCTCCCGCCTTGACGAGAACATTGCAACCAGGCATGATTTTCGTCTTTTTCGGAATGTTCAGGGTTCCCCCGTTTTCAACGGACAAATCAAGGCGATACGAAACAGGGAAGAAAAAATTTTTTGTATCAAGATTAATGGTCTTCGTGATAAAACTAGCCTTGACTTTCATCGTAATCGCCAAGCTTCCGATTGAAGCTGTTCCAAAAATAGAGATTGCGGTCTTCCCGGAGTCACTTGAATTTGTCGTAATCCCATTCGTCTTTGGGGTGTACTTAATTTTTATATACCCATTTGTCAGAACAAGGGCGGTCTTGTTATCTTCGGGCCCGACAAAATTAATGATGCGATCCGCATCTTTCTCGGGATAATAGGTCGAATTGGTGGCAATATATACGAGTGTTCTCGTTTCCCATGTCGCGCCACTGGTCACATTTACGGTCGATTGAAGATTTGGGATATCAAAGATGGCAAAGGGGCAGAACTTGTTCGAACCAGTTAAGTTATAGATCCCAAGAGTCGCGGCGCCGCCTTTAAAATCGTAAATAACAAAAGGGGAATGAAGCTTTCCCGAATTGATGTTCACGAATGTGGAGGCCGTGTTGCTCGTCTGTTTTATATAGCCATAACAGTTGATGTTCCCGCCGTTGCATTCGATGCCGGCGCCATCCGACAAAGTTATCTCGCAATAGGAGGAACTAGTTTGACCAGAAACGCCCGCGCCTGGGCCGCCGATAATTCCTCCAATATTCAACGTGCTGCCCGATTCCATGGTGAGGACTACACCTGGCTTGAAAAGCACCTGGGTCTTTCGGTTCGCTTTTACCTTGTCTACGCTTTCATCCGCAAACACGTTTGTGCTGCCATGAACGCTATAATCGAAAACCGTTTCGCCGGAATATGGCAAACTCAGGGTGACCCCCGATTTCAAGGTGCAAGAGGCATCAAGGTTAACCGTATAGAGGGTTTTATCCGCATTCTTGAGTTCCGGATAGACGAAGATGGTTCCGCTGCTCGTGAGCTCGATCGCTTTGGAAAGGCTCGTGTAACGGGTGCTGCCCACGTAACATACCGCTCGCTCTTCCGTCGTCGCGATGGGCAAATTGACCTCGTTGCCGCCCCCGCCGCTTACAAAATCCCCCAAGGCGATCGGGGTGAGCGCGAAAAGAGCGAGGAAACTCGCCAGGAAGGCGTGGATCCGCGACTTCTTCTTCATGCGGTCCCTCCTTCGACGGTGAATTTCAAGGAAGGCAATTTCCCATAAAGCGAGGAAAGGGTATGGGTTGTCGAGCCAACGACGTAGGTCGCGGACACGGTATAGACGAGGGCGATGGACACCGTCTTGGTTGCCGGGAAGGAAGCGAGGCTATAAGCCGCGGACCGGGTCGCGGTTTTCGCAAGGTCATCGCGGGAAACGCCTTTCAGGGTCACCGCGGACTCGTTCGCGCTCAAGGAACTCACGAAATTGAGGAGATTCGGGTTGTCCGAATTGTTCGCCTCAAGGACGAAGGAGGCCGAGAACACGTCGTTTGTCACGTATCCGGCGTCCCGCGCTTTGGCGCAGTCGATTTCAAGGGTCAGCTTTATGGTGGCGCTATCGACGATCGTCTTGGTGGAACCGTCGACGATGCCGTCTTGGCAAAGGGAAAAGCCCGAAACGTCGTGGAAGGAAAAGAGTCCCCCTTCGTCGATGACGGGGCCGACCTCGACGGAAACGGGGACAAAGAAAGGACCGATCCCGCCTTGCGAGGTGGCCCAAGAGGAAAACCCTACGCTAACGAGGGCGACGTCGCAAAGGGTAAGGAGTAACCCCCCCCGCTCAAAAGGCGTTTCGCGCGTCCCCTAGTTCTAAACATGCGCTTAGTCTACTCCGCGTAGCGGAAAAAGGCAAACTCCGAGGTTCTCCATCGGTTCCTTGCCTTTTTTTAAAACGATGATGGACCCTTTTGTTCTAGATGCCTTCTTTCAGGATTTCGAGGTATTGGACGTAAGCAAATCGCCGGTTTCGCTCCTTTTCCGTCGTCTCCTTGAGGATTCCGAGCGACACGAATCGGGCGAACGCGGACATTACCGTGTTGCAAAAAAAGGCCAAGGCAGAATCGACCGGTTTCCCCGTTATTTCAGTTTTTGGCAAATTTCTGAAATAAGGAACGATTTTCGACTTCGTTATTTCAACTTTTCTCGTTTTTTTGAAATAAGGATAGGGAACAAAAAAGAAGGGACGGAATGTCGGCGTTGCTTTCCTTGAAAGGATGGCAATGCTTCAAACGTCCCTTCCCTTTTTTGAAAGGAGAAAGGCTTAGCTTTGTATTTCCCGAGAAAAGATCAGAACCGCTTGGCCATGGCCGCGAAATCGAGGGCCTTGGCCTTTTCCTCGTCGAAAGATAGGTACCCCCGGACATCCTCGAGGGCGAGGGAATGCTTCGAAAGAAGGGCAAGGGCTTCGTCGAAACGGGAAACGATGCCCGTCCCAAGGCGCGCATAACCGAAGAGGGACGCCATCTCTTTGTAGAGTTCTTCCTTTCGGCGTTCTTGCCGTATCAAGAGGGAGGCTAGGCCGCTAGCGAGCTCGACGAGGGTGACTTCGCCAAGGTCCCTGCGGTTTGCGACGCGAAGGGGGATTTCCTTCGGGATGGAACCGAGGAAATAAGCATCCTCGAGGAGGAGGATGTCATGGAGGGAAGGAAGGGCGGAAAGGAAGGCGCTTTCGACGGCTTTCGTGACTTTGCTGCGGCCCGAGGCCGTAGAAAGGACTTCGAGGATCCTCTCTTTCGAGCATGGGGCTTCCGCTTGAAGAAGCGGGGGCAAAAGCAACGCGCAGAGGGCATTCAAGTTCCCCCGTTTCGAAGCCAAGTCAACTTCTAAGGCGTAGCTCGGGGCGAAGGGGACGTAAGGCGGGAAGGGGGTGAGAGGAGAAACAGCCGCAGGTTGGGGGTCCGGAGCAATTTCAGGCGTCGAAACGGAAACTTCAGGGGCAGAAAGGAGGTCAAGGATGCGCGCTTTCTCGGCGTCGAGGGACTGGAGGATATCAAGGGGGAAGACCCGGGTATAGGACCAGCCGCGGGCCAAAAGGACGCTTGGGCGCAGCACCTCGCGGTCATAGGGGGAATAGAGGCGATGCGTCTCTTCCCCATCGACCTCGAGGACGAGAGCTTCTTCGCGCTTCGGATCTTTGACGGCGAGGCGGACGCGTCCCTTGCCGTAACCGACCCCTTGGAGGATCTCATAGCCTTGCAAGGCGAGGGCGTCGGCAAGACGCTTCTCGAGGGGGGTGAGGGTGAAAGTCCCTTCGCCAGGCCGCGGGGGAAGTTCCCCAGTGCGGGCGAAACGCACGTAATCGCGCAGGATCCTCGCCCCTTCTCCTTGGCAACGGGACGGATCGAAATCATTTTCGGTCACCGAGGCGACGAGGGTGAGGCTCTTCCGGGCCCGCGAGATCGCGACGTTGAGGCGGCGCTCGCCACCAGCGAGGTTGAGGGGGCCAAACTGGTGGAGGAATTTGCCGTCTTTTGCATAGCCATAGCCAAGGCTCAGGATGATGTCGTCCCGTTCATCGCCTTGCACGGATTCGAGGTTCTTGAGGAAGAAAGGCTCCTTTCCCTCCTCGAGGGCGCTAGCAAAGCGCGGATCGGATTCGCGATACGGCTCGAGGGCGTCATCGATCGCTTCTTGCTGGCGGAGAGAGAAGGCGATGACGCCAAGGCTACGAGAGGGGCGCGTCTTCACGTGCTCGTAGATAAGGCGCGCGACTTCCGCGGCTTCGATTGGGTTGTTCCCCTCCTTGCGGCGGTATACCCCATTCTCGACGTAATGGAACGACACCGCCCGTTCCCCTTTCCCGGGGAGGGCGGGGAAGGTAAGAAGCGAGTCCTCGTAGAAGCGGCGGTTGCTGAAGGCGATGAGGGATTCGTCGCGAGACCGGTAATGCCAAAGGAGGCGGAAACGCGGGTAGATCGCGAAATAATCGAGGATGGATTCGAAGGAATCGAGGTCGCTTTCGCCGTCTTCCATTGAGGAGCTCTGGAAGAAAGAGGACGGAGGCATCTGGCGATCGTCCCCCGAGATGACGGCCTGGGAGGCGCGGTAGAGGGCCCCGATCGCGTCATAGGGGAAGACTTGGGAGGCTTCGTCGAAGATCACGACGTCGAAAGTCGCGGAAGGGGAAAGGTAAGTCGAGACGCTTAAGGGGGACATGAGGAACACAGGCTTAACGACCTTGAGGGCGTCCCAGTAGGAGGCGCAGAGTTGTCGGATCTGGGGCAAGGACTTCTTCTTCGAGGTTTCACGGTAAAGGGCGCTTAGTTCCCTTTCTAAGGGCGAAGGCTCTACCCCTTCTTCGCGCAGGGGGTAACGGGATCCAAGAGATGAAACGAGTTTCTCGGCGCGATGGGGGAATAGGAGGCGCATGGCCTTCCTATATTCCTCAAGGAGAGACATGCGGCATCCCTTGGGGAAGGCGCTAAGGCCAGAATCGCTGCCGGCAAAGCGCGCGTAAAGATAGGAATCGTAAGCTTTCGAAAGCGCATCGCCCATTTTTTCAAGGGGATAAGGGGAGGAAAGGTAGGCTTCGAAGAAAGGCAGGATGCCAAGGGAACTAAGTTCCTTTAGCAGCCCCTGGAGCTCGAGGTATACGGGGATCAAGGGATGAGAGGAAGAAAGGCTTTCGACCTCTTCTTCGAGGACGGAGAGGGGTTCTTGCTCGAAGGGGCGTTCCTCCTTCTTGAAGCGGGCGCAGAGGGCATCGAGGGGAAGGAAGGCGCTCGGGACGATTCCCAGGGCTTCCATTTCCTCGAGGATGTCGGGGAGGACGTCGAAGCAACCAGCAAGGAAAGAAAGGTCGCTTCGCAGCTTCAGCGCCTCGGGGATCGAAGCGAGGGCATCGTCGAACCGGGCATCGAAGGACCCTTTGTCGGAGAACCGGGCCTTGAGGGCAGAGACGCAAGCTTCCTCGCTTTCCTTGGCAAGACGCTCGGCCTCGAGGGCTTCCGCGAGCGCAAAGCGCTTCCTAAACGAAACCCTTTTCTTGTCCTGTGAGACGAGAGAAAGCCGCGCTTCCTTGAGGCGCGGGGAAAAGGCCCGGGCGAAGGGGGAAGCCATAAGATAAGCGGAGGCAAGGGGGAAGAGATTGGTACGGGAGACGGGGAGGCCAAGGGCCAAGCAAGCGCGTTCCGCCTCCTCGCGATTTCCCCGGGCGGAAAGGTAGGCCTTATAGGCTTTCTTGAGAGCTTTTCTCGAGGAATCCTTCAAAAAGCACGGGTCGAACAAAGGAAGGACGTTCAGCCTCTTTAGGTCCTCCGTAAGCGCGAGGATCGAGGGCAAAGACATCTTTGATAGGGAAAGGGCCGGGAAGAGGGAAGAGAGGGATTCTAGCGACGCGAAGAGGGAGGAAAGGGAGTCTAACGTCCCTTTCAGGGCTTCCCGTTCCTCGAGGGTCCCTTTGCCGCGATATCCCCTTAAGGGACAATCCTCGAGCGATCGCCCGAGCTGGGAAAGCAGGGGCAAGGAACGCGCGAGGGCCTTTTGCATCCGTTCGTGGGTCGATAACGGGATCACGGCTTTCGGGGGAAAGGAAAACCCGACGTCGGGGGAAAGGCGATGGGATTCGAGACTCTCAAAGGCTTCGTAAGGGGAAATGCCAAGGCGAGGGTCCTCCTCAAATAGGAGGGAATCGAGGGACTGAAGGCGCTTTTCGAGGACGGATGCCTCTTCTTCGATGTCTTCTTTCACGTCCGGGGTTTTCTTGCTGAAGCGATCGATGGCATCGCGAATCGAGGCGGCGACCTCGGTGCGCGAAGCGGTCGCCCCGTGGAGGTTCAGGCAAAAGGGGTCGAGCCCGATGGCGCGCAGCTTGTCGGCGACGACGGACAAGGCCGCCATCTTCTCGGAAACGAAAAGGACGCGCTTGTTCTGAGAAAGGGCGATCGCGATGAGATTCGCGATGGTCTGGCTCTTGCCGGTCCCGGGAGGCCCGTCGAGGATAAAGCTCTCGCCCCGGGCGAAAGCCTTGGCCGCCTCTTCTTGGCTATGGTCGCAAGAAAGCACGAGGGGCAAAGGAGAGGGGACGTCCCCTTTGCTTTGGACGGGCGCGGGGCCCAAGGACGGGTCGAAAAGGGAAGCGACGATCGGGTTGGCCAGGACTTGTTCCTCGTGGTCGCGCAGGTCTTCGTAGGCGTCGATCTTGGCGAAGCTGAAGATGCCGAGGGCGGCATCTTCGCTTACCGACCAGCCCGGCTTCTCGGCGATAAGGGATTGCACCTTGCGGAGGTAATCGCGGGGGGAGGGGCTTTCTTCAAGCGGGGGCAAAAGCAAGGAATAACCGGTCTTGAGGACGTAGGCGAGGGTCGAGTTGAGGCGCGGGCCTTCTTCGTCAAGGGAGGAGAGGGAATACCCGGCGGCGTCTTTCTTGAGGGCGACCGGCAAAAGGAGGATGGGGGCGACAAGGGGGGCGTGGGATTCATCGGGCTCCTCATAAGAAAGGAAGCCGAGAGCGAGGTAAAGGACGTTGATGCCCCGTTCCTCGATCGCGGATTTGGCGTGCGCTTGAACCGCGCGTACGAGGCGGCCGAGCTTTTTCGGCCGGGTCGGGAGGAGGAAAACCGCGCGCGGGGGGACAAGGGAAAATATCTCGTCGTGGAGCTGCTGGCTTTCTGGGGAGAGGAAGCGTTCCATGGACACCCCGCGTTCCTCGAGGGTGCGGTCAAGGTCATAGAGATAAAGTTTCTTGCCTTCCGACAAGTCTTGGTAAAGCGTCTCAAGAGACGGGGACAGGACGGGAAGGTGCCTTTCGTCATCTTGGTAGGCGTAGAGGCGGTTGCGCTTCCCGAGGTCTAGGAGGCGTTCCCGGCACGATTGGAGGGTGAGTTTGGTGAGGTCTGCCATGGTCCTTCTATTATAGCCCCGGGCAAGCGCCGCCTAGAAGGGGAAAGAGGAAAAAGAAGGGGGACATCTATGCGTAAATAAAGGAAAAGCCCCGGGAAACCCCGGGGCCATTTCGTGAGTATTTGCCTTATTCGCGGTCCTGCTTCTTGCGGCGGAGGAGAAGGAGGCTCGAGGCGGAGATGAGGCCGAGGCCGCAGGCAATCGCGGCGATGGCGGTGTTCTTTTCCTGAGCCGCTTCCACTTCGGAACGGAAGGGCGCGGATTTGGAAGCAAGAATCAGATCGCCAGTCATTTCATCGCCGTTGGCGACGGCCCAAGTTTGGAGAC
>JAQYPI010000071.1 GCA_028726925.1 Caryophanales bacterium | reverse complement strand
TTGGCACCTCGATGTCGGCCCATCACATCCTGGAGGGGAAGTACCTTCCAAGGGTTTGGCTGTTCGCCAATTAAAGTGGTACGCGAGCTGGGTTCAAAACGTCGTGAGACAGTTTGGTCCCTATCTGTCGTGGGCGTAGGAAGTTTGAGTGGATTGGTCCCTAGTACGAGAGGACCGGGATTAACAGGGCAATGGTATGCCAGTTGTCGCGCCAGCGGCATGGCTGGGTAGCTACCCCTGGAACGGATAAGCGCTGAAAGCATCTAAGCGTGAAGCCAACCACAAGATGAGACTTCCCATTCGAAAGAAGTAAGGGCCCTCCAAAGTTAGGAGGTTGATAGGACGCAGGTGTAAGTGTGGTAACACACTCAGCTGAGCGTTACTAATAGCCCGAGGACTTAATTTCACTAAATCCCATTATGGGAATGAGTAAGCTAAGTCAAGCGCAAGCAAAGCGTCAGAAAGATCAATGATCAACATCCGGTTGTCAAGGAGCGGGGGAAAAAGAAGTCTGGTGGCGATGGCGCGGTGGTCACACCTGTCTCCATCCCGAACACAGAAGTTAAGCACCGCAGTGGCGATTGTAGCTGGGGAACCGGCAAGAGTAGCGCGCTGCCGGGCTTCTTTTTTTATGTTCGGATCGAGGATCCCGAAAATCCCGCAAATCCGTCGATTTGAGGCCGAAAAGCCCGCAAAGTCCCGCTGTTCGTCCCTTCAAAATTCACGCGATTTCTTCTTTTTGCGCCGATATGGTATACTACGTATACAAGCCTTTTTTCCGGCTTCTAGCGAACCTCGTCACCACTTAGGAATTTCCTTATGAATATCGATCAAAAAACACCTTATGGGGGCATTGGCATTTCTTTGGAAGCCATCGCATCCGTGGCGGGGAAAGCGGCGAGCGAATGCTATGGCGTCGTGGGCCTCGCTTCTAAGAACAAGAACCTCGTCGATAACGTCGCCATCCTCCTCAATAACGAGGAATTTTCCAAAGGCGTCACGATCCGTCGCACGGCGAAGAAAGAATACGAGGTCGACGTTTATCTTTTCGGCGCCTCTGGAGTCAAGCTCTCCGAGGTCCTTTCCGAGGTCCAGAAGAAAGTGAAATATGATCTGGAACGCACCTTTGGCATCAAATTTCACGCGGTGAACGTCTACATCCAGGACGTCCGGGAGGTTGAACAACAATGAAACGCCTCGATGCAAAAACGTTGAAGCGCATGCTGATCTCCGGCGCGAACAACCTTTACAACCATTATCCCGAGATCGACCAACTCAACGTCTTCCCGGTTCCAGACGGTGACACGGGCATGAACATGAACCTGACTGTCACCTCAGGCGTCAAGGAAATCCAGAACGCCCCGGAAGACGACGACCTGTTCCGCCTTGGCACGGGTTTCAGCCGCGGCCTTCTCATGGGTGCGCGTGGGAATTCCGGCGTCATCACCTCGCAGATCTTCAAAGGCTTCTCCCTTGGCCTCAAAGACAAGAAATTCCTCAACGCGGTGGATTTCGCGAACGCGTTCCTTTCCGCGAAGGAAGTGGCCTATAAAGCGGTCATGAAGCCGGTCGAGGGCACGATCCTCACCGTTGTCCGTGAAGCGAGCGCTGCTCTCAGCGAAAAAGCCACGGCCAGCATGAGCATCGAGGACGCGATGGAATACTTCGTCGAGCAAGCCCGCATCTCCCTAGAAAACACCCCGAATCTGCTTCCCGTCCTCAAGGAAGTCGGCGTCGTCGATAGCGGCGGCGCGGGTCTTGTCCGCATTTTCGAGGGCATGCTTCTCGGTCTTCGCGGGAAAGTCGTGGAACGCAACCAAGACGTCGGCCAGGCTCCAAGCGAGGCCAACGAATCCCTCTATGCCGGGGCGAAGCTCTCGGAAGACGAGGAGGGGTACGGATATTGCACCCAGTTCATCCTGCGCCTTGGCAAGCCGGGGGAAGATGGCAAGAAGCCGTTCATCGAGAAGAACTTCAAAGGATTCCTCGCGAAACACGGGAAATCCCTCGTCACGGTCCGGGACGAGGACATCATCAAAGTCCACGTCCACACCCTCACCCCGGGCAACATGCTCAATTACGCTCAGCAATTCGGCGAATTCCTGACCATCACGATCGAGAACATGTCCGAAGAGCATCACAACATCGAAAACGGCAACGTCGCGACCGACATGGCATCCAACATCGAGCGCGGCCGCCAAGAGAAGAAAGCCGATCCGGAAGAGGAGGAAACGATCTCCGTCGAGAAGGAAATGGGCCTCGTCGCCGTTTCTTGCGGCGAAGGCCTTGATCGGATGTTCAAGGAGCTCGGCGTCGACGTCATCGTCGGCGGCGGGCAAACCATGAATCCTTCCACGGAAGATTTCGTCCGCGCGATCAAAAAGACGCACGCCCGTCGGGTCTTGCTGCTCCCGAACAACTCCAACATCGTCATGGCGGCGTCCCAAGCCTGCGACGTCATGGAAGGGACCGAGGTTTCCGCTCGGGTCATCCCGTCCAAGACCATTCCCCAGGGCCTAGTTTCCGCGATGTGCTTCAACCCAGAATCCGAGGATGCTGACGCGACCTTCGAGGAAATGAAAGCCGCCCTCAAGACCGTCCGTTCCGGTTCTGTCACCTACGCGGTGCGCGACACGGACATCGAAGGCGTCCACGTGACGAAGGATTACTACATGGCCATGCGGGACAAGAGCATCGTCTCCTGCGTCAAGGATCGCGAGCAGGCCCTCTTCGACCTTCTCGACGATCTCGTCGATGAGGACAGCTACATGATCACCGTCCTCGTGGGCCAAGACGTCGATGCCGAAACCGTATCCGCCGTCAAAGCCAAGATGAAGGAAAAATTCGGCGAGGATATCGAATTCACCGTCGAACAAGGCGGGCAACCCGTATATAGCTATTTGATTGGGGTCGAATAACCCAAACGACGTTTAGGGCTCCTTCTTTAGAAGGGGCCCTTTTACGTCTTCTTAAATCGGCGAAAGACACTATAATGGTAGCATGCTGAACGCGATGCGCGACGACGGGCGTCCGATCCCTCGTCAGGAGAAACGGATTTGGGATATCCTGTCCAAAATCCTTCCTTACGCCTTGCTTTTCGTCGCCTCCTTCATCCCGTTTGCCATCTTCTTTGAGACCGGGGACGCCATCCAAGGGGGCGATGATTCGCTTTGGCATCGCCTTTGGCCCTTCGATCTCAGCCTTGGTTTCCAAAACGGCTATTTCGGCCTCAATTCCCCATCTCACGCGTTGATGGGGAATCTGGGGCTCGGGACCTATCTTTTCTACGGCCCGTTGTCCCATTATTTCGTGGCGATCCTCCACACCGTTTTCCCTTTCATTTCCATCAATTGGGGATTGAAGATCATGACCATCGCGACGACCTTCGCAGGCGGGACTTGGACCTATTGCCTGTGCCGTCGCATCTGCAAGGATGACCTCTGCGCCTTGATGCTCGGGTTTTGCTTCATCTTCTCCCCGTATCGCATCAACTGCGTCCTTTACCGGGCGGCTTATCCCGAGGCGGTCGCGATGGCTTTCGCGCCGCTACTCTTCCTCGGCGTTCAAAGCCTGATTGACAAGGAATTCACCCCCAAGGCATTCACTTGCTGCGTCCTTGGCGTTTCGTGCCTTGTTTTGTCCCATCCTTTCACTGCTCTCGTCTTCGTTCTCGCGGCCGCGGTGTATCTCCTCGTTTCCTACCGCTGGATCGTCCCGTTCTTTCACGACAAGAAGGCGATTCTTTACGGGGTCGTCTCGGTCCTGCTCGTCTTTGGGCTGATCGGGTGGTATTTCTTCCCGATGCTTTCTTACCTCGGCAGCGGCCTTTACATCGTCTCTGACCCCATCCGCATGTGGACGAACGTCGCCCACTTGCAAGGGTCTATCGCCCACTCCTCCCAGTTCTCCGGATTCCTCCGTCCCAATTGGCTCGATCTCTACAATTTCCCGAATCCGGGGAACGAGACGTGGGGCTCTTGGGTCCAGGATTACGTCGCCTTCGGCTTCTTTGGGGCTCTTGGCGTGTTTCTCATGGTGTTCTTGTCCCGGAAGCGCTACACGTATCTCGGCGCGGTTCTCGGGGCCATGGCGAGCTTGCTAAGCTTATTATTCTCCTCCCGCCAAGAATGCTTCCTCGTCATCCCCTTGTTCGCGGTTAGCCTTTTGCTCATCGGCATCTCGAAAGAAGAAACCATCGCCAAAGAGACCGTGCGTATCGATTATCAAAAAACGATGCGCCAACCCGAATTCTATTGGGTCATCGTCTTCTTCCTTTTCTCGTTCCTTTGCGTCTACGTCCCCGGGATTTGGGAAATCCTTCCCGCCATCTTCCTCAATGCTCAGTTCGCCTGGCGTTTTTGGAGCGCCGTTCTTTTCCTTGCCATCCTCGTCATCGCCTATCTCGTGCGCCCGGTATCCCGTTCGAACGTCACGCGTGGGGGTCTTGCCATTCTCATGACGCTTTCCTTCCTGTCCTGCATGGGACCGATTGACAAGCGCTTCGTGAATTACACCGGTTCCGTTCGCGAGGAGCCGACGATGGCCATGGTTCAGGCCCAAAAGTCCATGGGCAGCCAAAACGAATACGTCCCCATGGTGTTCATTAAAGGCTACCATCACGAAAGCGAATACCCGAATTCCCTCTATTCTGAGATTTACAAAGACATCAATAACCCAAGCGAATCCTACCAATTCACGATGGAGGATTATCTCGACCCCGCCTTCCTCGAGGGGTCCGGCCAGTTCGTGATCACGTCGCTCAATTCGCCGCAGGCGACCTTCGATGTCCGGATCGATACGGAAGAAGCCTTGGTCCAACTCCCGCAATTCTATTACGATGGTTATGTCCTTGAGCTTCGCGGCGACCGTTCCCTAAAAGTGAAGGGCGAATACGTGGACGGTCTTGTTTCTTTCCGCCTCGAAAAAGGCGTCTATGAAGCGAATCTTCGCTGGGTCGGAACGGTTTCCTACCAGGTGTTCTCTCCGCTTTTCCCCGTGGCCATCGTCGGCCTACTCGCCCTCAACATCGTTCCTTGGGCTTTGGAAAAGCGCAAGGAAAGGAAGAAACCCGTCGAAGGAGAGGAACGTTGAAACTCACGAATTCCGCCCGGCTGAACTGGCTTTTGCAGGAGATGGGGATCTCTTCCCCCCGCGACGTGATTTCCCATCTGCCTCGTCGTTACGATTCCTTTTTCTATACCCCCGCCTCCGCCCTCCGGCATTTGCAGGACAAGGAGAAGGTGGTTCTTTTCGGCAAAGTCATCCTCCGCCCGGACCTTCGGAAATTCGCGAAAGCGAGCCTCGTCCGTTTCCTGTTCCGTTCTTACGAGGGGAACCAGGATTTCGAGATCGAGGCTTGGAACCGTCATTGGCTCGCCAAGACGATCGACACGGACCAGGAATACACCATCAAAGGCTCTTACGACGCGGAAGGCCATTGCCTGAACCTCATCAGCATGAAGCCGGGCCGGATTCCCTCGGAAAAAGCGATCGTGCCCGTTTATTCCTTGCCAAGCGATTATCCAGAGCATTCTTGGCGCCAACTCGTCAAACGGGCGCTCGAGGTCGAAAAAGGGAAAGTGCCCGATGTCGTCCCCGCCCCTCTTCGCGAGAAATACCGGCTCGTGTCCCATTACGACGCCTTGGCCAAGTGCCATTTTCCCTCTTGCCCGGAAGACATCCACCAAGGGCAACGGGTCCTCAAATATGAGGAAGCCCTCTCTTTCAGTCTCAAGAACCAATTGATTCGTTCCGCGAACAAAATTCAACGATTGTCCCCGCCCAAATCCATCGATTTTCATGAAGTGGGCGCGTTCGTCCGCTCCCTTCCGTATCCTTTGACGGGCGACCAAAAGAAAGCGGTGCGGGAAGGCCTCACCGATATGAACGCCCCGGAGCTTATGTACCGCCTCCTGCAAGGGGATGTCGGGACGGGAAAGACCTTGGTCGCCGCCATCCTTCTCTATGGGAATTCCTGCCGGGGAAAGCAAGGAGCGATCCTCGCCCCGACCGACGCGCTCGCGAGGCAGCATTACGAATCCCTTCGAAACCTATACGCCTCGACGTCGGTGAAAGTCGGCCTTCTCGTCGGGGCCATGGCTCCCTCGGACCGCAAGGCGGTTTTGCAGGGCTTGAAGGATGGGAGCATCGATGTCGCCGTCGGAACCCACGCCCTCTTTTCCGAGGGGGTGTCTTACGCGGATCTCGGTTTCGTCGTCATCGACGAGCAGCATAAATTCGGCGTCAACCAACGCCGATTGCTCTGCGAAAAAGGGGATGGGGCAGACGTCCTTTTGATGTCCGCGACCCCGATTCCCCGTACCCTGTCCCTCACGCTCTATGGGGATCTTGACGTTTCCGTGCTTTCGGAATTCCCCGCGAAGGAACGACGCGTCGTCACGAAAATCGTCAAACCAAACGCCCGCGAGATCTTTTCCGCGGTTTCCGACTCGGTCTCCTCGGGCCACCGCGTCTTCGTCATCGCCCCCCAGATCGAGAATCGGGAGGAGGGCGAGCTTTCCGCGGAAGGGGTTTATTCCTCTTTCAAATCCCTTTATCCGGGGCTTGTCGGCCTTCTCCACGGGAGGATGCCCGCGGAAGAAAAGGAAAGCGTCATCGCCAAATTCAAGGAGGGCGTCTATCCGATTTTGGTCTCGACTTCCGTCGTCGAGGTCGGCATCGACGTGAAGGAAGCGAACCTCATGATCGTCTATGGGGCCACCCATTTCGGCCTTTCTTCTCTGCATCAGCTACGCGGTAGGATTGGTCGCGGCGGGGACGAGGCGACGTGCTTGCTCGTGTATGGGGGAAGCGACGAGAAGGAAAAAGCCAAACTCGGCGTTTTGACGAGAACTAGCGACGGTTTCAAAATCGCCGAAGCCGATCTCAAGATGCGCGGTCCGGGCGAGGTCTCGGGCTTGCGACAATCCGGGATGCCGTCCTTCCGTTTCGTGAATATCTACGAGGATCTTCGCCTCTTCGAATGCGCGCGGGAAGACGCCGCCGAGATCCTCGTTCATCGGAACCTCCCGGCTTACCGGCCCTTCGTGGAGGCCCTCGAAAAAGAGACGGCGATTTCCTCTTTGGCCTAATCTTGTAAACAAGATTCGCCTATCCTGTATAATGGTTTCTATGTCATCCCCATTTTCCCGCTTGTTCCGTACCTACGGAATCCTTCCCAAGGACGAAACCCTTTACGCCTTGGCGTTCACCCACCCTTCCTGCAATTCCGATGCCGACACGAAGCACGTCGACTACGAACGGCTCGAATTCCTGGGCGACTCCGTCGTCGGCATGGTCGTTTCGGAACTTTGCTATACCTTGCATCCCGAGATGCATGAAGGGGGGCTCACCCAGATCAAGAACCAGATGGTCATGTCGGCGCACGAAGCCGCCCTTTGCAAGCAAATCGGCCTCGATGAATACATTCGCGTCGGGGGCAGTTTCGTCCTCGAGAAAGATCCGAACGACCCCAATGCGATGAGCAAGGCCGAGCGCGCCCTCCTCGAGAACGTGTTCGAGGCTTTCGTCGGGGCCCTATTCCTCGATCAAGGGTACACGTTCGTCCGTCATTTCCTTCACGGCCTCTACGAAAAGGACATCGCCGCCGCGAAGATCGAACTCGACCCCAAGTCCGCCCTTCAACAGCACCTTCAGGCGGATGGGGCGGTCTCCATCGTCTATAAGCTCCTCCGCCGGGACGGACCCGCCCAGGATAGCAATTTCGTTTCCGCCGTCTATTTCGACGGCCTTGAGCTCGGTCGCGGCGAAGGGAAGAACAAGAAGGCCGCCGAGATGGCCGCCGCGAAGAACGCTTTGGAGAAATTGAGCGTTCTGCAGGAGGGTTGATCGTGGGTTTGTTCGCGTTTTTGAAAAGCAAATTCGGCAAAAAGGAGAATAACGCCCCTTCCGCCGAGAAAGAGTCCAGGGACATCTATTCCAAAGGCCTTGAGAAAAGCCGCAAGAACTTCGCGTCCCGCCTCGACGCGCTCAGCAAGCGTTACGCGAAGATCGATTCGGATTATTTCGAGGAACTCGAGGAAATCCTGATCGAATCCGACGTCGGCGTCGATCTTTCCATCCGCTTGTGCGAAGCGCTTCTAGACAAGGCGACCAAAGAAAAGATTTTCGAACCCAAGCAAGTCAACGAGATGCTCGTGGACGAGATGTTCGTCGGTTATGCGACCAAGGGAGACGTCATCCAAAACGAGATCTCTTTCGCGGAAAACGGCCCCACGGTCCTCCTCGTTTGTGGCGTCAACGGGGTTGGCAAGACCACGACGATCGCGAAACTCGCTTATCGCTATCTCCACCAAGGCAAATCCGTCTTGCTCGCCGCGGGCGACACGTTCCGCGCGGGCGCGGTCGAGCAATTGCGCGTTTGGGCAGAACGGCTCGGGTGCCCGATCGTCACGGGAAAGCCGGAAAGCGATCCCGCTTCCGTCGCTTATGACGGGGCGCGTTACGCCAAAGAACATGGCATCGATCTCTTGATCGTCGACACCGCGGGGCGCCTTCAGACGAAGGCGAACTTGATGCAAGAGCTCGCGAAGATCCGCCGCGTCCTCGGGAGGGAAATTGAGGGGGCCCCTCAGGAGTCTTTCTTGGTCATCGACGGGACCACGGGGCAAAACGGCGTCCTCCAAGCCAAGGCCTTCAAGGAAGTCACCGACCTCACGGGCATCGTCATTACAAAGATGGATGGAACCTCGAAAGGGGGCATCATCCTCTCGATCCGGGACGAGCTTGGCATCCCCGTCCGTTTCCTCGGTTTGGGCGAAAGGATGGAGGATTTGCAGGAATTCGACCTCGACAAATATCTCTATGGCCTTTTACTTGGAGGGGAAGCCCATGAATGAGCCCTTCCTTGCGGAGCGGAATCGCGTCCTCGCCCTCCTTTCGATTTACGAGCCTTTGCTCACGGACAAGCAGCGCGAGGCTGTGGACGATTATTACCGGTTCGACCTTTCCCTCGGGGAAATCTCCGAAGAGACGGGGACGAGCCGCGCGGCCGTGAGTGACGCCATCAAGAAAACCATCGCGAAACTGGAGGAATTCGAGTCTCGCCTCGGCCTCCTCGCCAAGAAGGAGGCGTGGGCGAAGCGCGCGAAAGAGGCATCCCTCCTTCCGGGAGATCAGCAAGCGGATGCCTATCGAACGTTAACGGAGGATATGATTATTGGCCTTTGAGTCTTTGGGTTATAAATTTGCGGGAATCTTCAAGAAGATGCGCGGCAACGCGACGCTGAACGAAAAGAACATGGACGACATGTTGAAGGAGATTCGCGTCGCCTTGTTGGAGGCCGACGTTAATTTCAAGGTCGTCAAGGCTTTCGTAAACGACGTGAAGGAGAAAGCCATCGGGCAAGACGTGTACCACAAGGTCAATCCGTCCCAGATGGTCGTCAAGATCGTTCACGACGAGATCCAAGCCCTTCTTGGCGAAGAACAATGCGGCCTCGTCCTCGAAAAAAGCGGGCTGACTTCCATTTTGCTGCTCGGTCTTCAGGGTACCGGCAAGACCACGACCGCGGGAAAGCTTTCCTATCAACTCGCGAACAAAGAAGGCAAAAAGGTCCTCGTCGCCGCCCTTGACGTCTATCGTCCGGGCGCAATCGAGCAACTCGAAGCCGTCATTGGGAAAACTTCCGCTTCTTTCTTTTCGCTCGGGAAAGACAAGGACCCCGTCGACATCGCCAAAGAAGCGAAGAAGAAAGCCCTCGCGGAAGGGTATGACATCCTCATTCTCGATACCGCCGGCCGTCTCCAGATCGACGAAGGCCTTATGGAAGAACTTCGCCGCATCAACCATGAAATCCACCCGACCGAGGCCTTGCTGCTTGTGGACGCCGCGGCCGGCCAAGACGCGGTGAATGTCGCGAACGCGTTCAACAAAGAGCTTCGTCTCACTGGCATCATTATGTCGCGTCTTGACGGCGATGCCCGTGGCGGCGCGGCCCTTTCCATCAAATATTTGACAGGGCTTCCCATCAAATACGCCGGCGTCGGCGAGAAAGTGAGCGACTTCGAGCCGTTCCATCCCGATCGTATGGCGGATCGAATCCTCGGCATGGGCGACGTCGTCACCTTGGTCGAGAAAGCGAAGGAAGCCGTCGACGAGAAGCAAGCGGAGAAAGATGCCAAGAAATTCCTCGAGGGGGATTTCACCTTGGAAGACATGCTCCGTCAGATGAAGCAAGTCCAAAAGATGGGACCCATGAAGTCTCTTTTGAAACTCATTCCTGGCATGCCGAAGATCTCCGACGAGGATCAGGCACGGGGCGAGAGGGAGATGAAGACGTTCGAAGCCATCATCAATTCGATGACCCCTTACGAGAGAAAGCACCCAGAAACCCTTCGCTATTCGCAGAAGAACCGCATCGCGAAAGGCTCGGGGAAAACGAACGCGGACATCAATCGCGTCCTCAAGAAATACGAGCAATCCAAAGAGATGATGAAACAGATGAAGCAGTATTCCAAAACGGGAAGAATGCCGCGTGGAGGTTCGAATCCCTGGGGAAGGTAAGTCATGCCGGACATCAAAGAGCCGATTTACGAGCCGCGCAAGTTTTACGAAGAACGCCTCAAACAGCAATACCACGATGAAGCGACGCGCTTTTTCGATGAGCTCGTCGCCTCTTCCAAAGTCGATGTGGAGGGAAACCGGGCTCACGTCGCGGATTTCCAGAAAACGTTCAGCCATTTCGAGACCGAGAAGAAGAATGCCTCCCATTTCAAGGGCTGGCGCACTTTCCTTATCGTTTTGATCGTCGCGGGCTTCCTCCTTGGCCTTCTTTTCACCATCGCGGGTTTCATGCATCTCGACCAGGGATGGGCGATGCCGGTTTCTGGCCTTTTGCTGATTTGCCTTGGCGTCGCTTTGCTCATCTACCTCGTCCGCGTTCTAAACCCCAAGATCAAGGAGATCGAGACGCGCTTAAAAGGCTTGGAGGCAGAGGTTCAAAAGAAAAAGAGCCTTTGCTTTGAAGACCTCCGCGAACTAAACCGAAACTATGACTGGAACATTCCCGCCCAAATCATGAAAAAGACGACCCCCGTCCTCGATTTGGACCGCTATTTCCACGTGGGGAGGTTCGCCTACCTCGTGAAGAAATTCGGTTTCCCGAAGGATTTGGGCAAGGACGCGACGATCCTCGGCGTCCTTTCGGGCAACATTCAGGGCAACCCCTTCGTTCTCGAACGCGATCTCTCGGAGAGCATCGTGGAGATCCCCTATACGGGCTCCATCGTCATCACCTGGACGACGGTCCATTCGAGCAAAGACGGGACCTATACGGTGACCCACACGGAAACCCTGACCGCGACCGTGACGCACCCAGGCCCTCGATACGATACGCAGACGCGCCTCATCTACGGGAACCAAGCCGCCCCCAATCTCCATTTCAGCCGCCGCCCGACGGGGGAAGATACCCAAGACGAGAAGAAGGTTTCCCGCTTCGTGAAAAAGAGAAGCAAAATCCTCGACAAGAAGGCGAAAGCCGATTTGATGGATGACGACCCGACAACGAATTTCACGAAAATCGGGAACGAGAAATTCGACGCCCTTTTCGGCGCGGACAACCGCGATAACGAGACGGAATTCCGCTTGCTTTACACCCCTCTCGCCCAGAAGAACGTCCTGGACTTGCTGATGAATCCGTTGCCTTATGGCGACGATTTCGTGCAGGTCAAGGAAGGCATGCTCAACAGCATCGCCTCTCGGCATTCCCAGCAATTCGATTACAGCGCAAATCCGGACCGTTTTGTTCATTTTAGCGTGGATGCGGCGAAAGCGAACTTCGTCTCTTATTGCGACGATTTCATCCGAAGTCTCTATTTCGATCTCGCTCCCCTGATTTCCATCCCGCTTTACCAGACCCACATGCCGGACGAATACATCGCCGGCACCATGGACGATTTCTCGAATTTCTCCACGTTTGAGCATGAGGTTATGGCGAATTCTTTGGATCCCGCCGCATTCCGCCCCGAGGAAGCCGATCCGAGCCTGCCCCTTATTCTCAAGGTCTCGAAGGCGGAGAAAGACGGGAAAGACGATATCGTCCAAATCCACGCCTATTCCTTCAAAACGACGCCGCGCACCGACTACGTGAGCAAGCTCGGCGGGGATGGGCACATGCACACGATCCCGGTCCATTGGGTTCAATACGACCGGGTGGAACGAGAAGAAGGCATGGTTGTTTCCGACATCGGGGGAACGAACCGTTCCTACGCGGACAAGATCGACCAAGCCATTCGTTCTTTCGTCAAAGACGGCGCTCCCCATTATGAACGGGGTTTGCTTGCCTATCCTGCAAATGGCAAAGACCGAAACGAGGCGATTCGGCAGCAAATCCTTTCCATCTTCTCTAAAGAGAAGGAAGGGGTTAAGATATAAAAGATCTAGGAGGTTGCCAACATGAGCAATGAATTAGACGAAACAAGAGATCCCGTCAACGAGCAAGGACGCGACATTCACGTGATCGAGAAATCCCTCCCCATCACGATTGACTGGCGGAGCAAGGTTTTCACGTTCT
Source organism: Caryophanales bacterium (assembly GCA_028726925.1). Lineage (GTDB taxonomy): Bacteria > Bacillota_I > Bacilli_A > RFN20 > CAG-826 > Alloenteromonas. Next base: position 3,396 of record JAQYPI010000071.1, on the reverse strand, counting down.
TCCTTTGGTTCCCTCTCGTCATCCCCGGCATCGTTTTCGCGATCATGAAAATCAAGGCCCGTTCCCATCTTCAGAGCCTGCAGCAAAAGATCCAACACCACGCCTCCACGGTCGATAACTATTTGGTCAATCGCGTGAACATCCTGCAAAACACCGCTTCCCTTCTCCAAAAGTCGATCAAGTTGGACCAAGAGACCTTTGCGGAAATCGCGAAATACCGCAGCGGGAACTTCTCGGATGCCGAGCGCAACGAGGTCGTGAGCAAACTCGACACCGCCGAGCGTAACATCAACGTCGCCCTTGAAGCCTATCCGGAACTCCGCGCGCATCAGGACATCCAATCCGCGATGCAACAGAACAACTACACCCAGCGCGAAATCACCGCTGCCCGCGAATCCTACAACGACGCGGTCCTCGAATGGAATTCCCTCGTCTATCAGTGGCCGACTTATCGTATCGTCGCCGCGAAGGCCGGTTACACGACTCGCATCCCCTTCTCGACGAGCAAAGCCATGAAGGAAAAGGCGGAAAGCGATTTCTTCGCGTAAGAAAAAAGCCGATTTTGAATACCCCTCCCCCTTCTTTTCGAAGGCGAGGGGTATTTTTTTCGGCTTTCCTTGGATTTATCGGTGGAGGAATTTCTTCCCTTTCTCCAAAGCGTCCTTTTCCCATTTCGGGGTCTCGCCGCTTTCCTCCTCCGCGAGCAGTTTCCTGTCCGCTTTCGTGAGTTCGAGTTTCGCGAAAAGATCCGGTCGATGCTTCTTGGTCAAGAGAAGGCTTTGCTTCCTCCTCCATTTCTCAATGGCCGCATGATTCCCGGAATAGAGGATGTCGGGGACCGTTTTCCCCTCGAATTCATAAGGTTCCGTGTATTGGGGGTATTCGAGGAGGTTTCCGTTGAAGGACTCGTCCGTCAAGGATTCCGCGGTTATCGCCCCATCGAGGAGGCGAATGACGGAGTCGGCGATGGCCATCGCGGGGATTTCCCCGCCCGTGAGGACGTAATCTCCGATGGAGACGAGCTCGTCGACATAATCATTGACCCGTTCGTCGATGCCTTCGTAATGGCCGCAGACGATGATAAGATCTTCCTCTTTCGCAAAGGAAACCGCCATCGATTCGTCATACGTTTTTCCCCGAGGGGACATCAAGATGACGTGGGAGTTTTCCTTTCGGCAAGAAGCCAGGGCGTCCACGATGGGCTGGGCTTTTTCGATGAGGCCGGCCCCTCCCCCAATCGGCGGGGTGTCGGTCCTGCCGTATTTGTCCTTGGTGTAGTCGCGAATGTTCACCACGTTGATGGTCGCTACCCCTTTTCCAAGGGCCCGTTTCATGATGGAGTTCGTGGTGAAGCCGGCGAACATGTCAGGGAATAAGGTCAGGATCGTGATGTTCATAACATGCCCTCGACGACGTGGATCTCAATGCGTTTTGCCTCGACATCAACCGTCTTCACGAAAGCGTCGATAAAGGGGACGTAGAACGGTTTTCCGGTATCCGCCCGCTTGATCTTAAGGTTTTTGGTCGGGGCGAATTCCGTGACGGAAAGGACAACTCCTAGGAGGTTGCCCGCCTCGTCAAAAGCCTGGCAGCCGATGAGGTCCGCGAAACGGAAATATCCTTCCGGCAAAGGAGCCTCTTCCTTGTTCATGTTGAGATCGCATCCCTTTAAGGTTTCCGCTTCCTCGACGGAGCGGATTTCCTCGAACGTGAAGAGATAGGCATCCCCTTGCCCTCGCGCGCTTTTGAGCGTGAGGGGGATGGGGTCTATTCCTGCCTTAACAGCAAAAAAGGAACGCCCTTTCTTGAAGCGATCTTTCGGAAACTCCGTAAGTGAAATGGCGTGGATCTCCCCGCGAAGGGCGAAGGGCTTTAGCAAACGTGCGACCGTGATGGTTTCCATAAAAAAGAAACGGCGGGAATTACTTCCCGTCGTCCTCGTTTTCCTCGCCTTCGCTGAAACTTTCGAATTTCAGGTGGATATGCTGGTTCGTGTCATCGGCCTTGGTGGCGATGCCAACGACTTCGCGAAGGGCATTGGCAACGGTGCCGCGCCGTCCGATCAAGCGGGCGGTGTCGTCATCGTTCGCAATGATGGCAATGGTGACATCTCTCTTGGTCGCGCCGGGAAGTTCGCGAATGAGGACAGCGTCCGGATTGTGAACGATGGGCTTGATCAAAGGGAGAAGAATGGCGGCGTAATCGCGTTCCATTACTTCGAGGCCTTCTTTTTGCTTTCGGCAAAGCGCGTCATGATGCCCTTGCGAGCGAGCATGGTGCGGACCGAATCCGACGGGATGGCGCCGTTATTGAGCCACTTGATCGCAAGTTCTTCGTTGATCTGAGCGGCATCGATGCCTTTGGTGGGATCATAGGTGCCAATTTGCTCGATGATGCGGCCATCTCTCGCGAAATGGGAATCCGCGGCAACGATGCGGTAGAACGGATCTTCGTGGCGGCCAATGCGGGTAAGTCTGATTTTGACGGACATGGTAGTGCTCCTTTTCTATTCAACGGGAACACTTTATGCATGCTGGATTCGGGTGTCAAGCAAAAATGCTTTACACTTTAAAAATTCTCCTTGCCAATCCCCTGCCGTATGGCTATGATAATCCACGCGTGGAAACACGCTACGCAGGCTCCGCTGGTCCACGTCACGGGCGAATGAACCTGAAGAGAACCCTAAATGCTGAAGGAGGAATGACCCATGAACAACAACCTTGTCAATGAGATCACTGCCCGTCAGCTTCGCCAAGACATTCCCGACTTCTCGAGCGGCGACACCATCAAGGTCTACGTCCGCATCATCGAGAACAAGAAGGAACGTAACCAGGTCTTCGAAGGCGTTGTCATGCAGCGCCGCGGTTCCGGTGTCTCTGCCACCTTCACCGTTCGCAAGATCTCCGCTGGGATCGGCGTTGAGCGCACCTTCCCCGTGAATGCCCCCTCGATCGCCAAGATCGAAGTGGTCAAGCACGGCAAAGTCCGCCGCAACAAGATCACCTACATGCGCAAACTCTCTGGCAAAGCTGCTCGCATCAAAGAAGCGAAGTAAGAGAGAAATCCCATTTCGTGACGAAGGCCCGTTCTGCGGGCCTTTTTCCTTTCCTGCGCATACGCGCGGATTGCCGAAAAGGGCGGAGATACATATAATTTTCCCGATATGGCTGACGAAAAGGACGAGAACGGGAAACCAACGGGTTCGCCCCTTCCCCCGAAAAGAAAGAAACGGAAACCATGGGTTATTGTCGTCGATGTCATCTCGGGCATCGTCGTCTTTTGCAGTTGCGCCGTCATCGTGAACGTCACGTATCTCAACGTCAATTTCAACGAACCCTTTTTCGTGAATGGGATGTCTATGTACCCGACCCTCAACAAAGATGGCGAGCGCTTGGA
>JAQYPI010000070.1 GCA_028726925.1 Caryophanales bacterium | reverse complement strand
TAAGTCGGAGTTAGGGAATTGCTTTTGAAAATCTTGAGGGAATAGGCGGAAAGAAGGATGGGGGCATCCCCGTAATTCGAAATCTCGACCGCGCGCGTAGCCGCGGAAGACCCGAGGTAGAATTCGCTGAAAAGCAGTGGGGAGCCCTCTTGGAAAACGGGGGTTTCCGCGCTTGTTGAGGAAGAGGAATCGTGGCTCGGTGCCTCGGAAGAGGATGGGAAGTCACCCGCGCAAGAGCAAAGCGCCAAAAAGAAGGGCGCTAAGAAGATGACGGGGTTCCTCGGCATAGGGTCAGGCTCCAAGATAGGCGTCAATGGGGGCGACTTTCGTCTTCCCGATGTTGTTGATGGTAGTCTTGACCGCGAAACGGTCATATCCATCGCGATAGGAGAAATAGAAGGTGATGTTGAAGGTCGTGCCTTTCGCGGAGAAATAGAGTTCCGCGGAATGGATGTCCATCGTGCCGAACGAGGTGGCGGTTTCATAAACGCCGATGGCCTTCGCGAGATTCACGAGAAGCGCGGTGTTGTCTTGGAGAAGCTTGCCGAAATCCTCGGAGGATTCGATGACGTCTTCCGAAGTTCCTTCGCCTTCTTCTCCTTCTTCCGTCGAGGTTTCCTCGCTCACGGAAGGAAGGTCGCTTTCATAAACCTTGTCGTAGAGGTAGAAATAGCCGTTGGTCTTGCCGGCAATCTTCGGGATGAAGACGTTCTCCGCGCAATAATCCTCGACATGTTCGCCGACATAGGAAGGGTCGTAATAAACGTCCCGGAACGAGGAGACGCTCGCGCCAGATGCGTTCAGGACCTCAGAGCCGAGAACGAGTTCTTCTTTCCCGTCAGGAATCGTGAAAGAATGTGTTTTACCATCTTTGGAAACGAAACCCGTCGAGACGGTTTGGTTCGGGAAGTTGGCGTAATCGAAAAGGCAGCCTTCTTCCACATATTTCGCGGTGATCGACGCAAGGGTCTTGTCATCGCCCGTGTCGATGAATTGATAGATGCTTTTGACGGTCACGTTCTTCCCAAAGGATCCAAGAACTGAAGACAGGGTGTTGCCCGTCGCCGGCGCGGAGGAAGATTCCCCGACGGGATCCATGGAACTCGAAATCTCGGTCGGTCCGCCTTCGCCGCAGGAAGCGAGAACGAGGGTTGGCAGGGCCATCAAAAAGAAAGCAAAGGTCTTTTTCATATCGAATCCATTATAGATGGGTTGAGCCCAAACAAAAAGCCCCCACGTAATGTGGGGGCCGTAATCTCGAAGCCGATTAGGCGACGAAATTAACAACGATGGACGTGATGTAGAACACGCCGCCGGTTGATGCGTGGTGGGAGAGGGAGAAGAAGGTGCAATCCTCGGTGGTCGGGGTGTAGGTCATCGTGGAATTGCCGTCCCAAGCAGAGTACGTTTTGCCCGGTTCCGCGATCTCAGAGGTTCCGCTTTCAAGGCAAAGAACATTCTTCCCCTTGGTTGCGTCGGGCATATTCGCGCCGAAGTTGATGACGACGTTCGCGATGGGTTTCTCGAAGGCGACGGTATTCCAAATATGGCCGCGAACACCACCCGAAGCTTTATTCATCTGAATGGCGTCAACACCATTATAGGTGTTCTTCTGAACGGCGGTATAGGCCCAGGAGGTTCCGGAGATGGTCTTTTCGACCTTTTCGGCGGAATAGGCGCCCGGCAAACCAAGGTCGAACGCGGTGATGGTGATCGGGTCGCCCGGTTTCGCGGCTTCACCGCAGGTGACGACGACCTTGTTGACGACGGTCGCGTTGAACTTCAAGGTATTGCCGGAAAGGGAATCGATGATGTTCACCTTCTCGCCTTGAGCGGTTTCGACGTAGGCGGATTTGACGACATGGCCTTCCGTGGCCGGGGTGACGGTGACGGCGATTTCTTCGCCATAAACGAGTTCCTCGGTCTTGGAGAGGGTGACGGTGCAGGTGTCGTTCTCCCCGACGGAAGCGGTGTACTTCGTGGTGGCCGCTTTGTGAGCGGTGATGACGCCCTTGATTCGCGGCGTGGCGTTGTAGTCGATCTCGAAGACGACCTTCATCGTGACGTATTCGCCATTATGGATGTCGGCAAGCGTGGTTTTGGCATCCTTCGGGTTGGTGAACGCGAAGGTGTCGACATCATTCCAGGCAAGCGCGGATTCCGTGGTGGTGGCGCCATAGATCTTGATGGTTTCGCGGGTCGCGGGATCGGTGAGGTAGCCATTGCCGTATTCGTCTTTGTCCTTCTTGGTCTCGAGGATGCCGGAGACGATGTAAGCGGTGTTGGTGACAGAAGCCGTCATCTTGTTGAGCTCCGCGATGGTGGTCTCGACGGCCGCGGGTGCCGGGACCTTCGGGACATCGCCTTCCCACGCAGCAGAGGAGATGAATTTGGATTCGGCGACTTGGATCTTGCCGTTATAGAAATCGACGTAGCCGGAAGCGGTGAGGGCTTGGCCTTTCTTCGGGGATTTGTCGGTGAGAGCATGGGTGGTAGTGTCATAGCCCCAAGTCGCAAAGTCTTCCGCGGAGGCATAGCGGGAGTCGCAGCGGACGAGGACGGATCCGCCCGCTTCGAGGACGACGGTCGCTTCGACGAGTTCGTATTTCTCGTTTTT
>JAQYPI010000069.1 GCA_028726925.1 Caryophanales bacterium | reverse complement strand
CCCCGTAATAGCCGACCCGTTCTTCTAAATCCTCTGCGCGTTTCCCAATCAAAGCGAAATAATTCCTCGCCTTTTGGAATTTCCCAAAATGGGCCAGAAAGCCATCGAAGGCGGTCGGTTCGTTGGAGAAGAGGCGGAAGGACAATCCGCTTTCTTCATTGATCGCCTCGATTTCTTGGCGCAGTTCCTGGAGCACTTCCTCTTCGATGGGTTGATCCGTGAATTGGCGAACGGAGTGACGGATAGCGATGGCTTGCATTTCGTTCATGGTCGTTTTCCTCGTTATCCATACTATACACCGGGAAAGGGTTAATCTGGTCATTAGGGATCATTTGCCCCTTCTTTGGGATGGTCTTAAGCAACCCGGAACATGCTTTCCGCCATGGAGTTTTCCCTGGTCTTGACCAAAAAGAAGGGATACGTCGATGCGTTATTCAGAAATTCGCATGGGAAATACGGTGCCTCAGGAATGGATTTTGAAAATCGAAAGGATAAAAAAACGGACAACCATGATGGCTGTCCGCATTGGACTGGTTGGCGGAGGAATGGGGATTCGAACCCCAGCGCCCTGTTACAAGCCTACGAGCTTTCCAAGCCCGCCCCTTCGACCACTTGGGTATTCCTCCGAATGCGCTAAGCGCAAAAAGGATTATAGGAGAATGGGGAATCGAGCGCAATGGTTTTTTCACGCCACGCGCGCGAACTATGGTACAATCGTGCCGCGTATGAAAGAAACCGTCATCAACAAGGGGAACGCCGGCCAGAAGGCGGAGAAGTTCGTCAAGAAGTTCCTCCCCGAAGCCCCCCTTGGCTTCATCTACAAGGCCTTCCGGAAGAAAGACATCAAGGTCAACGGCCATTGGGTCAAGAAGGATCACGTCCTTCAGGAAGGGGATGTCGTTCGCGTTTACGTGACGGATGCCCAGCTCGCCGACTTCCGCAAGCCCCGCCCCGCGGAGAAGAAAGAATTCCCTTACGAGATCGCCTACGAAGACGAAGGGGTCCTCATCGCGAACAAGCCCAAGGGCCTGCTCGTCTACGGCGACCAAGCCGGGGTCCGCGCGACCCTCGGGAACGCCGTCCTCGATTATCTTTACCTCAAGGGGGAATTCGATCCCTCGGATAATTCCTTCACCCCCTCCCCCGCCCATCGCCTCGACCGGAATACCTCGGGCCTCGTTTGCTATGGCAAGACCGACGCCGCCCTCAAGGCCCTCACGGACCTGTTCAAAGAACGCGCCGAGATCGAGAAGACCTACCTCGCCCTCGTCGTGGGGGACGTTGCTTCCCCGGGCAGGATCGACAAACCCCTCAAGAAGGACGCCACCTCGGGTAGGGTATCCATTTGTCCCCTCGCGCAAGGCGGCAAGACCGCGATTACGGAATACGAGCCCGTGAAGCGTTATGGGGCCTATACCTTGGTCCGCCTCCACCTTCTCACCGGGCGGACCCATCAGCTGCGCGTCCACCTCGCCTCGATCCGTCACCCGATCGTCGGGGACGACAAATACGGCGATTTCGCGGTCAACAAGACGGTCAAGTCCCTCACGGGAGAAGAAGGGCAGTTCCTCCACGCTGCGGAACTTCGCTTCGGGAACGTGGACGGGCCGCTTGCCAACTTGCGCGGAAAGACCATCTCCGCCCCCATCCCGCCCAAGACCAAGGCCGCGATAGATGCCCTCGTCTCGTCTTCTTCGCTTTGAGAAGATTTCACGTTTGTCAAATTGAAGGGGCCTTTTCCCTTCTTTATAATAAGGAAAGCAGGCCGGAACCGGCCAAGAAAGAGGAACAGCAATGAGTGTTGTGATGGACAACCGCGCGCGTTGGCTCGCGTCCCCCCGCGTCTCGGAGGAGGACAAAGCCACCATTTTGGCGATGGACGACTACACGAGGGACGACGCGTTTTTCCAAGACGTCGAGCTCGGGACCGCGGGGATGCGCGGCAAGCTCGGCCCCGGGACGAACCGCATGAACCTCCATACCGTCGGCAGGGTTTCGGTCGCGTTTGGGCAATACGTCCTATCGACTGCTCGCGACGCCGGGAAGAAAGGCATTGTGATCGCCCACGACAACCGCTATTTCTCCCGCGAATTCGCGGAACTTTCGGCCCGCATCTTCAACGAGATGGGCATCCACGCCTTCCTGTTCGATTCCTTGCGCCCGACCCCGGAACTCTCCTTCGCCGTGCGCGAGCTCGGCGCCCAAGGCGGGGTCATGATCACCGCGTCCCACAACCCCAAGGAATATAACGGCTACAAGGTCTACGACGAGACGGGCTGCCAGCTCGTCCCCGAGAAGGCCGCCAAGATGCTTGCCTTCGCTAATGCCCTCCCTGACGAGCTTTCCTTCGAGGTGCCCCACGGCAAGGTCCAAGGCAAAACCACGATCCTCGAGAAGAAGATCGACGATGATTACTGCAAGGCGGTCGAGGGATGTCAACGCAACCCCGGCCTTAACAAGAAAGGCTTCAAGGTCATCTATACCCCTCAGCATGGCGCTTCTTATGAAAACGCCATCCGCGTCTTCCGCGACTGCGGCTACGAGATCATCCCCGTCGTCGAGCAATGCAACCACGATCCCGCCTTCGGGGGCACCAAGAGCCCGAACCCGGAAGTCGCCGCCGCTTGGGAGAAGACCTTCGAATACATGACCCGCGAACACGCCGATTTCGCGGTCATGACCGATCCCGATGGCGATCGCTGCGGCGTGGCTTTCCTCTCGAGCAAGGGGACCTATGAACGCTTCACCGGTAACGAATCCGCCGCGTTGCTCATCGATTACTTGCTTAACGACATGAAGAAGAAAGGGGATTTGCCCGCGGATCCCGTGATGTACGACACGATCGTCACGAGCTCGCTTGGGCGCGTGGTCGCCGCCTCTTATGGGGTCAAGACCGAATCCTTCCTCACCGGCTTCAAATTTATCGGGAACCGCATCGCCCATTACGAGGAATGCGGCCAAGGCCCGACCTTCGTCTTCGGTTACGAGGAATCCTATGGCTGCCTCGTGAAACCCTTCGTCCGCGACAAGGACGGCTTGCAGGCGATCCTCCTCTACACGGAGATGGCTTGCTATTACCACAACGCCGGCATCCCTCTCGACATCGCCTTCGATAATTTGCAGAAGAAGCACGGCTACCACCTCGCCCTCACGAAAGACACCTATTTCGAGGGGATGGAAGGCTCTCGCCTCATGAAGGAGATGATGGCCCGTCTCCACGAGGAACCCCTCAAGGAAATCGCGGGGATCCCCGTGACCAAAACCGAGGATTACAAGAACCTCGTCTCCGTTTCCGCGGATGGGACCAAAACCCGAATCGAGGGGCTCCCTTCCTCGGATGTCCTCAAATACTTCCTCGAGGACGGATCGACCGTCTGCGTCCGTCCCTCGGGCACCGAGCCGAAGGTCAAATTCTATCTCGAGGCCGTCGGCAATGAACGCGCCTCCCTCCAAGGGAAGATCGATTCCCTCGACGCCGGGATCCGCAAGGCCGCCGGCTGCTGCTGATGGTCAAGGGGCTTCGGCCCCTTTTTCTATAAAAGAAGTGGGACGTCCATTCGTTTTTGATTGCCCTACGCTTCATAGGGTGACAAGTGAAGCGCCTATGCCTATCCTGAAACCGGACCAAGGAGCAACGCTATGGACAACAAGAAGATCGGAAATTACCTCGCTTCGAAACGCCTTGCCAAGGGCCTGACTCAAGAGCAACTCGCCGCCCGCATTTACGTAAGCCCCAAGACCATCTCGAAATGGGAACGGGGGCGTGGCCTTCCTGACGTTTCGAACCTCGAGCCCCTCTGTGAGGCCCTTGGTATCTCCATCGCCGCCTTTCTGCGCGGGGAAGACGAGGCCCCCACCCTCGACGAGAGGACGGAAAGCGACATCTTGGACCTTTTAAGCGCCCGCGAGGTGTATCGGAAGCGCGTGCGCGCCCTCTTGCCCCTTGGCCTCCTCGGTTTGTTGCTGGGCATTGGCTCCGTTCTTTTCGCGGGCCTCTACACGATGGCCGACGAGATCCGTTACGTCTTCATCGGCATCGGCTTGGCCTTGCTTTTGATCGCCATCCCCTTGCTTTGCCTTTACGATGTCGAGCTCGGGCGTTTCCGTTGCCCCCATTGCCATGAGAAGTTCCGCCCCTCGATCCAGGCTTATGTCTTAGGGCCTCATGCTTTTTTGAAACGTTATCTGCGTTGCCCCCATTGCGGGAAACGCGGCTGGGCGACCTACGAGAAAGACCGGGAATGAGTCTTTCCCTTGTCTCACGGCTAGAACGCGTTACACTTGTGGGTGACAAGGAGTCATCCGCATGAAAAAAGAAAACAAGATCCGCGTGGCCATGCTTTGGCTGTTCTTCGGCTATTTCGCCATCCTCCTTTGCGAGAGAATTCTTTCCGTTTCCCTCTCGATCGCTCATGGCGTTCCCCTTTACGGAACTCCCTTTCACGGCTTCGTCTACACGATGACGTTCGTGAGCTTCGCCTCGTTTTTCTTCTATTTGGGGCTCCGTTGCCGCGATGCCTTCAAAGGCCTCGTCCGTTATGACGACGCGACTTACAAAGCCATCGACTTCCGCCGTTTGAGTTTCGCCGCGGGCTTGCTCTTGCTTTCGGGCATGGTCCACACGGAATACACGATCCCGGGCATCCAGTTCGCCTCGTATGGCCTCTATATCGTCGCCTTGCTCCTGCAGGTCGTCTTGCTTTGGACCAAGGTGAGCCATAAGCCCCTCCTGCTTTTATCGTTCCTTTACCTCGTCGCCTTCTCGATGGCGATTCCCGTCGTCTATCCTTCCGCTTTGTCCTACGCTCCGGTGTTCGAGGCCCTTGAAGGAGTGAGCGCCGTCCTCCTCGTCATGATCTTCACCCGCATGGTCATCGCCCTTTACGAAGGGAAGGAGGATCTCTTCGATTGGCCGTTCATCGTCTTGGCGGTCGTCTTAGATGCCGCGCTCATCGCGTTGCGCTTCCAAGAGGAAATCACCTGGTTTGTCCTCATTTTCGTCTCCCTGTCCGCCCTCCTTTTCCTCGCGGGGGCCATCCTCAAGGCATCGCTTCGGAAAGCAAACGCCAAAAACGTCAATTCCTGATTCCCTTCCTTTAGGAAATGGTTGAGAAATCGTCAAGAAAAAACGGCGATTTTTTTCTTTACAAAAACGCGTTTCGGGCCCAAACTCTTCTCGTCGTGTAACTAGGAGGGAAAAACGATGAAGAAAACACCATGGATCCTTGCATGCTTCTTGGGCCTTGCCCTCGCTTCGTGCGGGCAAGAATCGCCCGTTTCGAGCGAAACCCCCTCGGATGATAGCGGTTCGAGCATCCAAAGCGAATCCTCCTCTTCCGCGGAAGGCTATCGCGTCATCCTTTTGGAAACCGGCCCCGGGTTCAAGGTCACTCTCTCTTCCTTGACTCCCGCTGCCGGCGAGACAGTCCTCGTCGACGTTAAGAGCCTTTTCCCGACCTCCCGCCGCCTCGAATCCGTCACGATGAACGGGAAAGCCTTGGACGGCCAAAGGACGACGGATCCTTCCATCACCCGCTTCGCCTTCCGCATGCCGGAAGGGAAAGACGCGGAAATCGCGGTCCAGGGGGTCGATGTCTATGCCGTTCGCCCCGCGGACCAGCGCCTCGTTCTCGGCGATGTCGGGGATGGTCTCTATGCCGCGGGGGAATCCGTTTCCTTCCGCCCCGCGACCGTCGCTGGGTATTATTACAAGAACATCCATCTCTCGGATCCCACGATTGAACTCCAAAAAAACGGGGGCGTCTATTCGTTTTCGATGCCTTCGTCCGAAGTCATGGTCCTCTGCGACTTCGGGTTGCTCGAATATTCCGTCACCTATGAGAAAAGCGATCGCTACTCCATCAGTTTCCCTTCGGGAAGCACGTTTGCTTACCAAGACACCGTGGCCTTTGAGGTTTTGCCCGCCCGCGACCAATTCGAGGTCCGCTCCGTCGAGGTCGATGGAAACGTCTTGACCGGGCGCGATGGCCTCTATTCCTTTTCCATGCCTGCCTATCCTGTTGAGATTTCCGTTTCCCTCCTCGTTCATAGTCTGGAAGTGAGCCTCGTGCCTTCCGCCCATTTCGGGGGAGAGTTGTTCCTCGATCAAAACGGGACGCTCGTCCCCGTGGGCTCTTCCGAGATTTACGCGGGGGACCGCCTCGTCCTCCAAACCGCCGCCCTCGAAGGAGTCGACGCCTCGGGCTATGAAGCCAAGGGCATCGCCTTGCAAGGGAAAGAAAGCGACGGGTCCTACGTTTCCGTCGATGTCGACGTCGCCCTTGAAGGGGATGGCGCCTTCGCCTTCCGCTTGCCTGAAACCCATTCCGCCTATCGCGTGAGCATCCTCGAAGGGGAAGCCCTCCAGGTGCCCCAAGGGAATTATGCCGGCGAATCCGTGAGCAAGAGCGGGTCGCGCCTCTCCCTCGTCGTGAGCCCGGAATCCTCGTCTTACGGCGATTATTCGGACGTCACCTTCCTGGAGCGCAAAGACGGGGCCTTCTCGATGCACGCCACCTCTGGCAGCATCGGCCTCAACAACACCCTGTTCTTCGATGAATCCGGGACCTTCGTCGTCGATCACCAGATTTCCTCGTCCATCGATTGGGGCGGCGGCAGCGCCCCCGTGGTCACGAACGTGAGCCCCAAGAACTCCATCGGGCTCCTCTCGAAAGTCGCCTTGACGAGCACGAGCGCCCTCTTGATGGTAGATCCCGACCTTTCCGGCGATGAGCAGTACCTCTCCGCGGTCTTAACCTTTGAAACCTCGGCCGAGACCAAGAACGCTTATCTCGATTTCCTCACCGATTCCATCGTCTGGGACGTCGACGTTGTTTCCGAGGGAAGCGCCGCCGGCAGCCTCGTGACCGTTTCCAAGGACGGCACGGTCCTGGCCTCGATGACGCGCAATTCCACCGCGAAAACCTATCACCAATCCTACGCGAACGTCGTTCGCTGATATCAAGCAAGGAGATTGACCCATGAATAAAAAAGCATTGCTCGCCCTCGCCTTCGCCGGCCTTCTGACCCTAGCCGGATGCGGAGGCCCGGAAGAGTCCTCCGTCTCGAGCGGATCCCCGGATTCGACGGGAACGGACACTTCGACCCCCGAGCCTGGCGTCCAGCCGGTTGACCCGGACGCGGATCCCTGGGGCCTTGGCTATTCCGCCCGCGACGTCTATGACGCGATCGCCGACATCTCCTCGAACCTTTGCTATGCCTTTGAGTTCGAAATCGACGGGGACACCTACCAAGAAATCCACACCTCGGAATATTCCTACAGCAACCTGACCGACGCCGGCTACCTCGCCCTTCCCCATTACGCGGATTCTTCCAAATCCCTTTATTACCAGTATGCCTTCGACGCTTCCGGGAACGTCGTCCCCGGGCGCGCCCTCAACTACCTCGACGACGCAACGGGGGAATACGTCGGCATCGAGACGGCCGCGGACGCGGATTGTCTTTCCCTCATTTGCTCGCCCCTTTCTTCGTTCGCTCTCACCGACATCAAGAGCTACCAAAAAGGCTACGTCACCGATTCGGCCGACCTGATTCTCATCCTCTCGACCTTCATGGGCGTCTCGGCCTACCAAAGCGCCATTGCGAGCATCACCTTCCAGATGGAAGAGGATGACCTCACCTTCACCTTCCAGCCGAATTTCCTCGATGGTTACGAGATGATCGACGGGCTCGGGGGCACCTTTTCCAAGATCGGCTCCGCCCGCTACACCCCCCTCGAGAATTTCCTTTCCTCCTATTCCTTGCCCGAGGCCATGCCCGCAACCGGTTCTTCCTTCCTTTCCCAAAGCACCCTGTCCTTTGATTCCCTTACGACTCGCGTCTACGAGAAGGAAGGCATCGCGACCCTCGAGACGACCTCCTACGACCGTTCCAAAACGGGGGCGTTCACCTCGAAACGCTATGGCAACCTCCCAACCGTGAACGAGAAGCTCTACTCGAAAGCCGCGGACGGCTCTGCCCATTGGGATTACGTCTCCATGGATAACGAGGTCCGCAGCGTCGATCTCGGCGTCGCCTTCGATTCCTTCCTCCGCGACCCGTGGAAATATTTCGAGCCCGCCGCCTTCCGCGCGACCGAGAAAGCCAACGTCTACCGTTATTACGGCTACCAAGGCCGCTGGCTCATCAATGCCTTCTCCCAGTATGACGTCGGCCTCATGGAGACCTTGGAAGTCACCCTCGGGAACGACGGGTCCATCGTCTCGATGTACGGCCGCACCCCGACCCTCATCGATTCCGCGGGCAACGGCTATTACACCCAGGCGACCGTGAATTTCGTCGCCCCCCGCTCCCTCCCGACCCTCTCCCGCCTCGAAACTACCTCGGAAACCGAGGAAATCGCGGGCGTCCTCGCCCTCATGGATGGCTCGATCCCCTTCCATGCCTCCCTTTCCGTCAACGGCCTTTCCGCCTATTCGACCGAGGTGACGGTCGCCGATGGCATCTACCTCCAGATGGTCAACGAGCACGACACGGATCCCGGGGCCGACGGGGCGATGATCCAAACCTACACGGGCTATGAAGTGACCGCGACCGGGGCGACCCCCTTTGCCGTTGAATTCACCGTGGACCCCGAAACCTATGAGACCTCGGGGACGGCGAAAGCTAGCGACAACGCCTTGGCGGGCGTCACGATGAAGGACTTGATCGGCTTCACCGGGTCCCCCGCGGTGTTTGAGAAGGACGATAAAGGCGCGATCAAGGTTCGCCCGCTTGTCGATAGCCTCGCTAGCGGCGTCATGGCGGGCACCTTCGCCGACTACATCATCCCCGATTCCTTCCGCCTCACTCTCTCTTCGACAGGCAAGCCCCTCTCGATTTCCTATTATTTCTCGATGGACGACGGCTTCTACGCCGGTAAAGAGGAGATCCTGTTCTCTTCCTTCGGCACCGCGACCCTCCCCGAGAACATCGATTTCTCGAACATCGGGACCTGGAACGCCCCGACGAAGTGGGAAGAAGAACTGAAGACTTCCCAGTACAAGATCCTCTGCGACATGTTCGGAAAGGATTGGGTCGACACTTTGCCTTACCTCTATGACCGCCAAATCGCGGGAGGATGGCAACTCACCGACGACACCCCGGAAGGCTATTCCCGCATCCACCTCTTCAACATGAAGGAAGACGCTTCCCCGGACTTCGAAAAGAACCATTACGAGGTGTTCGCGAAAGCCTATGCCGCCATGCTTGAGGACCTAGGATACGAAGTCAGCTCGGATAACGCTTGGGGCATGCCGGCCTACACGGATGGCGTACATTTCATCCGCATCACCTACCTCGCGGATTCCCAAGTCGACTTCTTCATTTTCGACAAAAACCTGAAATAATCGCGACAGGCGACAAAACCAAATACAAAAAAATTCGACGGATTGTACAAAAATAAAATATTTTAATTTTTGAACATATTTGTCTTTTCTTCCGGTTTTGTCTTTCCTTATGACTTTTCGTCGGTTATCATAAAAACGTATGATTCGGATTTTCACCTCTCCATCATGCTCGAGCTGCCGCAAGGTCAAGGCCTGGTTCGACGAGCAAAAGATCCCCTATGAGGCGGTGAACATTTTCGGCGACGACTTCACGAAGGACGATATCCGCGAGCTCATCGCCAAAAGCGAGAACGGGACGGATGACATCATCTCGCCGCGTTCGAAGATCGTACAGGAAAACCACATCAACTTCGATGACATGAAGGTGAGCGAGCTCGTGGACTTCATCAAGGCGAACCCAAGCGTCCTCAAGCGTCCCATCATCGTGGACGACCGTCGCATCCAGGTCGGCTACAACGAAGACGAAATCAGCACCTTCATCCCCGAGGCGAGGCGCTACGCGGCGCGGGTCTGCGCGAAATGCGGGAGCTGCGAGCATTGCGTTTGCCCCTCCTCGAGGAATCTCTGAATAAGAGGCAAAAGAAAAGCGGCGTCTGCCGCTTTTTTCGTTGCTTGGGCTTATTTCCCGATCGCCGCCATCGCGCGATGGACTTTGGTTTGCTCGGAGAAATGGACCTCGATCCCGTTCTCGTCGAAGAGATCTTTCATGATCTTCTTGGCGCCGTTGAGGGAATTGTATTCGAACTCGATTTCGTAATCCGTCTTGCCCGAATAGGTGTTGCGGTCCAAGGAAAGGAGGCCACCCTTGTATTCGACGTCGATGCGCTCGGTCGTGAGGGACGTGAGGATCTTGAGCTTGGTGACGTCGATGTCGAGCTGGATGAGGAAGCGGGTGATGTCCGTCTTGGGGAATTCCCCGAAGTCGCGCAGCTCAGCGAACTGGGTGTAGGTGATGGGCGCGTTTTTCTCGAGTAGCCCTTCGGACAAAGGGGTCTTGAGGGTGAGTTCATAAG
>JAQYPI010000068.1 GCA_028726925.1 Caryophanales bacterium | reverse complement strand
GCGCAAGGATATCGTCCTTTCTCGTCTCGTCCACGATCCTGCCGTCGACGAGGATGCCATAGACATTCGCGATGCGCGAAAGCTCGTCGAGGTGGTGGGAGGAGATGAGCAGCGATACGCCTTTCTCGGAAGCGATTTTCTCGAAAAGCTCGCGCAGGTCCTTGATACCGGCCGGGTCGAGGCCGTTGGTCGGTTCATCGAGGACGAGGATCTCGGGGTTGCCGAGCAAGGCGACGGCGATTCCGAGGCGCTGCTTCATGCCAAGGCTAAAAGCGCGGACCTTCTTCTTCCCGACGTCGCCAAGGCCAACGAAGGCTAGAAGGTCGTCGATTTCCTTTTCTTCACCGCCGAAAAGCATGGCGAAGCGCTTCATGTTCTCTTTCGCGGTGCAGCCCTTGTAAAGGCCCGGGGCCTCGATGAGGCTGCCGATTCTCTTTCGTTCTGCAAGCAAATCCTTGCTCCCGAAGAGGGTGATGTCCCCCGAATCCGCCTCGAGCAAACCGAGGATGATCTTCATCGCGGTCGTCTTGCCCGACCCGTTGTTCCCGATGAAGCCATAGATGTCCCCGCGGCGGATCGTCATGTTAAGGCCGTTGAGGACCGTTTTCTTGCCGAAGGTTTTGACGAGGCCTTTGACCTCAATGACGACGTCTTGTCCCATGGTGTCCTTTCTATCGTTTCTCGGCGATGTCGGAGATGCGGCGGAAGAGTTCCGAGATCTCCTGGTTGATGTAGATTTCCATCATCTCGTCCGCGTAAATCGCGCGGCCGAAGACGCGGTCGGCGGCCTTCGTGTTGTCATCGAATGCCTTCCGGATGCGGGCGGAGAGGCCATCCCCTTCCCCGAAGGAGGCCTCGAGGGCCTTGGCGTTTTTCTTGATGGACCCGCTTTCCATCCCGGGTTCCATGGCTTTGAGGAATTCGTTCTCAAGGAGGACACATTTGACGTAGCGGTGGGGGTTCTCGAAGGTCGAGGCGATCGCGGCGATGCGTTTGGCCTCCTCATAACCTTCAAGAGCTTCCTTGAGCAGCGTTTCCGGATGCTCCTTGTAGGATTTCGCGGACAGGCCGAAGAGTTTGGCGTTCGCGATCCCATAATCGAGGCCGACGAGCATTTCCTTCACCTTGGGGGAAGTCCATTCCTTCTTCGGGAAGGCCTTGAGGACGATTTCCTTGCCAAGCTCGTTATGATGGATCGCGGCGGATGGGTCCTTCTTCGCGAGGGCAACGTCCGATCCGAGGTGGCGGTGGGCGCGGGCAAGGCGCAGGGCGACGGCTTTCTTCGTCGCTTCATCAAGGTCTTTCTTTTGGTAATCCTCGAGGAGGGCGATGCCTTTCTCGACGGATTCGACGAACTTCTTTTCCTTGCCTAGAAGCGAATACGTCCATCCCTTATAGTCGATGAGGGCATCCGCGCAGTCGAGGACGTTCGCGTCGTGACGGAGCAAATAATCCCCGAGGAAGACGCGGGTGTCGTATTGCTCGAGGACGAGAAGCGCCCTCTGGATGTCCTTGATGGAGGCGAGGACCGCTTGGTTGAGGGCAAGGACGCTTGCTTCGGGGAGTTCTTCTTTCCGGAGGGAGGCGCGCACGGCCTTCGCCTCGAGGGAAGCGAGGTAGCCGAGGGTGTTTTTCGCCTTCTTCTCTTCTTTCTTGGGGAGCGTCGAAGCGATGAGGGAAATCGAGTCGACGGCTTTATTCTTCGCGACTTTGCGCGTCTCGTCCCAGGTATCGCGGGAACGGACGTGCTTTTCGATGAGCGAATCGACTTCCTCGACGACGCGGCGAAGATCCTTGGCCACCTTCTTGCTGCGGCGGAGGATCGAGGTCGTGTCGACCCGGTTCTCGGCGTTCTTGCGTTCCTTGACGATGAAGACGAGAAGGGCGATGACCGAGGCGAGGATGAACAGAGACCCGACCCCGAAGACGACCCAGAAGACGATGTCGAAAATGGGGGAGGAGATGATGTTCGTCCCCTTGAGCAGCGTGATGAGGGTCACCGCGGCGGCGGCGATGCCCGAGATGCGTTCCGAGATTTTCTTTCCGTCCATGATTGTTGTTCCTCCTCGGTTAGCGGCGGAGAATGGACGAAAGGGCGTCCTCGACCGTGTCGAAGGTTTCCGCGGCTTTTAGCAGGGGATCGTGCCCGACCTTGATGGCGGTCCCGGCGACTTGAAGCATCGGGGCGTCGTTCTCAGCGTTCCCGATGGCGTAGACGCGGTTCAAAGGGATGCCGAGTTTCTCGGCGAGGAAAACAAGCGCCTTGCCCTTGTCGACGTCCACGGGGGCAAAATCGATGGAATCGCATTGGCGGTAGCGCTTAACCCCGGGAATCGGGTGGGCGTCGTCAAAAGCGAGGATGGCCTCGTAATCCTCCTTCCTCGTCGGGAAGGGGGTGAGGCCGCAGTCATTGGGCTGGAAATAGAGGCCGGGGATGAGGCTTTCGAGTTCTTCTTTCCGTTTTTTTAGCAGGCGGATCGCTTCTTTTTCTTCCGCCAGGACGTAACGCTCCACAGGCGGCAAAGCCACCCCGTGTTGTAAGGTCGCGCCGTTCTCCCCGATGAGGTAGATATCCTCTAGCCCGAGCTGGCGGGCGAAACCCGTGAGGTAATAAAGGGGCTTGCCCGAGCAAAGGGCGATGGCATCCCCACGCGATAAGAGATTCTTGAGAAGCGAAACCGCCTTTTCCGAGGCGGGTTTCGCGATGGGGGCGAGGGTGTCGTCGAGGTCGAGGGCGACGAGGCGCCGAGAGGTTGTTTCCATATCTTTATCTATTATAAAGGATATGGGTCCATAGGGCTTCCTTTTTTCGGTTGACGAATTCTAGGGGTTGCCTTTTCTTGGTTTGTCGGTATCGTTTAGGGGTATGAAAACGAAACTTCTTTTTGCTTTGCCCTTGCTGACTCTCCTCGCTTCTTGCGAGACCCCGCCTCTCCCCTTGCCCGACCGCACGAGCGTCGATATCGACGCCTCCACCCCGGCAAGCCTGCTTTTGAGCCTCAAAGAGGCGCGCAACTACACCGTCGACATCGCGATGTATTCGATTTCCGGCGGATCGAGCAAGCTCTATTCGAGCGCCACGGCGTATTTTGACGACTTCTCCTATCATTTTAAGACTTCTTCCTATGACCTCGGCTACATCCAAGGGAGCGAGGGGGTCTATCCCTTTTCTCTCCAAAACGGGGCGGTCCTCCCGGGCGAGGTGCTGCTTCGCGACGACGGGTCCAACGTGGATTCCCTCTGGGATGCCGGGCTCTTCGGCAGCTTCGCGGATTTTGACGCCGCGAGCCTCGAAGGCAAAGGCGATAGTCGCCTTGCCATCACTTCGAAAGCCGGGCGCCTCGCGCTTCTAGACATCGCCGGGCTCGACCGCACGAACTACCCTTCCTTCTCCCAGGTGACCGCGATCGTCCAGAATGGCACGCTAAACATCACGGGGTATTTGACCTTGGATGGGGGCTCCTATTCCCTTTCTTACGACGTGAAGGACATCCAGGCGACCGCGGATTACGTCGTGTCCGAATTCCTCGAGGACGGGGGCAAGGCCCTGGTCCCCGAGCACGAGCTTTCCCGCGCGAAAGCCCTGATAAAAGGCAACAACTACACCCACCTCTATTACACGGAATCCGGCAAAGTCGGGGCCTATGAACGCTTCCACGAGGATTATTACCTCCTTTCCTGTGGCAGCGAGCTCCTTTCCCAAGGCCTCATCCCCACGGGCATGGTCGGGGTGAATAACAAAAAAGACCCCGCGACCGGTAGGACCTTGAACGGCTGCTACCTCGCGACCCCGAGCAGCGCCGATGCTTCTGGGCGCGACGTCACGAGCGTCTCCGTCATGCAGAGCTTCCCCTACAATTCCTCCACGTCTTCCGTCGTCGAGGCCTACAATTACCCGAGCTCCCTGATCCTCTGGGACAGTCTCGAATTCGTCTCGCCCTATTCCTCCATGGTCCACGAAGACATGGACAAGGCCTACATCACCTCGAACGCGGCCATCGTCTATGACTTCGCCTCGAACTTCGGGGCCCTCGCGGCCTTCGAGAACGCGGGCTCCACTCCCGTGGCCCTCGTCATCGAGACGTCCGCGGTCGACGCCGCGGGCGCGGAAGAGCTCTACTTCACCCTCGTCGCGAACACGGGGGACGGGATGGATTTCCATTTCGTCGATTTCGGGATCACGGAAGTCCCCGCGATGGACGCTTGGCTCGCTTCCCTCGTCGACGCCTAAGACGTTGATTCCTCTTGCCCCGGGAAAGACCCGGGGTTTTTCATGGACAGCGAATCCAAGGCAAAAGACGTCCTGGAGGAAAGACTAAGAAAGGGACTCAGGGGAGAACCCTTCCAAGCACATACATCGTCAGGATTTCCTGATAGGGCCGATGAAGGGCGATGGCGCAATTCCTCCGTTTATCTTTGACCGATTGCGCGCCATTTTGATTCGTCGTAAATCAAGACCTCCAAAACACGTCGAAGCGTTTTCCCGATTCCAAGCGCGTCCCCATAAAGCAAAAGCTTGTCGATATCCCGGTTTCTCGATCGAAGATAGGATCGCAAGACCCTCATCGCGGCCTCGAATCCAATCTTGTTGCGATAGAAAAAGACATCGCAGACGGTCTTTTCTCGATCGTAGATCCAGAAGGAATTGCCGTCCTCGTCTTGAACGATCATCTTTCCAAGGAGATAACGTTCCTCTGAAAAGGACACGAAGTGCATCGGGGGATAGGCGGGAGGATTCGGGACGCGGGCCCCGCGGGGTAGCGCGACGCATAGATCGATGAGCCTTTCATCGGAAAGCTCGTGGTAAATGGCCGCGGAAAGGAGGGCGACAACCCCCTTTTTCGCATAAGCGGGGACCGCGAAGAAATCGCAAGGATCCCCATGGAAAAGAAGGGATTCGTACGATTGCTTATTCAGTTTACGTAGCTTTCCCGCTTTGACAAGAAGGGAGATTTGATAATAGGAAAGGCCTCGTCCGAGGAGATCGTGGATATCAAGGTAGTGGCGTCTTAGCAGAAACTCGTCGATGGATTCCATGTCGATATTTTAACGAATGTCTACAGTTATTTAAATGTGTAGATTTTCTTTAAAACAATTCGACGTTTTCCATCATCCTTTTTCTTTGGAAGAAAGCCTGGGCGATGTTTTTTCCTATCCGTTCTCGCTTTTTGGCGAATGGGGATGTTGCGAGGAACCCTTCTCAATCGATCGGCAAGGTCGATGAACGAGGAAGCAAAAACGAAGCAAGATAGTGGGGAATCGTCAAAACCCCGTCTTTCATGCCAAGGTTGGAATCCTTGATGAGGATGAGTTTCGTCTCCCCGTAATGATCGGGATGGGACAAGACGGTCTTGGCGCTTTTCGCGTTGCCGTTTTTGGCTTTGGCTTCGAGAATCGTCGATTGTCCATCGCGGTTGATCACGAAATCGAGTTCGAGTCCCGATTCTTTCGCGAAATAGAAGAAACGGGCGCCTGCTTTGTGCAAGGCGTCGGCGACGAGGGCTTCGTAAAGCATCCCCTTCCCCATCCCGAGGTTCCCCGAAAGGATGGCGTCGGTCGTCCCGTCTTCGAGAAGACCGACGAGCATCCCGATATCGGCGGGGAAAACCTTGTATTGGCTCGGGATGGCGTGGATCGAAAGCGGGGTGGACGGAACGTCCAAATTGTGGGCCTTGGAGATGATTCCGGAATCCTCGAGATAATCAAGCGCGTCCTTCCCGGCATCTTTAGCCCCCTTGCCCCCGATTTTGGAAACGATATATCGCTTGTTCTCCTTGCCCAAAAACGAGGGAATTAAGGAGAAAGCGCTTCGGATTCGGGCGACCTCGCTCGGCAGGAAGAGCGGCTTTTTGTCCTTTCCCCTCCTTCGACCGAAATCATCTTGCAGATCCCGCGTGATGCGGCGCGTGATTTGCAGGGAGGAATACACGTTCCCCGTCAAGACGAAATTCTTGACCGCCTCCGGGAAGCCCCCGACGCAAAGATATTCCCGGAAGAGACGCTGGAAGGATTCGTGCATCGAATTCGAGAGGGGCATTGCCTTTTCCAAAGCGGTTTTGAGCAAGGAAACCTGCTCATCCCCAAACCCCTTCGCCCACAGGAATTCCTCGAAATCCATCGTGCGCATGTCGAAAGAATCCGTACTCCCGACCGGTTTCGGCGTATCGTCGCCGACAACGTATCCGCGGATGCCGAGATAAGAGCCAGAAGCGATGAAATCGAAACGCCGTTCCTTCTGGTTCGTCTTCAAGGAGAGCAAGGCCCGCGGGCAATCCTGCACCTCGTCGAAAACGAAAACGGTTTTCCCCGGGACGAGGTGAGGCAAGGGGAGCTTGACGGAAAGTTCCGTGATGATGGAATCGATGTCGAGTTTGCCATCAAAGGCATCACAAAGGCCGGGGTTGTCCCAAAAATTGAGATAGACAACGACTTCGTACCGGGTCTTGTCGCTTGCGAATTTGCGGATGGCATGCGTCTTGCCGGATTGGCGGATGCCCTTGATGAGCGCCGGTTTGCGGCTAGGGTTGCTTTTCCATGCGGCGAGCCAATCATCAATGTGCCTTCGCAGTTCCATTTCTTGTTCTTCCATCCGTGGTACCTCTGGCAATACTATGGCACGTTTTCGGGAAAAACAAAACGTTTTTCTTGGCGCTTTTCGGAAAATTCGGAGCGACTTTTGGCTATCGTTTCGGAAAATTCGGAGCGACTTTTCCGTTTTTATCTTAGCTAAAGCCTCGTTTCGAAAGACTCATCGCGAAACCAAACGTCTCGATTTCTTCGCTCATTCTTACTATACAGTTTTTCTGAAAAAGTATTTTTGTACATTTCTACTGTACACTTTTTCAAAAAACGAGAAAACTGTCCAGTAGGAATTCGGCGCTTCTTTCGCTTTCGATGAAAATGCTCGGATAAATGGGTCGCATCGCGTCTTTTCCTTTGGAATGCCAAGAGAAAGGCGAAATCCTTGATGATGGATTTCGAATATTTCAAACGTTTGCTTGAGAAACGGAACTGATGACGAGGTCTCAAGTCCCTTTCTTGCCAATTCAATCCGAAGCCAGCCTCGTTAGGGCAATCCAAGAAACGATGAGGCTCCTAACCATGCAGCGTTCCTAAACCGATCGTCCTTTCAAACTCACATTTCTACTAGGTTTAGTATTTTTGTGATTTTATTGGAGTTTCGGCTTCTCGATGACCCGAAGTCTAGAGGCAACGGATCGGAAAGGCGAAAACCCCGGAGGCGATCCGGTAGGGATCTTCGGTCGTGCAGAGGACGCACTGCCCGTTGATCTCGAATTTCGTGTTGGCCAACTGTCGGAAACCCTTGATAGCATCCCCACCAAACTTCTTCCCTGCTTTGCATTCGATGAAATCGAGCTTCCCGTCGTTTACGAGAATCAAGTCGATTTCGTTTTGGTTGTTGTCCCGGTAGAAAAACATCTTCGGCTCGATGCCCCGATTGAGATACGACTTATAGATCTCATTATGAATATAGGTCTCGACCATGCGGCCTTTGAACGTCGACCTTTTGAGGGAGGCAGGCGAATCGATGCCAAGCAAGTAGCACGCTAGGCCGGTGTCGTTGAAGAAAAGCTTATTCCGTTTCACGATCCTTTTGTTGATGGAATCCTCGTAATAAGGTTTCAGCAAGCGGACGATGTCGCCGGTGACGGCGATGGAAACCCAGGCAGAGACCGTGTTTTTGTCGACACCCAAGGTTTTGGCAATGTTATCCGGGACGTATTCCTCGCCCGTCAAGGAAGCGAGAATCCGCAGGAGATTCTCGAACTTCTGCCGGTCACGGAGGTGGATGAGCTCGGACACGTCTCTCTCGACGTAGGTTTTGACGTAGTTCGCGTAATAGTTCTTGATGGGTTTTCCCGCGATTTCCCATCTCGCCGGATAAAAGCCTCTCACGATGGATTCGTAAAGAGCCTCATCACCGAGTTCCCTTCGTTCGGCCGCATCAAGCAATCCTTCGTTATCGATGGTGAATTCCTTTCCATCCCATCCGCGGATCTCTCTTTGGGACAAAGGAGGCATGTCGACGATGCCGACCCTGCCCGACATGGATTCGCTGACTTCTTTCATCAGGTTGAATTTTTGGGAGCCCGTCAAAATGTACATCCCATTCGCGGCTTGGCTGCCTTCGATCCTTTTGACGCGATTGACGACCGCTTCGATCTCGAGGAAGATTTCCGGCACCCTTTGCACCTCGTCGAGGATCAGCGGGGGTCGATGGGAATCGATGAACCGCTTGGGGTCGCTTTTGGCTTCCGCGAGCAAATCCGTGTCGTCGAAAGAAAGGTACGTGAAGCCTTTCTCTTTCTCGAAATAGGAAACAAGGGTCGTTTTTCCGACTTGTCGAGCGCCCGTGATCAGGGTGATCGCGTATTCGTCGACGCACTGGATGACCGCATTGAGAATCTCGCGTTTGTATAGCATCTTTCTTTCCTTTCGTTTGATTATAATCTTCTAAAACTCACATTTCTACTAGGTTTAGTATTTTTGTGAGTTTTGAAGTTCGTTCGAGATTTCCGTTGATGGATCTCGATGTCCCAATCGCCGATTTTTGAGCGAGCTCTCGAACTTCTGCCATTCGAAGTTCCAG
>JAQYPI010000067.1 GCA_028726925.1 Caryophanales bacterium | reverse complement strand
ATGGATCTTCCCGTCTTTCTGGCGATGAGGCAAGAGACCGTCGATGTAAGTCCCGACGAGTTTGGCGTATTTGCGGTATTCGAGGATCTTTCCGACAAGAGGGTGGCTCGAGGAGAGGAAACGGAGTTCCTCAACGGACGTGGACCGGTTCTTCGGGCCCTTGAGGCCGAGCTCGTCGTAAAGGACGGAGGCGACTTGCTTGGGGCTTGCGATGTTGAACGGGTGCCCTGCCATCGCGAAGATCTCGCTTTCGAGAGCGTCTCGCTTGGCCCTGAAACCGGCGCCGATGCGCGAAAGCTCGTCGGGATCAAGCGGGAACCCCTCGATTTCCATGTCCGCAAGAATGATGGATAAAGGAATCTCAAGATCGCTTAAGAGGCTTGTCGCCCCGCAGGTTTCGAGTTTGTTCCGGGCTTCCTTTTCCAAAACATAAGCATAGAAGGCTTCCGCGGAAGTTTCCTCTGGGTTTCCTTCCGCGAGCAATCCCCCTTCCTTCTCGGGCAAAGATACGCCGAAGGAAGAGAAGAGGATGGAAGCGTTGCCGGTGAGGGAGGAATCAAGAAGGTAACCCGCGAGCAGCAAATCAAAGGTTATCCCTTGGAAATCGATGCCGAGGCGGGAAAGGCCGACACGAATTTTCTTCCCGTCGTAAACGGTTTTCTCGACGGTGGGATCTTCGAGCATGCGCTTGAGGGCGGCATCGGAACCAAGGGCGTCTCTATCAAGGTAATAACGCGCCTCTTTCGTCGCGATGCCGATGCCTTGGACCTCGGCTTCATTGTAGACGTTTTCCTCAAGGTCGAGGGATAGACCAACCTTGGCGGGAAGCGCGATGCCCTCAAGCGTCCGAATCCTTTGAAGGGGAGGGAGGACGACTTGGCCCGCGTCGCCGGCATAGCGGAAGCGCTTGGGCAGACGGGAAAGGAGGGTCTTGAGTTCGAATTCCGAAGCGAAATGGCTGACTTTTCCGGCGTCATAGCCGCGATAAACGAGATCGTCGAGCCCAAAAGGCAAGGCGCAGTCGAGTTTCATGGTCGCAAGGGAATGGCAAAGCCGACCGATTTCCTCGTTCTTGACGATGTTCTCGCCGAGTTTCCCCTTGATGGTGCCGGCTTTCGCGGCATCGATGATCGCGTCGAAGGAACCATACGTCTGGATGAGTTTGGTCGCCGTCTTTTCCCCGATTCCGGGGATGCCAGGGAGATTGTCGCTTGAATCCCCTCTCAAGCCTTTGTAATCGATGATCTGACGCGGGGAGAAGCCGTAATGCTCGATCATGGAAGAGGGGGTAACTTCCTCGAGGTCGCTCAAACCCTTCTTGAGCAAATGGACGGTCACGCGATCGGTGACGAGCTGGAGATAGTCCTTGTCGGAGGTGTAGACGTCGACCCGATAACCGGCGTTCTCGGCGAGGCGCGAAACGGTGCCCGCGAGGTCATCTGCCTCGATGCCGTGCTGCTCGTGGAACGGGATGCCGAGGGCTTTAACGAGTTCCCGAGCCGGCCCGAACTGGGCGCAGAGTTCCTCCGGGGCCGGTTTCCGGTTTGCTTTGTACGAGGCGAATTCCTCTTTCCGGAAGGTTTGGGAATCTGTGTCAAAAGCTAGGAAAAGGGAACCGCCTTCCTCCAAGGAATTGAGGAGCTTGGCTAGCATGTTCGAAAAGGCAAAAATCGCGTTGCTCGGGATTCCGGCGGACGTGCGCATGATGGAGGAAGGATCCCCATAATAAGTCGCGTAGAACGCCCGGAAGAGCAAGGAGTTACCGTCGATGACGAGCATGTGTTTACTGTTGTCCATGGAAGTTTCCTCAAAGTGTTTCGATTTGGTCGACGAGATAGGATCCGGGGCGCCGCAGGTCTTTTCGGGCCTTGACGCGAAGGAGATTCCCTTCCTTGAGCAAGGGGAACGCCTTGTCGTAGACGTCGCTCCAAAGGGTGAAATCGACGGAACACATCTCGTCTTGCAAGGTCATGAAAGCCATTTTCGTCCCTTTTTTTGTGACGAGGGCCTTGGATCGCTCGAGGATGCCGACAACCTCGATCGGCCTCGGAGAATCTTCCAGTTCTGAGAGCCTCTTGAGGCCCCGTTTCTCGATTTCTTCTTTCTTCGCGTCGAGTGGAGAACCGGAAACCATCATCCCGATGGCTTCTTTTTCGAGGAAGAGGTTCTCATTTCGGTTGTCCTCGGCTTCCGCGTAAATCGGTTTCTCGATTTCCTCGGGCTCGAGGAGGCTGCCTTGCCCATCGTCCCCGAAGAGTTCCGCGAATTGGATGGCGATGGGGGCGGTCCGCCGCAAGGTCGCGCGGCTTTGGCATAGCGAATCGAAGGCCCCGGCATTGATGAGGGCGACCAAGGATTCGAGGGTGATTTTGTTTTTGCGGTTGCGGAGGGCGAAATCGAAGAAATCGCAATAAGGCCCATGCGCGATCCTCTCGTCGAGGATGCCGCTTGCAAGGAAAGAAGGAAGGCCCCGAATCGCCGTCAAGGGGAAGAGGATGCCGCCATCGTGGGGAATATAAGATAGGCCCGCTTCGTTCACGGACGGGAGGAGGAAGCGGATTCTTTTGCGTTTGATTTCCGCGAGGACGCGCTGGAGCTTTTCCTTTCCCCCGCCCCCGTAATCGAGGACCGAGGCGTAGAAACAAAGGGGGTAATGGGCTTTGAGGAAGGCCATCTGGGAAGCGATGATCGCGTAGCAAAGGGAATGGGATTTGTTGAAACCGTAGTCCGCAAACCGTTCGATGAGTTCGTAGAGCTGCAGGGAAAGGGCGTCCCCATGGCCCCTCGCTTTCGCCCCTTCGAGGAAGCGCTGCTTCAGAGAGGAAAGTTGTTCGAGGTCCTTATGCGAGATGGCCCGGCGGAAAATATCCGCTTCCCCGAGGGAAAACCCGGCGACCGCCTGGGCGATTTGCATGATCTGTTCCTGATAGACGATGACTCCATAGGTATTGGAAAGAATCGGCTCGAGCTCGGGACAAAGATAGGAAATCGGTTCCTTCCCGGCCTTTCTTTTCGCGAAAGTCGATATGTTGGCCATCGGCCCCGGGCGGAAGAGCGCGATAACGGCGCAGAGATCTTCCAATGAAGTGGGATGGACTTCCGATATCGCCCGGTTCATGCCTTCGCTTTCGAGTTGGAAAAGGCCCATGGTCCAACCTTCCGCGATGAGGGCGAGGGCCGCTTGGTCTTCATGGGGGATTTCCTCGTAACGGATGCGAACCCCTTCGCTTTCTTCGATCTTGCGCAGGCAAAGGGAAATGAGGGAGAGATTGGTGAGACCAAGGAGGTCGAATTTCAGGAAGCCTTGGGGTTGGAGGTCGTCCTTGTCGAATTGTTCGACGAGGCCGATTGGGTCCTGGTCGACGGCGGGTATGACCTCGGGAAGCGGGGCGTCGTTCAAGACGATGCCCGCGGCATGGAGGCCGCTTTGGCGGGGGAGGCCCTCGATTTTGGCCGCGAGGGATACGAGGTCCTTGAAATAAGGATCTCCGCCCACGATGCCTTGGAACGCGGCGTTGTTCTTGTAATTCCAGGCGAGGTCGTGACGGGGATCGGCGCGTGAGGTGAGAAGGCGGATTTCGCTAGGCTGGTAGCCATAGATCTTGCCGACGTCCGTGAGGGATTGCCGGGCGCCCATCGTCTGCATGGTCATGACGTGGGCGACGTGGTCTTTCCCGTATTTCTCCTGCAGGTAATGGACGACGTTTTCCCGGTAAAGATCCTCGAAATCCACGTCGGTGTCTGGCATCTCGTGGCGGGCGACGTTCAGGAATCGCTCGAAGAGGAGGCCGTGTTCGACGGGATCGGGGACGCAGATGCCAAGGGCATAGGAAACAAGGGAACCGGCACCCGATCCGCGGCCCGGGCCGACGAGGATGCCGTGAGTTTTCGCATAGGAGACGTAATCCGCGACGATGAGGAAATAATCCGCGTAGCCCATCGGGAGGATGACGGAGAGCTCTTGCTCGAGACGTTCAAAGTATTGGCTGCCCGCGTCCGGTTTCCTTTTCAAAAGGCCTTCAAAAGTCTTCTTTCGAAGATAGGATTCCGCGCTCTCGCCCTTTGGGACGGGGAAATGGGCAAGGCCGCCGCGTTTCTGAACGAACTGGAATCCTTTGGCTTTGTTCGCGATTTCCTCGGTGGCGTCGATTTCTTCTTTGGTGAATTCCGCCGCGGTTTCTTCCTCGTTTAGGAAATAAAACGGGCCGGTTTCCTCTTTGCTCGAGAGGGGCGCTCCTTCCTCGATCGCGCGGAGGATGGAGGTCACGATGGCGTCTTCCTTCTTCGCGTAGGCAACGAAAGGGAAAGCGACGAGGCGGAAAGGGAAGGACGAGGCAAAGGCCCGGATGGCATCTTTCGCTTTTGGAAGGCCTTCCTCAGTCGGGAGGCCAAGAAAGAAGGAATCACTTGCTTGGTCGACCCGGGAAAGGAAGGCTGCGTAGGATGAGGGATCCTCTTTCATCTTCGAAACGACGGAAGGATCCCCGGCGTCGAGGATGACGACGCAGTGAGAAAGGGCAGGCAAGAAAGAAGAAAACGGCAGGGCGTCTTTGGAAAAAGGGGGAATCAAGGGAAGGAGAGCCCGGTACCCTTCTTCACAGGTGGGATAAACGACGTAACGCCCTTCCGGGAAGGAAAAGGCCACGCCGATTAAAGGGGCGATGCCTCTTGGCAAGCAAAGGGAGACGAGCTCGGGGGCCGCGCGAAAGGACGCAAGGTCCGCGACGGCGCAGAAAGGAGAACCTCTCCGAAGGCTTGATGCAACGATTTTTTTGACGCTCAAGCCGCTTTTGAGGAACGTGTACCCGCTATAGACGTTCAACGCTACGAAAGCCATGAAGTTATTTTACCATATCTTTCTATTCAGAAAGAAAATATCCGCGGTTTCCCGCGGATAAGTTCAGGCGAAGAGGGAATCGAGGTCGTGGAGGAAACTTTCAAGATCGTCCAGCGAATCGATGCGTGCCCCCGAGGCTTGGGCATGGCCTCCGCCGCCCCACTTCCGGGCGATTCCGGAAATGTCGGCGCGCTTGGAACGGATGGAGATGCGCCAGCAGTAATCCTTTGGCTGCGGATCTTCCGTGATGGAGCACCACGCCTCGATGCCGGCGATGTTGGAGAAGGCATTGACGTGCTCTTTCCCAAGAATCGGGGTGATGTGGAGCTCTTCCTGGACTTCCTTGGGGAGGAGGTAATAGGCGACCCCGTGCTCGGTGACCTTGAAATGAGAAAGGACGTAGCCGAGGGAATGGAGGGAATCGAGGTTTTTCTCATACATCGCAAGGTAGGTTTCATGAAGATCGAACCCGGTCGCGATGAGGGCTTCGGAGACGGCGAAGGTGTGAGGCGAGGTCGAGGAGTAGAGGAAACGGCCGGAGTCCCCGACGATGCCGATGTAGAGGTAGCGCGCGGCTTCTTTCGACAGAACCTTCCCGGGATAGTTGAGAAGAAGATCCGCGACGAGCTCGCTTGCCGCGGCGGCTTCCGTGTCCAAGAACGTCGCCCGCTTGGCGATTTCCTTTTTGCACGGATGGTGGTCGATCTTGATTTTGTACCGAGCGTGCTTGAAACGCGGGTCGGCGATTCGCTCTTCGTCGCCGACGTCGCAGACGATGGCCAGGAAATCACCGCCCTTGAACCATTCGTTGGGAAGGTTTTCCGTCTGCGGGAAAAGACGCGGGGTGAAGGACGGGTGATTGTCCCCGACGAAATGGATTTCCTTCTCGGGGAAGTTGTCTTTCAAGAAGGTGTAAAGGCCCATCTGGGAGCCGAAAGCGTCGAAATCCGGTTTGATGTGGCGGAAAACGACGATTTTGGAATAGCGTTCGATGGCCTTGTAGATCGTGCGGAAAAGCTTTTTGTTGGCCTTCCCGACCTCGGCGACGAGGGGGTGAAGGTTGCTTTTCTTCATTGGGCGATCCTCTTGTAGCAGTCGCGGGCGATCATGACTTCCTCATCGGTGGGGATGACGGCGATCTTGATCTTGCTGTCCGGTTTCGAGAGAAGGACTTCCTTGCCGCGGACGGAGGCGTTCAATTCGTAATCGACGGAAAGGCCGAGGGCTTCCTCGGTCGCTTTGAGGATGAGTTCGCGGAAAAGCGGGGCATTCTCGCCAAGACCGGCGGAGAAGACGATCATGTCGACGTGGCCGAGGCGGACATAGTATTGCCCGATGAAATTCGCGACCGTGCGGGTGAAGAGTTTCATGGCGAGTTGGCAGCGTTCATTGCCTTCCGCGGCCGCCTTCTCGACGTCGCGGGTGTCGTTGGAAACCCCGGAAACGCCGAGGAATCCGGATTTTTTGTTGAAGATGTCGTACATCTCGTCGACCGACTTGCCGGTGCAATTGCAGAGATAATCCATGACGGAGGGATCGAGGTCGCCCGTGCGAGTGCCCATCATGACGCCACCAAGGGGGGTGAGGCCCATGGAGGTCGCGACGCACTTCCCGTCGCGGATGGCGGCGAGCGAAGCGCCGCTTCCGATGTGGGCGGTGATGATGTTTACGTGTTCCTGGTCGGGGAAGAAGTCTTTCTTGGCTTGATCCGCGAGGTAATTGTGCGAGGTGCCGTGAGCCCCATAGCGACGGCAGTCGTATTCGACGGACATCTCATAAGGAATCGGATAGAGGTAATCTTCCGGCTCCATCGTTTGGTGGAAGGCGGTGTCGAAAACGGCGATCTCGGGGACTCCGGGAAGCGCGTCACGGAAGGCGTGGAAGCCCGTGAGGTGCGCAGGGGCGTGCAGGGGATCAAGCGGGATCAACTTCGTGATTTTGGCTTCCGCGTCCTCGTCGAAATCGACGGAATGGGAGAAGTATTTACCGCCTTGGACGACGCGGTGACCAACGCAGGAAATTTCGGAAAGGTTCGCGACGATGCCGTATTCCACGAGGGCTTTGAGAAGAAGGTCAACAGCGACCGCGTGGTCGGGGAGGGGGAGGACCTTGGTGATTTTCTCGCCCCCGAACTTGATGGTGAAGATGCCATCATCGTGGCCGATGCGCTCGGCCATGCCGGAACAGAGGACTTTCTCCTCCGGCATTTCGAAAAGCTTGTACTTGAGCGAGCTGCTGCCCGCATTGACTGCCATGCATTTTGCCATAATTGGTTTGATTCTCCTTGCCTTCCCAAACGGGAAGGGTTCATACGTTGAAATGATAACGCATCTTCGCTTCAAAGTTTACCCGAATCCGCGGGAATCGGCGGTTTTTCTTCGAAAAGGGACGGCGTCCCAAAAAAAGCCATGAACTTTGTGAGGGGAGTCCAAGGGAATTCGTGGCCTTCAAAAACCTTCCTATAAAGGAAAAGGGTGCGGTATAATCAAGGCATGACGTTTCTTCTGAAGGAGATCCTTTGATATGGCATATGGCATCCTTGCCGATTTTCTTTACGGTCAAACGACCCATGCTTACGAATATTTCGGCGCCCATTTCGGGTTCCAAGACATCGAGAAGACCGATGATCTAGGGAAGAAGACCACCGAACGCGTCTATGGCGTTTGGTTCCGTCTCTATTGCCCTTCCGGCAACGACGTTTCCGTCATTGGCGAATTCAACGGTTGGGATTTCGGGGCGAACAAGATGGAGAAGATCGACGACGCGGGCGTCTTCGAGACTTTCGTGCCCGGTCTCTCCAACTACCAATCCTACAAATACCATTTCCGCAACGCCCTCGGCCAATACGTGGACAAGGCCGACCCCTTCGCTTTCTATAGCGAATTGAGGCCCCTCACCTGTTCCCGGATTTTCGATATCGAAGGTTTTCCCTGGGCCGATGGGGAATGGATGGCCCGTCGCACGCGGAATTTCGATGTCCCGATGTCGATTTACGAGGTCCATCTCGGCTCGTGGAAGGGAAAGGTCAACGAACGCTTCCTAAGCTATGAGGAAATCGCGGATTATCTAATCCCCTACCTGAAGGAAACCGGATTCACCCACATTGAGATCATGCCGATCACGCAATACCCCTTTGACGGATCTTGGGGCTATCAAGCGACCGGTTTCTATTCCGTCGATTCGCGCTACGGCAATCCCAAGCAACTCATGTCCTTCGTCGATCGCATGCACCGCGCGGGTTTTGGGGTCATCCTCGATTTCGCCCCTGTCCACTTTGCGTCGGACGCCTTCGCTTTGCGCCGTTTCGACGGGACGTGCCTCTACGAATATCAGGGCGAGCACGAAATCTCTCCTTGGGGGTCCCCCCAATTCGACCTTGGGAAGGATCCCGTTCGCAGCTTCCTCATGTCCGCGATGAATTACTTCCTCACGTATTTCCATTTTGACGGCATTCGCTGTGACGCAGTAAGCAACATCGTATACTGGGACGGCAATAAAGCCCGCGGCGAGAACACTGGAGCGACCGAATTTATTCGTCGTCTCAATTCCAAAATCCACGCGGAGCACCCGAGCGCGATGATGATCGCGGAAGATTCCACCGATTTCACCAAGGTAACGCACCCCGTGGAATACGGCGGGCTCGGTTTCGATTACAAGTGGGATCTCGGCTGGATGAACGATACCCTCAAGTACTACCAGACCGACCCCATTTACAAGAAATACGACCACAACAAACTGACGTTCTCCATGGCCTATTTCTGGAGTGAGAATTTCCTATTGCCCCTTTCCCACGATGAAGTGGTCCACGGGAAAGGCACCATCCTCAATAAGATGTGGGGCGACTATAACCAGAAATTCGCCCTGGTCCGCAACCTGTATACCTATCAATTCGCTCATCCGGGAAAGAAACTCAATTTCATGGGAAACGAGCTCGCGAGCTTCGATGAATGGAACGAGAACAAGTCCCTCCCCTGGAATTACCTTTCTTTCCCCAAGCACGATTCCGTGCGCCGCATGATGCGTGACTTGAACCTCATCTACCGGGCCGAGAATGCCATGCACGTCGAGGAATACAATCCCGCCCATTTCCAATGGCTCATGGTCGACAACGCGGATCAAAGCGTCTTCGCCTTCGAGCGCGAATTCGGGGATAGTGATTTGATTTTCGTGTTCAACATGACCCCCAATTATTACGAGAATTACACGATTGGAACCCTCCAACCCGGCGAATACTTTGAAATTTTCAATTCCGATAAGGATGTTTACGGCGGCTACAATCAGTATAATGGATTGCCCGCGCGTTCTGAGGAAGGCGTGGGTCCCGAATCGAGGCCTTGCCACATGACCATTGGCAAGATTGCGAGTTTCGGTGCGATGATTTTCAAAAAAGCGGTGCCACCGCGGGAAGAAACGAAAGCCGTTCCCGCCGAAAAGACGCCCAAGAAGGTCGCCAAGAAGAAACCCGCTTCCAAGAAAATCGTTAGTGCCAAGAAAAAGGCCTCGAAAAAGACGAAATAAGGACAAAAACCATGTTTGACAATAAAGAAGATTTCAAGAAAACCTTTGCCTTGCGCCTTGAGGAACGCTATGGCCGTTCCGTCGAGGACTCGCACATCACCGAGCGCTTTGAAGTCCTCGGCGAAATGGTTCGCGATTATGCCGGCGCGCACTGGCGCGTTTGCCGCGAGCAACTGCTGAAAGGAAATAAGCGCCAACTCATCTATTTCTCGATGGAATTCCTCATGGGCCGTCTTTTGACGTCTAACATGCAGAACCTCGGGATTTTCGACGTCGCCAAAGAGGCGCTCGCCGAAATGGGCATCGACATCGGCGAACTCGAGGACATGGAAGCCGATGCCGGACTCGGCAACGGTGGCCTTGGCCGCCTCGCCGCCTGCTTCCTGGACTCCATTGCATCGCTGGGCTATCCCGGGCACGGCAACACCATCCGCTACGAATACGGCTTTTTCCGCCAGAAATTCGTCAACGGGAAGCAAGTCGAATTGCCCGATCAGTGGCTAAGCAACGGCTTCGTTTTCGAGGTTCGCAAGCCCAAGCATTCCGTCGAAGTCAAATTCTACGGGCATGCCGAAACTTATCTCAAGGCCAACGGGGAATACGCCCTTCGCACCGTGAACGCGACCTGCGTCCGCGCCGTTCCTTATGACGTTTCCGTCCCCGGATATCATAACGGGGTCGCCAACACGCTGCGCCTTTGGTCCGCCGAGCCGAGCGAAAACAACCTTCCGACCGACCAAAGCTTCGAGGACTATCTGAACACCCTGAAAGAGCTTTGCCACGGCCTTTATCCCGATGACTCGACCGAGCACGGCCGCATGCTCCGCCTCCGCCAGCAATATTTCCTCGTTTCCGCCGGGTTGCAATCCTGCATGCGCAGCTACTACAACCGTTATCATACGCTTGATGGCCTCGATAAGGCCTATGTCTTCCAACTCAACGACACCCACCCAATCCTCGCGATTCCCGAGGCGATGCGTCTTCTCATGGACGAATATGGCTATGGATGGGAAGACGCGTGGAACATCGTTACCCGCCTCTTTGCCTACACGAACCACACGGTCATGCCGGAAGCCCTCGAGAAATGGCCGGTCCGCTACGTCCAGCAACTCGTCCCGCGGGTTTACATGATCATCGAGGAAATCCATCGCCGCTTTAATCTCTTCCTCAACGAGGAAAAGGTGAGCGACGCGGCCCGTTACAACATGCAGATCATCAAAGACGGCCAAATCCACATGACCAACATGGCGATCTACGTCGCTTATAGCGTCAACGGCGTCGCGAAAATCCACACGGACATCCTCAAAGCCTACACGTTCAAGGATTTCTACGACCTCTTCCCCAACAAATTCAACAACAAGACCAACGGCGTCACCCATCGCCGCTGGCTCATGTACGCCAACCCCCGGCTCGCTTCCGTCATCGACGAGAGGATCGGCAAAGGCTGGCACAAGGATTTCGAGCATGAAATCTCAAAACTTTTGGCCTTCAAGGACGACGAAAAAACCTTAGAAGCCATCATGGATGCCAAAGCGGAGAACAAGAAGGATTTCGCTTCCTTCGTCGAGAAAGCCTATGGCATCGAAATCGACCCCTCCTCGATTTACGACGTGCAGATCAAGCGTCTCCATGCTTATAAGAGGCAACTTTTGAACGTTTTCCATATCATGTACCTCTACACGAGGATCCACGAAGATCCCTCGTTCCGCATGGTTCCGCACACCTACATCTTCGGCGCCAAGGCGGCCCCGAGCTACGCCTTCGCCAAGAAAATCATCGAACTCATCCTCGCCGTCGCGGACGTCGTGAATTCCGATCCGCTCGTCTCGCCCTTTATCAAGATCGTCTTCGTCGAGAATTACGGAGTTTCCCTCGCCGAGAAAATCATCCCCGCCGCGGATCTTTCCGAGCAGATCTCGACCGCCGGGAAAGAAGCGAGCGGCACCTCGAACATGAAACTCATGATGAATGGCGCCATCACGCTTGGGACGCTCGACGGCGCGAACATCGAGATCGCAGACGCCGCCGGCAGGGAGAACGAAATCATCTTCGGCCTCACCGCCGACGAGGTCCAGCATATGGTCGACGAAGGGACCTACAATCCGTGGGCGATTTACAATTCCGACGAGCGCATCAAACGCGTGCTCGACGGACTCTTCTCCGGGCCCTGGGCCAAGGGCGACGCGAATCGCTTCCGCATGATCTTCGACGAGCTCATGAACCAGAACGACCAATTCTTCGTCCTCGCCGACTTCGACGCCTATTGCAAGGCTTGCGAAGCCGCGGATGCTTTCTACGAAGATAAGAAAGCGTGGGCGCGTGCCTGCCTCATCAACATCGGCAGCAGCGGGAAATTCACGAGCGATCGCACGATCGAAGAATACAATCGCGATATTTGGCATCTCGCCAAGATGGATGTCTGAGAATGGAAGATCTGACCAATCGTTCCAAAGAGAGGCGAGGCTTTCCTCGATCTGTTTGGATCATGATCCATCCGGTCGTGTGCTTTCTTTACGCTTCCACCTTGCTCGCTGTCCCGATGTATGAGACGAAAACGGAAGAAGGGCTATACCATTTCGATTTCTTCGTTTCGACCGGCTTGTCCTTCCCCCTCGCCCCCCGCATTGTGTTCTTCGTCTTGTTTTTCCTTTGCGTGGGCGGTCTCCTAGCCGCGGGAGGTTTCTTCCTTGCCAGCTTTGTTTTCGAGAAGAAGGGCCTTTGGGACCGTAGCGACCGCTTTTTCATGATTGCCGATTTCGTCTACATCGGCGCGAATGCGTTGCTCGCGTTGACCGGCATTTCCCTAAGCCTCGTCATCCCTTTGGGATGCAGCGTCGCGCTTGCCCTATTCGGATTCCTCTCCCTTTATCTCCATTTCAAGAAATTCGCTCTCCTATCCGACCGTTAAGCGAATGAGAAAGCCCGGGAAACCGGGTTTTTTCTTTGCGAAAAAAAGGAGCGGGCGAACCCGCTCCGAAAGGTTAATCGACGTTTAATCGGCTTTGCCGACGGAACCGAAGAGTTCCATCTTCTCTTTGACTTTCGCTTGGATCGCGAGGAAACCGGGCTTGAGGAGCTTGCGCGGATCATAGCCCTTTTCCTTGTTTTCCGCGGTCGGGTCCGCTTTGCCGGCGAGGCAGTAGTCGCGGGTGGCTTCGGCGAAGACGAGTTGGCAGTCCGTGTTCACGTTGATTTTGGACATGCCGTGGGCGATGGCTTCCTTGATCTGGTCGTCGGGGATTCCGGTGCCGCCATGGAGGACGAGGGGAATGCCGCCCGTGGCTTCCTGAATTTTCTCGAGCGCGTCGATGTGGAGACCGGTCCAATCCTTGGGATAGAGGCCGTGGAGGTTGCCGATGCCGGCGGCGAGGAAGTCGATGCCAAGGGCCGAGATGATGGCGCATTCCTGCGGGTCGGCGACTTCGCCGTCCGCGGTCACGCCGTCTTCGGTGCCACCGATCGCGCCGACTTCGGCTTCGATCGAAAGCCCTTTGTCATGGGCGATGCGGATGAGTTCCTTCGTTTTGGCGATGTTTTCCTCAAAGGGG
>JAQYPI010000066.1 GCA_028726925.1 Caryophanales bacterium | reverse complement strand
AGCCTTCATCTGGAACCCTTTCGCGGCCCCGTTCCCGGCAAGGGGAAGGTAGGGTTTCAGGGAAAGGTAGCCCTCGAATTGGGGAATGACGCCGTTTTTCGCCGGCTTCTGGACATACAAGCGATCCGCGTAATCGACGATTCGGGCTTTGAGGTCCTCATCGATGGCATATCCCAAGCGATCCGCGAGGTCGAGGAAGCGCTTGGCGACGAAACGAACTTGGTAATTCGTGTAGGCATCATCGTCCACGTAGTCGTGGTGTTCGTCGGTGCCCGTGACCGAAAGGAGGTGATACATCCCCTCTTTTTCGGTGGAACGGGACATGAAATACTTCAGGGATTCGATGATCATCTCGAAGCCCTTTTCTTTCAGGAACGCATCATCGCCCGTGCAAGCATGGTATTGGAGAATCGCGTAGGCGACGTCCCCGGAGATATGGATTTGCAAGAAGGGGTGGCGGGCGTAAATCCAAACCTTCTCGTCCCCTTTGACGGAACTGCAGAAGGCGAAATGGGCGCCGTCGAGGCCTTCTTTCTTGGCATTGTTCTTCGCTTCCTCGAGGCAGCGGTAGCGGTATTCGAGGCAATGCTTGGCGGCATCCGGGAAAGCCGTGAACAAAATGGGGAGTTGGAAGATTTCGCAATCCCACCAAACGAATTGGTTGTATTTCTCGGCGGTCAGGTTTTTCGCGGACAACGAATGGACGGAGTCGAAACGATCAAACCCGATGAGCGTCTGGTAATTGGCGTAACGAAGGAGGTTTTGCACCTCGGGATCCCCATCGATTTCGATATCGAGCATGGCGAAGGCCTTGCGGTAGGCGCGGAGATGTTCCTTCTTGACTTCCGCGTAATCCCGGGCGACGTCTTCTCCCATCAGGCCGGGGACGTCCTCAGATTTGACGGGGTCGCAGCTCGCGTAAAGGGACACGATCTTCGCGATGGAAGCTTCTCGGCCCTCCATTTCGTAACGGGAACCATAGACGCCGTCCTTTTGTTCGTTTTCAAGGAAACGGAAGCCCTCGGCATCGTCCTTGGAAAGAAGGGAGGCCGTCATGGAATAGAGGTCGCCGAAGGAGAACGAAAGGGAAACCGACCCCTCGGCAAGGGCGGAAGAAGTCACGACGGATTTATGCTGGCCGTTCGTCTTGACGAGCGTATCGACACCAGAGAGGGCGACAACCGGCAAATCGTGATTGATTTTTCTCGCGGTCGCTTTTTGGAAGAACACGTGGTTGTCCGCGAAAGAGCAATACCGTTCATAGGTGAATTCGGTGATATGCCCCTCGCCATCGTCCCACAAAACCTTGCGCTTGAGGCCGCCGTCCTTGTTCTCAAGAAGGCGTTCCCATTTGAGGATTTTCCCTTCCCAGGGGAGGAAGAGCTTGCCCCCGACATAGAAACGGATGGTCGTCGGGTCACAAATGTTGATCGTGGAGTCCTCTTTTTCGAACTCCTTGAGTTTCTGGAGGTCGAAATAGTATTTCTTCATGTAGAGGTTGTCCGCGAAAGCATTCGGGATTTCCACGATTTGATCGAAAACGCCGCGGACGTAGCACCCTTGGATGAAAACGTCGCCGAATTCTTCCAAGGATCCGCGGATGCCGTAATAGCCGTTTCCGATGCCGAAAAGGGCGGCCAATTTGGCTTCGTCCTTGATGTCGTACCCGACTTCCTTGAGACCGGCTTTCGTAATCTTGAGCATAGCTATTCCTTGATGAGATTCATGAGATTCGAGACGTATCCGCGAACGAGGAAGTCACAGGGATGGTTGATGTTGTTCGCGTAGAGCTCAAAGGAATTCTTATGACGGAGGAGGTCCAGGGAGAACGTCGTCATGTCGAGAAGGGCGACGCCTTCGTATTCGCTCACCATGTCTTTGAGGGGTTCCAAATAGGAGGCTTGGCCTTTGTTCTGAGAAGAACTCGGGTTCGCGACGATGGTGGAGGCGACGATGATTTCCGCGTCCGGGCAATTGGCTTTGATGGAGCGGATCATGAAATCGATGTTGTCGACGTAATCGAAACTCGAGACGTTCCACGAACCATCGTTCATGCCGAAGCCGATGATGACGAGGTCCGGGTTGAAGAGGTTGATATTATTCTCGACGTTCTGTCTACCCCAAGAGGAAACTTGGCCGCCCACCGCGGTGTTCGTCAAGGTGACGCTTGAGCCATAGACGCGCTTGATCTCGTTCGCGAATCCGTCGGGGAAGGTGTCTTGAAAAGGCTCGATCCCGAGCTTGCCGGACGCATTGGCCCCGGTGAAGATGGAGTCGCCGTTCACGACGAGGCGAATCGGGTCTTTGGCTTTGAGCTTGGCTTGCAATTTGGGAAGCTTGGCCCCTTGCTTTTCAGGGATGGTCCCATCCCAAGTGCCTTCATGCTCGTAGGTGACGTTGACCTGCTGCATGATGACGCCGATGCCTTCGGTGAAGAGGATGTGTCCCCCTTTGCCGTCTTCGTACGTGCCCAGGGTCTCGGGCACTTCCTCGCAACTCACGTTGGCCTTCGTGAGGCGGGGCATCGTAGAATTCTCCGTGAGGATCAGGCGATTGCCCTCGATGCGGTATTCATCGGGGGAATATTCGCGTTCCAACGTGAAATTTCTCACCGAGATGATGCGGGTCGGGGCGTAAAGCAATTGGCTTGAGAACGTGCCGTCGTCCTGTTCGACGGGGACGACCGTCTCGTTATAAATGGTTTTGCTGTTCCAGATGTCCTGATACATTTCGTTTTCTCCATAAACGTACCCGGGAAGGGTGCTTTCGCTGCTTGACGGGATGCTTTCTTCCAAAACCGAGGAGGATTCGTTCGCCCCTCCCGGGGAACAAGAGCAAAGGGCGGTCGCAAGAGCGAGCGCGCAAAGGGTTTTGACGACGGGTTTCATTTCTCGTCCCTCCTTTCAATGCGGACCGAAAGCTCGGAGATGGTGATGCCGGATTCGAAAGATCCGGGCAATTCCCACCCGAGATTCATGTAATTGAGAACAAGGCGATCCCAGGAAGAATCCTGCATGGCGCCATGGCCGAAGCCATAAAGATAGGCTTGCTTGATGTAAGGGAGGATGTCGAGTTCGAGGATCCTTTCCTCGCCCACTTGGACGGGCGTGTCGAAATAGGTATCGCTCCCCAAGGAATAGATCAGGCGGTTGGTCGCACCCACGAACCCGCTATCGACGTGCTGGTAAGGACTGAGGAAGGGATAACGGGAGTCAAAGATGGGAAGGCCGAACCAGAAGAAGTCGTTGTCGTTGTTCCCCGATTGATAACCGGTGTCGCCGTTGCGCACGTCCGTGATCGTGAAATACCACGTGATTTGGGAGCATGGAATGGGTTGTCCCGGGTCGAGGTCGTTGTTCGGGAAAATCCGGAATTTGAGGTGGACGTATACGTGTTTTAGGTCGGTGAGCTTCGGGGCGTCCACGAAATCTTGTTCGATGAGGAAATGGGACCAGTTCTCGGTCCCGACGCGAGAGTGCCCGAATTTTTCCATGTACTCCTTGTAGGAGTTGAGCTGCAGCATGATAGACCCCTTCTTGGGGTTCACCTCAAGGATGCGGGATTCGTTCTCGTAAATGTAGGAGCCGGCATCCGTTTTCTGCATCGGGGCATTCGCGAAATCGAAAGGGGTCCACCATTGGGCCATTTTCCAGGGACGGGATTCCGTTTTCTTCGC
The DNA here is from genome assembly GCA_028726925.1 of Caryophanales bacterium. Lineage (GTDB taxonomy): Bacteria > Bacillota_I > Bacilli_A > RFN20 > CAG-826 > Alloenteromonas. Next base: position 7,997 of record JAQYPI010000066.1, on the reverse strand, counting down.
TTCTCCCCCGTAATCGAGGGTACGAGAAACCGTCCGCCCATTCTCGGTGGATGTCGTCATGAGATCGAAGCCGGTCTCGAAGTTTCGGTCGGTAATGAGTTCTCGCATCGTCTCCTCCATTCCGCTATCGGTTTCCGACGAATCGGTCACGCTTTCCTCTTGGCCTTGCGTATCCCCGCAAGATCCAAGCAAAAGGGGGAACAAGGCCAGAGCGATTGAACAAAATCTTTTGTTCATGGCCACCTCCTTTCTCGGTGTCGAGACCTGGTCGGAAGACGCCGAATCAACATTGCAATTGCGCACGCGGGCACACATGTGCGACCATGCAGGAAAGCATGGTCAAAACGCTCATTCGGAAATCTATGGAAATATTATAGGCATATGGGTTTTTTGAAAAAATGAGCGAATCGAAATTTGACAAACAATCACAATTGGGATAATGTGCAATCACATTCAATCAAATCGAGCAAAAAGATGTCGGATATCACGCGCCAAAACCAGATCATGGAAATCCTCAACGAGGAGAAAAGCGTCAGCGTCAGCAAGCTGATCAAACGGCTTTACGTTTCCCCGGCCACGATCCGTCGTGACTTGGAGGATATGGCCAAGAAGGGTTTGCTAAAGCGCGTCCACGGCGGCGCGATCCTATTCGCCTCCAAAAACGAGGAGTCCTCCATCATCACGCGCAGCAAGACGATGGTCCAGGAAAAGCGCGCGATCGCGGCGAGTACCATCAACTTTCTGAAGAACAACCAATCCATCTTCCTCGATTCCTCTTCGACCGTCTGCGCGTTGGTCCCTTACCTGAACGATTTCAAATACCTGACCCTCATCACCAATTCCCTGACGACCGCGATCGAAATCGGGGAGAAGACCGACTTCAAGGTCTTTGTCCCTTCCGGCTTCGTCAAGAGGCCGAGCAACTCCTTGCTGGGCGACGCGACGAATCAAATCCTTTCGGATCTCCATTGCGATCTTTTCATCTTCTCCGCGGCGGGCATGGATACGCGACGGGGCATCACGGAAGCCTCGATCGAGCAAGCCGAGACGAAGAAGATCATGATGCGAAACGCGGAAACGAGGATCCTTTTGCTCGACCATTCGAAATTCGGCCAATCCTTCCTCGCGAAATCCTGCGATTTGTCCGACGTCGACATTCTCGTCACCGACCAAAAGCCGAACGAGGAATTCATGAAATACCTCTCGCGTTATAGCAACCTTCAAATCGTTTACTGATCTTCGCTTTCAGAACAAGGCGCCATAATGTGGCGCTTTTTTTCATAAGAAAAGCCCGCGCCTTTTCGGCACGGGCCAAGAATCGAGAACGATTATTTCTCGGATTTCTTCTTGATGAGGATCGCAGCGCCAAGGCAAGCGATGACGCCAAGAAGGCTCGAGGCGGCGATGATGGATCCGCCACATCCGCCCTTGCTTTCCCCTTCGGTCGAATCGACGGGTTCTTCGCTCGAGACGATGGGATCGGGTTCGGAAGAGGTTTCCGCGGCTTTGACGTGGATGAGCCACGTGACGGTTCCGCCGGCGGTCGCGACGGTCACCTCGTGATCGCGGGCGTCAAGGCCGGAGAGGTAGGAGCCCTTGAGCGTGAACGTGGTTCCAAGGAAGGAATAGTTCGCGGCATCGAGGTCGGCACCGTCGACTTTGACGGAGGTGATATCCTGGCCGTAGGTATCAAGATGGAAGGCGAGGTCCGCGGAAGAGCCTTGGTTGATGGTCTTCTCGGTATCCGTGCTCGCCGGGGCAGGGACTTCGTCGGAATTGATGGACGCGGCCGTCGGGGCTTTGCCGTTGATTTCCTTGAGGGTCAAGGTCGTCGGGTCGTTGTTGCTGAAGCCATCGCCCGCGAGGATGAAGTAACCTTCTTTGGAAGCGCCAAGGACCGTTTTGATCTTGCGAGAAGTGATCGTTTCACGGTCGAAGGTGACGCCGTTGAAGGACATGTTGAAGTAGGTTTCGGTGACGCCGGCGATCGTTTCGGTGGTCTCGTAGAACTTGACCTCGACGTCGGTGGCCATCGGAATCTGAATCGTCTGGATGAGGTTCGAATCGTAGAAGCGGTTCGAGGTGAGCGAGCAAAGGAAGGCTTGGACGCTCAAGGTGGTGGAGTTGACGTAGGTGATCAGGAAGAAGATGCCTTTGTTATCCTGGACGGCATCCGTTTCGGCATAGACCCACATCTCGGGCTTTTCCATGAGGCCCATCGTGATCCAAGCGCCAGAATTGCGGCCGAAGTTGGAGACGTTGATGACGGTCTGGAAACCGATCGCGGAGGTCGCTTCCTTGCAGTAGATGCCGGCGGATTCGGCATTCGGAACGCTGTTGGAATGACCCGCCATGAGGATATCGAGCGAGCCATCTTGGTTCGTGATGACGCGGGCACCGGCGCCTTGTTCCCAATTATCATGGGTCAAGGTCGTCTTTTCGGCGAGGAGGTTGTTCGCATTGTCGACGCGGGTCGCAAAGGCGAGGGCTTTTTCTTCAACAAGATATTCCGCATATCGGGTGGGGATGCCAGAGCGGAGCGTGTAGGCATCGCGGATGTCGATGGCCGTCGCGAGGGCGGAAACCTTGGCTTCATACGCGGCGATGGCGCCGTCATAGACGGTTTCGATCGCTTGGAGAAGCTTGCCGATCGCGGTTTCGTAGGCGCTTTGATAGGCGTTATAATTCGCGAGGGCCTCGCCCGTCAAGGATCCGGCGTCGATGGTCGAGAAGACCGCGTCGGCCTCGGCTTTCTTGGCGAGAGCGGCATCGACCTCGGCTACGGTGGTGAGGGTTTCGCAGGCGGTGGTGAGTCCCGCGACGTTCTCCCCGTAAAGGATGACCGCCAACTCGTTGCCAGCCGCGGCGACGGCTTCGTTAATGCGAGTCGTCACTTCGTTATAGGCAGCCGCGAAATAGGCTCTGTCGTGCGTGTAGAGTTTGGCATAACGCGCATTCATCGCGTCATAGGCTTCCTTGGCGGTTTTGGTCGCTTCCAAGGAGGAGACGTCCGCGGTCTTGAGGGTCGTGAGGGCGTTCTTGACGTAGGTGAAATCCCCTTCGGCGCCGAAATAGATCTTGTCGCTTGCGTCGCCGATGGATTCGATCACGTAATTCTGACGGGAGCCGGCATTGTTGAACATGCCGAGGGCGAGATAGCTCTTGGTCGGGTCTTCGAACCGGGCGAAGAGATCCGAGGTCGCGACGGGGCAAACGTGGTCGTTGACGCTCACGTTGGTCGTGACGTCGTTGACCTTGTTGATCTTGATGGTCACGCGGTAATCCATCGTGGAGGCTTGGACGCCGACGAAGTTCGCGTCATCGGCCCAGGTGTTTCCATCCGTGAACCCGGGGATGGAGTTGTTGTGGGCCCCAAAGGTCGAGGCGGTGACGATGTAGTTGGAGGTCGGGTTGTTGCCGACGATGATGTCCATGACGAGTTGCTTGCTCGCTTCGCCGTCATAGCTGCCGGGGGCGCTGCCAAAGATCAATTGGAAGCCGGTGCCCCCGAGGATTTGGGAGAGCTCGACGGTGATTTCGAGGCTCGTCGCGTCGTAGGTGCGGTTGAGGAAGCCGCCGCGGCGTCCCCAGTCGGAACGGTCGTTGACGAGGACGGAACGCTCGCTGATGCGGACCGCGCCGACATCCATGTTCCAGACGGATCCGAAATAGGAGTCCGGGGTGACCACGCCCTGTTCGGCGGGAGTGTCGTAAACAGAGGCCGCGCTGACACCAGTCGCGCCCTTCGGTGAGAGACCCATCGCGATGGCCATGCTGGCTAAGATGGGCAAAAAGGCATTTCTCAGTTTCATGCTTTCCTTTCTAACGGTTATACCGTTTCATTGGTTTCATTGTATGGTTTGGGGTGAAGAGCGTTCAACCCTTGAGCAGGATTATGACAACGAATCAACATTGTCCATGGAAACGCGCAAACCCGACGCAATGTTATCGTTCTTCGGCTTTTTCCCTCCATAGTTGTTGAATGTCGATGGATTTGCCGCTTTCAAGCCTCGAAAGCTCGCTCGCGAATGCCATGACGTGAGATTCGATGGAGAGTTCGATCCTCGAGGCAAAGCCTTTCGAAGAACCATAGCAATCCATGAAATCCCTCACGAATCCTTCATCGCCCCCATCGTGCCCGCCTTCGATCTCGGAAGCGGGGATCTTGATCGTCTTGATCTCGTCGGAATCCCAACGGATTACCTCGATCTCGTTCGTGTTTCCGCGTCCGCGGATCTCGCCATACTCGCACATCACCTTGATGGTGCGCTCGGTGTATTTGGTGAAGGCCGAAACATTGAAAGACGCGGTGACGCCCCCCTCGAATTCCATCGCGACGACCTGATGGTCGGGGACGTTGTTGTCGCTATGGAAGACGCAACGACCATAAGGGGAAGTCGAGAACGTCTTTTGGATGGCCTCGGGAGAGGAACAATCCAAGGGGACGGTCGCAATCATCGGGACCTTGTAGATGCGCACGCAATCGAAGGGGCATTCCTTTTCCCTGGGGCAATCGATGCACCGAGGAGCCATCGTCGCTTCGTCATAATGCGCTTCGTTGAAGAAGGAGAGTTCGCCGAAGGAAGAGAGGCTCTTGCAGTGCTTGTCCCCCAGAAGGTAGAGGAGGATGTCCATGTCGTGGCAGCACTTCGCGACGATGAACGGGGCGGAATCGCGGGTGTTTCTCCAATTCCCCCGCACGTAGGAATGGGCGAAATGGAAATACCCCACGTTCTCGTTGTGCTGGATGTCGATCACCTCGCCGAGCTCTTTCGAGTCGATGATTTGTTTGATTGTCCTAAAGAACGGGGTGAAGCGAAGGACGTGGCAGACGGCGACGAGTTGATCTGGGTGCCTGCGTGCCGCTTCCCCAATCGCGATCGATTCCTCGAGGGAAATCGCGATGGGTTTTTCAAGAATCATGTCGTAACCCGCCTCGATGAGGGCGATGGCGGGGACGTAATGCATGTCGTCGAGGGTCGCGAGGATCGCGACGTCGGCAAGCCGCTTTTCCTTGATGATGGAAGCATAGCCATCGAAGACCATCGAATCGGGGATGCCGTATCTCTTTTGGTAATCTGCTTGCTTCGCTTTGTCAGGGTCCGCGACCGCCACGACGCGATATTGCCCGGGATAATACTTTTCAAACGCGGCGAGATAGCATTCGCTGCGTTCCCCGGCCCCAATCACCGCGAGGGTGATCGGTTCAGAAGAAGAAGTCATTCTCATACATCAAAGCAGCATGATTCTGGTTGGCCAGGCGAACCCAACGTTTCCGACGCAGTCGTAGGCGTAGAGTTTGACCGTCCAGGTGCTCTTCCTCGAATAGGTCCCGGTCAGGGGCATGGAAATCGTCCCCGTTTTCTTGGCGGGGGAGTTGTACCAGTCATCCAGCCAAGGAATGTCGATGATGTAATCCTCGTTCTCGTCCACGATCTCTTCCTGAGGCATCGGGAAAATGCGGGCCTTGTAGGAGAAAATCATATAGGTGTCCGTCTCGAATGCGTCGAAGGTGATCGTGATCTTGCCATCCGAAGTATGAAGGAGGATGAATTTGCCGCCTTCTTTGAGGCGCGGCGTCTCTTGTTTCGCGGCGCGGGCGGCATCGCTATAGCGGTTCAGGTGAGAGAGATCTTCCTGGGGACGGGAGATTTCCCAGTAATCCATCACCTGGGCGCGCTCGTTGAGGTCATAGCGGCCGATGCGGACGTTCCCCCGGCTATCCACTTCGCAGATTTCGCCAAAGGAATATTCGCGGCGGTTCGAGAGCTGGCTCACGCCGGGAAGATTCGTGTCGAGTTCGATGTCCGATGTGCAAGCGGCCTGAACTTCGGTGATGTCGTCTTGGTGGATCGCCCGGTCATCGTGGATGTTGTAATGAGTGTGGCCGGAGAAATAGATGACGTTGTGATAATCCTTCAAGATGGGAAGGAGGGTCTTGGTCGCGCCCCAATCGCCGGAATTGTCGCTCGAGAAGGAACCGGGGATCGTCGAATGGACGGGGCTATGACCCACGACGAAGATCGGCATGTCCGGGGTATCGGCATAGGCGGATGCCAAAGTTTGCTGAAGCCAAGTCACCGTCCGGTCGGGGAAGGTGTTAAGCCCAGGGCCATAAGACGTGAATTCGAGAGAAATGAAATGCACGCCCTTGCGAACCATGTGCCGGTTGCCGAGCTTCGCGGCGGCTTGGTCCGAATCAAATTGATAAACATCGGGCCCATAGGCGTTATAAAAGCCATAGGTGTCCATGCAACCCGCCCAATGGGTGTCGTGGTTCCCGTGCGAGAAGAAGAACGGCGTCTTCGAGAGATCGAAGGCGGCGTTATATTTCTCCATCAACGCCTGAACGTCGGCGGCCTTCCCGTTTTGGGTTTGGTCGCCAGCGGACATCACGAGATCGAACGTCGTGTCGGGACGGAAGGACTTCAAGGCAGCAAACGTATCCGTGAGCCGTTCCGCGTAATTGACGTTCGCGTCGCTATAACCGACGTGGATGTCCGTAATGACCGGGAAGGAAAGGAGGATGTCGTTCTCGTCGAACACGGTGGTCGGATCGACGGGATCGGGTTCCGGCTCCGGCTCCGAACTCTCCTGACTCGAGATCGTGCTTTCTTCGGAGGAAGGGAGAGGATCTTCCGAGGTGGTGTCGGAAGTCTCTGTCACGGATTCGGAGCTCACCTCATCCTTGGAAGAAGTTTCTTCCGTTTTCGAAGAGGACGGTGAATCGATCGGGGTTGATGAGGAGTTCCCGCCTCCAGCGCCGCAAGCGGCAAGACCAAGGCAGGCAAAGGCAAGCAATATCTTGGATGTAACGTTCATAAATGCTCCTCGACAAGGTTAAGGGCGGGACAATCATCCCGCCCTTAACGCAGTGTTTTTCAGAAGATTAGTCTTCTTTTTTGCGCTTGGCGGCAATAGCGAGGCCGAGGAACCCAACCATGGCGACGACGGAAGCGCCGGCGACGATGGAACCACCGCAGCCTTTCGCTTTCTTCGCGACGCCATCGAGGGCGGTTTTGCCGTCGGCGAGGGCAGCGGCGACGCCGGCCTGGTCGGTTGCGGCATCGATCGCGGCTTTGGTCGAATCGACGATGGAGGCGATTTCGGCGATGCCGTTCTCGTCGTATTCATCGGTCGAGGCGATGTAGCCTTCGATTTCGGCTTTCGCGGCGGTCTTGGCATCCGCGAGGGCTTTCGCTTCTTCCTCGGCGGTGTATTCCGCGTTGGTCTTGAGGGCGTCAAGCCTGGCTTTGGCATCCGCGAGGGCGGAGGCAACGCCGGCTTCATCCGTGGCAGCATCGATCGCGGCCTTGCCTTCGGTCACGATGGTCGTGATTTCGGCTTTCTCCGCGTCGCGGTAATCCGCGGGGTTGACGTAACCTTCGAGTTCGGTCTTCGCGGCGGTCTTGGCTTCCGCGAGGGCCTTGGCGGCTTCTTCGGCGGTGAGTTCGGCGTCGGTCTTGATCAAGTCGATCGCGGCCTTGCCTTCGGAAACGGCGGCAGCGACGGCATCCGCATCCGCGGCTTCGTCAATCTTGGTTTTCGTGGTGTTGATGATCGCGAGGACCTCAGTCATCTGCTCGTCGCGGTAGTCTTCGAGGTTCACGTAACGCGTGATCTCATCCTTCGCGGCGGTCTTGGTCTCCTCGAGGGTCAGCTGGGCATCGGTCGGGATGGCGTCGAGCGTCGCGACGGCCTGTTCGATAATCGTGGCGACGCCGGTGAGCGTGGTCGCTTCCTCGATGGCGGTTTTGTACTGGGCCTGGGCAGCGGCGAGGACGTAGGTTTCCTCTTCGCGATAATCCTCGGCGTGATACCCGTCGATAACGGCGATGGCATCGGCCTTCGCGGCGGCGACGGCGGCAAAGTAGGGATCCGCGGGGGCGTTGATCGTGGCGATAGCGGCCGCTTGCTCTTCAGCGATGCCATAATAAGCCTTGTCGTAATCCGTCAGGTTGACCGCTTCGTTGATCGACTCGATGGCGGCATCCGCG
>JAQYPI010000065.1 GCA_028726925.1 Caryophanales bacterium | reverse complement strand
GGGAAGTTCACGAAGACATTCCCTTCTTTGAAGACCCTCAAGCCATATTGATGCTCATCGGTTTTGCAAGAAAGCTTTATCGAAGGCTTTCTGCAATCATCCTCCATGTAGAGGTCGGTCACATCTCGATCGGAAATCCTTTTGTCTCCATACGCAAGCAAAGCGTCCAAAACATTGGATTTACCTGAATTATTCGCGCCAATCAGAATAACGAGATCCCCTAGGCTCCCCTTAACCAACGAATGGTTGAGAATCAATCCTTCTTTTGATGGTTTTCCTTCTTCGAAACCGATGTTTCGGAATGACGAGATTTCAAGCCTTCGTTCCATTTTCACTTGCTCCTTTCAATGCTTTTTGCAATTGGATGTATGGTTCAACTTGCGTTTTTTCTTTTTCGGAAAGTCTCTTTTTCTTGAGCAGCGGTTCGATTGTCAAAAGATAATCGATCACGGAATCAAACGTGTCCTTGGAAATGATTTCTTCGATGAATCTTGATTTTGATGCCTCGGGATTCTCCATCAAGAATCTTTTTACTTTATTGTAAAGGGCGACATCGGATTCTTCGCCCATCTCTTTGATCAACACCAAATGATTGAGGATGTAGTTAAGGATTGTGTTTCTTCCCGCGAGAGGGTTTTTCTCGATGTAGTTAAAGAGGTCCAGCACCTTTTTGTTGATGCTATCGAAATTCCCGGCATCGTAGGAATCGATGAACTTATATAGCGTCGGCCTTGTGATTCCAAGATAGTCTGCCAACTCGGTAATCTTGAGATCTATGTCACGAAGTCGTTGCCTTATCATAGATTATCTCCCTATTAAGAATGTATCTCATTTTACAGAATGTGTAAATAAACACTTTACGTTTTTTGTAAATTATCATGGAAAGGGAAAAAGATTGTTAAGATTCCATTAGGCTGCGCCGAGAGTAGAAATTGTTGTCTCACAAGAGGCTTCATTCGGTTTTCAACACAAAAAAGCCCCTAGACCAAGCCAGGAGGCGGCGTCCCCCACGCATCAGAGGAAGGATTCGGGGTAGTTGTTCTTGACGTTGTACGCGAGGACGAAGGGGAAGGATAACGCCCCGAGGAACGCGGAGAGAGCGACGGCGAAGGCGACGACCGCGACGGTCAGGAAGAAACTCAAGAACGCGAAGAGGATCTTGACGAAGATGAGGAAGAAGATGCCATCAAGATCAAGGCTGAAGATGACCCCCGGCATGCGGATGGACCATCCCGCGACGGTCGTGAAGACGTCCGCGATGTAAGAGCCCGACAAGACGCAGTAGAGGCCCGCGAAGATCGCATACCCGATGGCGATGCTGCCGGCGATCGCCCCTGGGACGGGGATGACCCCCTTGCCCGCGAGAAGCATCGCAAGGAGGCTGCCGACAAGGGCGACGACTCCGCCCGCGATCCCCCAGCCGAAGGAGGTCCGTTTCGTCTTGCTTGCCGCGATGGCCCGTTCCTTGGCGAGACGCGCGGCTTTCTCGGCCTTCACTTGCTCAAGACATGCTTTATGGTAATAGACGTCCCGTTCCGTGCTCGGGCGTCCCCTTCCCCCGGGGGTCACCACGGTGTCGATCTCGAGGTCCCCTTCCTCGATGTCCCGGTGGCAACGGGCGCATACGTGCGCTTCCTTTTGGTGGATGATGACGGCCTCTTTCTCGATGACCCGCTCGACGACTTGCTGCGGGGCAGGGGTTTCTTCTTGGGGGGTCTCCGCCTCGAAGTCGAGGAGTTCGTCGAGCGAGCAGCCGTAGAGGCTCGCGAGCTTCTTAAGGGTCGCGAGGTCCGGCTCATTTTCGTCGTTCTCCCATTTGCTGATCGTTTGGAAGGTGACGTTCATCTTGTCCGCGAGATCCTTTTGGGTCATCCCCATCTTGATCCGGCGGTCCTTGAGGTTCTTTCCTAAGGTCATATCATGCTCCTTGTGTGGTATGGCTCTATATTCGCGCTTCTCGGGAATCCCGAAAATAACGAGAAACGGGAATCGTTCCCTGCAAAAGGGAATCCCCCATATTATGCACCCATTCCCTTGGATTGCCCCTTTTGCAAAATGCTTTCGCCCGCTTTCAATTTTCGCGGAACGGCTACTTCCCCCCTTGCATTGGAATGCGGTCCCCTTAAACTGAAAGCAACATGAAACCCTGCAATCATTTTGACCAAGAAAGAGCCGAATTCGTCCTCGAGGACATGTACCCGACGAGGCCGTGGCTCAATTACCTATGGAACGACGAGGTCGTCGCGAGCGCGGACCAGTTCGGGAACGGCTTCGCCTGGACCCAATCGGGCACCAAGAGGAGGGACCTCGAATCCGGGACGCGCAACGTCTACGTCTTTGACGCGGATTCCAAGGAACTCTATAGCGCCACCCGCAACCACGGGGATTTGCCCTTTGATTCCTTCCAGGCCACCATCGGCCTTGGGTACCACCGCATCATTTCGTCCTACAAGGGGCTTGAAATCGCGTTTACGATCCTCGTCCCGACCTCCGGGAAGCGGATCCTCTACCGCATCGAGGCGAGGAACGTCTCGAAAAAGAGGAAGGACGTCACCTTGTTTTTCGTAAACGAGCCCCGTCCCGCCTTGTCTTGGCACGACGCGTATGGCGAGGCCCATCCAAACGGCAAGAGCATCGTCTATTCCCACGTCGGCTTCCGCGTTTCTAGCGACCTAGGCTACCTCGCCCTATCTTCAAGCGACATCCCTTCCGGCTTCGAGACGTCCTATAACCGCCTGTTCGGGGTGTATGGTTCTCCCGAATCCCCGCGTGGCGGCCTAGGCAAGGGCGTCCTCTCTTGCCAAGGCGACGAATTCGAGGGCCATTATGTCGGAGCTTTCTCCTTTGCCTTGTCCCTCGCCCCCGGGGAGAAGAAGGACATCCGCCTCGGCCTTGCCGCCGCGGAAAGCGAGGACGACGCGATAAAGGCTTCCTCAAGCGCTTTGTCCGAAGAAGCATTCCAAAAAGAATGGGATGCCGTCACCTCGAAAGAGCGTTCTTCCCACGCCCGTTACCAAGTCCATTCCGTCGACGAGGTCTTAAACGCCCAGGTGAACACGTGGCTCAAGCGGCAGATTTCTCTCGGCAAGAACTGGGGACGCCTCTATGGCAAGGGCTTCCGCGACGTCTTGCAAGACATCACCTCGTTTGCTTCGCTTGATCCCGAGACGGCGAAGAAACAACTCACGCATGCGCTCGCGTATCAATATGAAGATGGCAACCCCATCCGCATGTTCGAGCCGAATTTCCATTACCCTTACCAAGACGGCGCTTCCTGGATCCCGATGGCGGTCCTTTCGGTCGTAAGCGAAACCGGGGACGCCTCGTTCCTAGAGGAAGAGATCCCCTATCTCAAAGGGGTATCCAAGGATTCCTATTCCCTTGTTGACGCCTACGCGGAAGAACCCTATGAATCCCGCGTCTCCGGCACGGTCCTCGACCACGTCCTCCGCGGCATGGAATACCTCACGACCTCGCTTGGGGAGCACGGCCTCGTCCTTTGGGGCGGCGGCGACTGGAACGATTCGATCAACGCCGCCGGGCTGGAGGGCAAAGGCGAATCCGTGTGGCTGAGCCTCGCGACCCTCAAGGCCTTGAAGGAAACGATCACGCTCTTGGGTATCGCTCACGACGAAGAAAATGCCGCCCGCATGCAAGAGAAAGCCAAAACCCTCGAAGGCAACATCCTTCATCACGGCCTTGTCGATGGCCATTTCATCTACGGCATCAACGATGAAGGGACCGTTCTTGGGGGCCTAGAACGCATCTTCCTGAACCCCCAGTCCTTCGCGGTCCTCTCCGGCATCGGGGATCAAGAAACCCGCGAAAGGGCGATGGACGAGATCGAGGAACGCTGCTCCTGCGCGTATGGCTACATGCAATGCGCCCCCTCGATGGAACAAGGCGATCCCCATATCGGAAGGGCTTCCTATTTCCAGAAAGGCCTCGTCGAGAACGGGTCGGTCTATCTCCATGGCGTCGCCTTCAAGATGGTCGCGGACGCCTTGCTCAAACGGCCCGAGGCCTTGTACGCGGATTATCGCAAGATCCGTTTCGACAACCCGGCGAATCCCCAAAACGGGATGGAGCCCTACGCCTTCTCGAACATGATGATGGGCCCCGAATCGAAATACCGCAAAGGCGAGGCCCCGATGAGCTGGATCACCGGCACCGCGGGCTGGGTCTATCGCGCCCTCACGGAATACCTCCTCGGCGTCCGCCCGACGTTCGAGGGCCTTCGCGTCGATCCTTGCTTGCCCAAGGATTTCGGCAGGGCATCGGTCACCCGCCTCTTCCGCGGCAGGACCTATGCGATCGCCTACATCCCTTCCAAGGAAAAAGAAGGGACATATGTGAACGAAAAGCGCGTCGATGTCCTTCCTCTTGGCAAGAAAGGCGACCGCATCGAAGTCACCGTCTATTATCCTTGCGTATAACGAAGAAACCCCTGGAGACGGCCATGGACATCCATGAAAGTCCCAGGGTTTTCTTATGGAGGGTTAGGAATCCTCGAAACCGGGAGGCCCTTTTCCCTTTGACATTTTTTTGTTTGCCTTTATCTTCCTACTAAAAAGAAAGCGAACTCGCGAAATGGAGAGTTATATTAGGTAATTCAGTAACAATCACTCATTTTATCTCCTACTGTTGTCCATTTTCTCCAAAATTAACGGTAATATTTGGAGATTTATCTACTAACCACTTTACAAATCTCCAAAAATAGTGTATATTTTAGGTGATATTTGAGAAAGGGGCGACTCTATGAGAAATTTTGATTATTCGCTGTTAAGAGCGAGAACATTTGATAGAGAGGTTATCAACTATATCGGACTAATTCATGAGTTTAAAGGAAGACAACAGTTATATTTGGAACAGAAACCGCGGGAACTTGAGACATTAGTTGAAATCGCCAAAATTCAAAGCACTGAATCTTCAAACGCAATCGAAGGTATTACTACAACAAAAGCAAGACTAAAAAGCTTGATGGCAGATAAAACAACCCCTAGAGACCGAGGAGAAAAAGAAATAAAAGGATATAGGCACGTTTTGGACGTAATTCATGAAAATTTTGATTATGTACCTATTAGAAAGAACTACATTCTCCAATTGCACAAGATGCTTTATCAATTCACTGAAGAAAGATTCGGAGGCAGTTTCAAGGACACACCTAATGAAATAGACATGGTATATCCAGATGGAAGAACTGTTCTTCTGTTTAAACCTTTGGAGCCATTTGAGACGCCAGAAGCGGTAGAAAAATTATGCGAAGAATACGATAAGGCAATAAACAAATATGGAATTGACCCATTAATTGCAATTCCTGTGTTCATTCACGACTTCCTGTGCATCCATCCATTTAATGATGGAAATGGAAGAATGAGTAGACTCCTTACTACATTGCTTCTTTATAAAAGTGGTTTTGTAATTGGCAGATACATTTCTCTTGAAAAGAAAATCGAAATAACAAAGGACGAGTACTATGTCGCATTACAAGAATCATCACAAAATTGGCATGAGGAAAAAAACGATGACACGGCATTCATAAAATACATCTTGGGCACAATTGTTGCTGCGTATAGAGACTTTGAAGAAAGAGTCAATATGTTAGGAAAAAAGGTATCAGCAAGAGACATGGTAGAAAAAGCAATAAGATCTAAGATTGGAAAGTTTACTAAAAACGATATCATGGAACTTTGTCCGGAGATTGGAAGAGGTTCTGTAGAAAACTCCCTTAAAGCTCTATGCGAAGAAGGCATCATAAAAAAAGAAGGTCAAGGAAGAGCAACCTTCTACTACACGATTTAATAAAGATTTAACGGAAGGGGATGTTGAAAAACTCCTCTGAATCAAAAGCGTCAGATACTCGATGAACTGACGCTTTTTTGATTCGAAGGCAATGGCTTGGGCGTTATATCTAAGGTCTTCCTTCGCTAAATCGGCGAAGGAACATGCGAAGCATGTTGAAAAACCTCGCCATCCGTGTCCGCCATTGCAGATGCCATCGATGTTTTTTGAGGCAAAACTGAATTGAAAATACCATAACATGCTTAGCATGTTGAAAAACCTAAGGTTGGTGCATGAAAAAAGAGGCTGCTGATCAACCACTAGGTTTTTCAACAGCCCCTTTTCTCATAAAGAAATCTCCTACCAACAGGTAAATCTCCTAAATCTATGTTAATTTTAGGTGAAAAATGCAAGGATTGAGTAAAAATATGGAGATATGATGATTTCATCGGGAAGTTATGCCACTTCAGTCAAATTTACCCTCGCTATCGTTACTGCACTAAGGGGAATTCCAATGAAAAACGCCAAGTTCTTGCTACTACCATCAGCCTTCCTCCTCGCTTCTTGTGGGGCAGGAATTCCGGATTCTTCCTCGACCATGGAAGAAGCGAGCCTCGATTCTTCTTTGCCCGCTTCCTCCCCTTCCGACGTGAGCGAAACGCCTTCCGAATCCCCTTCGTCGGAAGAAAAAATCCCCTATGCGCGGGAAGCAGATTTCGACCTTGTTTCCTATGTTGGTGAGTACGCCCCGAAGTATGATTCCGCTTCGATTCACATGTCCCTGGATTTCACGGCTCTCCTCGAATGGTCCATCGAAGGAAGCGGGGAAACCAATCGCATGACGATCCAGTATGAGATTTTGCCCGATTACAACTTTCTGTTTGATTTTGTTGCGGACATGTTCATGATCAAAAAGACCGAAGGAGTTCTACCAGCCTGCTTTGTGGCAAGCGATGTCGCGGGAGGTGTCTTTTCCGAAGATAAGACGGAAGTCAGGTTTCAAAGCACTCGGTATGTTCCAGATACCGATTGCTCGGAAGGCATTTGCTACACGTTCCGCCTTCGTGAGTAACGTTTTCTAGAAGCAAGGAAAAAGGGCCGACGATAGACGCATCCGTTTATCTCGGCACTTTCTCTTTATTCGGGCCACAGCACCTCAACCCCAAGAGAAGAACATAGGGCTTGGAGCTCATCGGGCAAGGGGGCATCCGTCACGAGGACATCCACGTCCGCGAGGGTGCCGCTTTCGGCGAAAAAGGTCTTGTCGAATTTGGAGGAGTCGATAAGAAGGATCTTCCGTTTCGCCTTTCGAAGCATCGCCCCTTTCGTGGCACGCGTCGAGTCGTTGCCTTCGCTTAGCCTTCCGTCGAGAGAAAGCCCCCTCGTCGAGAAGAAGAACACATCCGGCGCATAACGGCTTAAAAACGCGAGGGTTTCCGCGCCCGTGATGGCGTTGTTGCGCGGGAAGAGCATCCCTCCCGGCATGTAAACCTCGACCCCGTTCGTGGAAAGCAGCAAGGCGTTCTCGAGCCCGTTGGTGATCGCGACGAGGTTCGGGATGCCGTTCATGTAGGGGATGAGCTGGGCGCAGGTCGTCGAGGAATCGAGGAACATCGTGATGCCGGGGGTCACGAATCGCTTCGCGAGGGCGGCGATCGCCCGTTTCTCGCGGACGTGCTCGGATTCGCGGATGAGGGAGGGGGACTCGCTCGCGTTGCCCTCGATATAGGCTGCGCCGTTATGGACTTTCTCGATGAGGTTGCGCTGGCTCATCGCCTCGACGTCTCGCCGGGCGGTCGACATGGAGCAATAAAGGAGGGAGGCGAGCTCCGCGTAGCTCACGGTTCGCTTCTCTTTCACGATGTCGAGGATTTTTCGGTAACGCTCTTCAATGATCATGGTGGTAAAGGATGACAATTTTTGAGAAAAATGACAAAAAATTATGGAAATATACTAACATTATTTCTAAAATTGTCAAATTTATTCAAATTTAACCACGAAAAACTATAATGTACCTGTATACAAGGAGCCACTTACCAAATCATGAAACTCATTGAACAAGTCACGGATATCTTGAGCCATCTTTACAACCATGGCTGGGATGAAAGGAATGGCGGGAACCTTTCCTATATCGCTACGGAAGAAGAAGTCGCCGAGGTCTGCCCTCTTGATAGCAACCTCCGCTCCTTCGCCTATCCCGATTGCGACCTTTCTCCCCTCGTCGGCAAGTATTTCGTGATCACCGGCACCGGCAAATATTTCAAAAACTGCGAGAAGGACCCCGAGACGAACCTCGGCATCGTCCGCGTCGAAGACGCCCATACCCTTCGCCTCCTTTGGGGCTATAAAACCGGTGGCAGCCCGACCTCGGAAGCCCCGACCCACCTGCTTTGCCACGCCAAGCGCCTCGCGAAAGACCCGCTTCACCGCGTCGTCATGCACTGCCACCCCACGAACCTCATCGCGATGACCCACGTTGTCCCCCTCGACAGCGCCCGCTTCACGGAAATCCTCTGGAAGATGCAGACGGAATCGATCGTCGTCTTCCCCGAAGGCGTCGCCGTCCTCCCCTGGATGCTCTGCGGGGGCACGGAGATCGGTCTAGCGACCGCCGAGAAGATGGATAGCTACCGTTCCGTCGTCTGGGCGCAACACGGCCTCTTCTGCACCGGCAAGGACCTTGACGAAGCCTATGGCCTCATCGAGACGATCGAGAAAGCCGCGGAGATCTACATGCTCATCGCGGACAAGAAAGTCCTCCAGTCCATTTCTAACGACAACCTGAAGGAAATCGCGAAAGCCTTCCATATCGAATACCGCAAAGGAATCATCGACTGACATGGCAAGAACCGTCCTCGCGATCGATCTCGGCGCCTCCTCCGGCAGGGCCATCCTCGGCACGGAACTCCCGTCCGGGGAGGTTTCGCTTACCGAGGTCCATCGTTTCCCGAATGGCTACGAAATCCAAGATGGCCACCTCGTCTGGGACGTCGATCGCCTCTTCGAAGAAATCGTGATCGGCATCCGCAAAGCCATCGCGGCTTGCCCGGATATCGAGAGCCTTTCCGTCGATACCTGGGGGGTCGATTACGTCCTCCTCAAGGGCGACGAGCCCGTGAAGCCGTGCTATTGCTATCGCGATGAACGCACGAAAGGGCCGATTGAGGAAGTCCATTCCCTCATCCCCTTCTCTCGCCTCTACGCGATCACGGGCATCCAATACGCCTCCTTCAACACGATCTACCAGCTTTACGCGGACAAGAAGGCGGGGCGCCTCGAAGGCGTGACCGACCTCCTCATGCTCCCCGAATACCTCATGTACCGCCTGACCGGGAAGAAGGTCAAGGAATGGACCAACGCCGGCACCACGGGCCTTTTCGACCCGCGGACCGGGGAACCATCGAAAGAGATCTTTGATACCCTCGGCCTCCCCATTGACCTCTTCAAGAACGTGAAAAAACAAGGGACGCTTGTCGGGAACCTCAAACCCGAGATCGTCCGGGAAGTCGGGGGAGACATCCCCGTCGTCCTTTGCCCGACCCACGACACCGCCGCGGCGATCGACGGGCTCGACCTCCCAAACGACGTCGCCTACATCTCTTCCGGGACGTGGAGTTTGCTCGGGGTCAAGCGCCCGACCTCCCTCACCTCGGAAGCAAGCGCGAAAGCGAATTATTCCAACGAATTCGGCAAGGATTATTTCCGTCTTCAGAAGAACATCATGGGGACCTGGATCCTTCAGTGTCTGAGCAAGGAGATGGGCCTTTCCTTCCCCGCGATGATCGAGATGGCGAGAACCTCGTCGTTTGAAGGCTGCTTCGACGTCAACGAGGAACGCTTCCTCGCCCCGAAATCCATGAAGGACACGGTTTTATCGGCCCTCCGCGAGCAAGGTTATGATACTATCTCCGAGGCCGACCTCCTCCTTTCCGTCCATCGCTCCCTCGCGCGGTGCTATGGCGCTTCCCTTCGGGATCTAGCCGCTTTGACCGGCAAGGAATACCCCACCCTCACGATCGTCGGGGGCGGGGCGAAGAACGCCCTCCTCAACGAGCTCGTCGAGAAAGAAGCCGGCGTGAAGGTCATCCCCCTCCCCATCGAGGCCACCGCCCTCGGCAACATCAAATCGCAATTAAGAAAGGAATAAACCACCATGAAACCATCCGTCATCGAAACCTTCCGCCGCTACGGCATCGATCCCCGCAAGGCGATCCGCGCGATGAAGGACCTCACGGTCTCCATCCATTGCTGGCAGCTGGACGACGTCTCCGGCTTTGAGAATTCCGGCGACCTTACCGGCGGGATCCAATCCACCGGGGACCACTTCGGAAAAGCCCGCAATTTCGAGGAACTCACCGCCGACCTCGATGAGGCCCTCTCCCACATCCCGGGCAAGAAGAAGATCAACCTGCACGCGATCTACCAGGCGGGCGACCACGTCGTCGACCGCGCGGAAATCGGCCCCGAGCAATTCACCCGCTGGGTCGAATACGCGAAAGCCCGTGGCCTCGGTCTTGATTACAACCCGACGCTTTTCTCCCATCCCATGGTCAAGGAAGGCCTCACCCTCTCCTCCCCGGAGAAGGAGGTGCGCGATTATTGGATCAAGCACGTGAAGAATTCCCTCAAAGTCACGGAATACTTCGGCAAAGAACTCGGGCAGAAGGCCCTTTGCAACATCTGGATCCCCGATGGCCTCAAAGAAGTCCCCGCGGATCGCAGGGGACCCCGCGCCCGCCTCAAGGAATCCCTCGACGAGATCCTCGCGGACGGCTATAACCGCGCGACGATGGACGTCTCCGTCGAGAGCAAGGTCTTCGGCATCGGCGTCGAATCCTACACCGTCGGCTCCCACGAGTTCTACATGGGCTACGCCCTCAAGAACAACGTCCTTTGCCTCCTCGACACCGGCCACTTCCACCCGACCGAGAACGTCGCGGACAAGATCCCGAGCCTCCTCCTTTATTCCCCGCGTCTCGCCCTGCACGTCTCGCGCCCGGTCCGTTGGGACAGCGACCACGTCCTCAAGCTCGACGACAACCTGCAGGAAGTCGCCGACGAGCTCGTGCGCAACGACGCCCTGAAGAAGACCTACGTCGGCCTCGATTATTTCGACGGGTCCCTCAACCGCGTCGCCGCGATCGTCATCGGCTCGCGCAACATGTATAAGGCCGTCCTTAAAGCCCTCTGCACCCCGTGGAACCTCCTCAAGGAAGCGCAGGACACCTACGATCATACGAAGCAGCTCATGCTTCAGGAAGAGATCCGCGACCTTCCTTACAACGAGGTCTGGAAAGAATATTGCCGTCAGCAGGGCGTCGAAGAAGACGCGTCCTGGTACGACAAAGTCGCCGCTTACGAGGAAAACGTCCTCAGCAAGCGTCAATAAGGCATCTCGGCTTTCGCGCGGAGGCGCCGCCCTGCTTTCTCCTTGGGGCGCGCCTCTTTTTTATGATCTGATGCACGCGACATTTGGATTTTTGGCTATCTCGCCTATTTGAATCCAGAGATTGACGAAAAAAAACAAGTGGTATAATTACATAAACCTAAGGGGGGGCATTATGATAAAGCAAATCGTGTTTTTGCTTTCCATGTTCGGGAAGGAGTCAACATGAAAAAAACGATTTTTAGCCTTGTCACAGTTTCTATACTAACCGCGATTGGCGTTTCTCTTCTGGTTTATCTTTCCGTTCAGACGATCATCTTGGCGGTTTCTTCAAATCATGAAGCAAACAGCTGTCCTTGGTATGGATTTCTTCCAGCTTTGACGCTTGTTGCCCTCTTTGCCATTCCGTTGATTGCGATGGTTTGTATCGAGGGTTTCGCCATAAGAAAGTCTTATCTTTCTCACACGCCAATTTCGGAGTCAAATAAAGAGGTATTTTGGCTATCCATCGCATGTTTGGCGGTTCTTTTGGCGACTTATCTTTTTCAAGCATTTACCTATGCCGCGGGTGAACATGTTTGGTTTTCCTTAATCGAGTCTACCGAGGGGTTAATCATCTTTAGTCTGATCGTTCATCTGCTTGCCATTTTCTTCGTCTGGAATTGCTTTTCGTTCAATCCCTACCGCAAAGAAATAAACCGGAAATAATCCGATTGCTTCGGCCCAAGAACTTGTAAGAAGGATGAATGGGGGTGGCTTTTCCTATGCGACGGCGCCCCCAATCCCCAAGACGGAGACCAAGGCGCCGCCGGGTTGCTGAAGTTGCCTATTCAATTGAAAATCAAGCATCAAAAGAGAGAAATTCTCTTGAAGGCGAATCGGAAAAACGAATACACGTCCCGCCTCTTTTTCCTATAACGAGGTCGGTCTCCCGTTCTCGTCGTAATTCGATTCGTTTTCGTTTTTCTTACTGGGATTGATGAGAAGAAGGGAATCGATCTTGCTTTTGATTTCGCCGCCGATCTTTTTCCCGTCCTTGTCCAGGCCGAGTTTTGCTTTCACCTCGTTTTTGGCTTTCCTGCTTGCCGCAGAGAAAGCCTCTCTCCATTCCTCGAATCGCTGGATGGCTTTCGAGGATTTCGCGTAGGCGCTTGCCTTGCCTAGGACTCCCGTCGATACGATGAAATCGACGAGCATCACCCCATAGACCAGCCCGAGGAAGAACAGGAAACCGATGTTCGCGACCGTCCCGTCGCTGCCAAAGAGGAAAGCATAGGATGCCTCCGCGGCTTTCACCATGAAGGGGTGGATCCCGTAGTAATAGATAACGCCTACCGCGAACCAGATGACCGAAAAGAGGGGGCAGATGATACCCATGATGTTCCCTTTCTGGTTCGAATAATCCCATAGTTTCACCCGGAATCCCTTGACGAAGATGAGGCCGGCGAGGAATTCGAGGATCGTCATGGCGACCCCCATGGAAACCAAGGGAATCAAATCGTAGACGGTCGCCCCGGATTCGTATCCTAGTCCTAAGAAATCCTTCGGGTTATATAACGGCATCGACTCCGGGAGCAAGGTCTCGAAAAGAAGGCAGAACCCTAACATCAAGAGAACCCCAAACCCATACAAAGGGAGCCACGGCCCCTTCATGAAGCCCGGGTTCACCCAGCGTTTCGCCGAGACGAAGCGACGGAAAAGCACCTCGAGCCCATACCCTAGCATCGAGCCGATCAGGAACAAGAAGAGGCAAAGGAGAAAGATCTTCATGAGCCTCGATACCCCTTATTCGCCTTGATAGAGGAAATAACGGCCGTCCGCCTTGATGACCTTGACCTCGGAGACGTTCTCATCGAGGACGATATCCTGGCCATCCCGTTCGTATTCGATGCCATCGACCGCGATCTTGACTTTGCTCGGGGCCACGGATTTGACGTAATAGGCTTTCTTGTCCTTCTCGGCGATCACGACACTTGCGACCTTGATCTCTTCCTTGCCAAAGATGGTGAGGACGCCGTCTTTGATTTCGCCATGGACGGTCTTGCCTCCGAAAAGGCCCGCCTCATACGGGGTGACCTCGAAGCTTTCGTGGGTATCGTTATAGACGCTTTCGATTTTGGCCTCGAGGGTGGAGTCGGCGATGTTTTTCTTGACCCCTTTCCACCATTTCCCGAATTTGCCTTCTTTCTTCTCTTCCTCGGAGACGACTTCCGCCTCCACGGCTTCTTTCTTTTCTTCTGCCATGTCGAATGACCTCCTGCATGCAACCCCATTGTAGGACGATTCCAAAGAAAGGGTTAACGAAACGATAAAACGAGGGCTTCCTAGGATTCTATAAAACCCTCCTGTTACCTGTTCTATTCCAAATGATGTGAGACAAAATCCCTAAAGCAAAAAGGCATCTGACCTTACAATGTTTCCGTCCAAGAAACACATAGAAGGAGGATGCCGTGGATAGTCTACCACAACAACCGGGGAGGAATTACACCCCCCACCTAATCGAGACGAGGCTGCACAGCTGCAAGAGGATCCGGGAATCGGGATGGCCGATGCGCAAGGTCCTTTCCTATTACCACGTCAAAAGGCCTTCGCTTTACCGATGGCTCAGGCGCTTCGACGAGCTCGGCGAGGATGGCCTGAGGGACCGTTCCCACAAGCCGAAAACCCCGCATCCGTCGACGATTTCCCCCAAGGCCGCCTACAAGGTCAAATGCTTCCACGACCAGGCGGGGAAGCACAATTGGAGCTCCGTGGACATATGGGTCAAGACGGTCTCGTCCGGCTTCCCGGTATCGTATTCCACCGTCCTC
>JAQYPI010000064.1 GCA_028726925.1 Caryophanales bacterium | reverse complement strand
AACAACTTCGACCTCTGCCGCGACACCAAGACGAGCGCGAACCTCTACAAGAACCTCCTCTCCTATTGCGAGGGTGAGCGAGTTTCCCCGATTACCCTGACCTCGGCGAAAGCCAATTCCCGCGACCAATACAAGGGATCGGCCTCCCATTGTCTCTTCTATCGCGGTCTCTCTTTCCTTTATGTCGACGACGTCACGGACGTCGATTATTCCTCGAGCGCGAAAGCCGGGGAAATCTATCATGAACCTAGCGGCAAGACGCCGTTCCTCTCGACCGAAACGCCCCAAAAGCAATCGAGCAAAGGCGTCCCCTCGGTTGATAACAACGACATCCACGCGCTTCTTCGCGACAAAGACGGGAACATCGCGTTAGGCGATTTCCTCCGCGTCGATCCAACGAGCACCTTCTCCCGGATGGGCGAGAATTACACCCCGTTAGGCGCGAATCTCATCGGAGGGCAAAGATGATGAAAAAGAGTTGCCTTTTCGCCCTCGGGCTATCCCTTCTCCTCCCCGCGGCGTTGCCTCTTGCAAGCGCCTCGTCTTCTCCTGCCCTCGCATCGCCCGCTTACCCCCCGGAAGTCGACGAAGCGCTCGACAACCTCGTGATGAACGTGGACATGGATGCCGTGGTCGCGGACTTCCTCCTCCCCATTGAAGGTCTTTACGGAATCGAATTCTCCTATGCGTCCTCGAACGAAGAGGCCCTTTCCATCTCGATCGTGCAGAACGAGGAAACCGGCAAGAAGCTTCGCGCGAGGGCAAAAGTCACGCGCTTAGCCACGGATACGAATGTCACCTTGACCGTCTTCGCGACCTTGCCCGATGGCAAGCAACCCGCGGCAGAGCGTTCCTATTCGCTCACCATCCTCAAGGCGGCCGGGGCCGTCGAAGAGACGTTGCCCCTTGCGATTACCGAGGATTTCTCTTCCTATGAGCTCGGGCTCGATCTCGGCGATTATTTCACCTACGACCAATCCGGTTCCGAATCGCGGATCGCGACGATCGTCGAAGGGTCCCGGATCGCCTCGTTCAACGACGCCCCATCCCCGCGCTTCCTCGAAATCAAAAGCGAGCGCGCGACGAGCGACACCCGTTACACGAGGAAGGCCAACGTCACCGTCGCGGACACGCCAAATGGGGCATATCTTGAAGGCGAATGGATGTTTCACGAGGACTCCAACGGCATCGGCATCGAACTGCTTTCCGGCTCCTCGATCGTCGGGGGTATCACCCTTTCTTCTTCCTCCCTCTCCCAATACGTCGCGGGCAGCTATCTCGATCTCGGGTTCGTCCCCCGGGATGGGGTGTGGCTCAAATTCCGCCTCCTCTTCCGCCCGAAGAACGGCTATTCCATCCTCGAGGTTTTCGACCAAGGGGTTTGGAAAACCTTGGGCGACTCGAATTCCTTGTTCCTCAAGGGGTATGGCCTCGCAAGCGGGAACAAGGGCGATATCACGGGCTTCCGCCTTTCCGCGCGCAAAGGCAGCGCGAAGGGCGCCTCGTATCTAGCCAATGTGCGGGTCGGCCTCTCTTCCTCGATCGGGGAGGAAGACCATAACCGCGCGCTAGGCTTAGGCCGGATCGAAGGATACGAGTCTTCTTTCTTCCTAGAAAGCGGCAGCGAGGACCTTTCGAAAGCGGACGCTTCTTCCTTTGACGTCTATAACCGTTTCAAGGACGAGAAACTCGTTCTGGGCACGGACTATTCCGTCTTGACGAAAACGGAGGAACTCCCGTCCTCGACCCGGTTCACCCATACGTTCACCCTCCTTTCTAGCGGCGAGACCAAAACCGTGACCCAGGAGGTTTATCGCTATTCCTCGAGCGACGCTCCGGGGGTCGACGACTTCTCCGTCAGCGCCCTCAAGAAAGACGAGCTCGACGAAACGAAATCGAAAGTCCAGGTCTCAGGCGTCTTGACCCGCGACGCGACATCCCTTTCTTACCTCGTCCTCGAGCAAGGATCCCCCGTTCCGACCGAAGAAGACATCCTCGGGGGCAACGCGGCGTTCACGGGGTACGTGACCTCGGGATCGACGGGTTTATTGCCCCGCGAATTCTCCTTCGAGATCCACGGGCTCAACCCCGCGAAGAAATACGACGTCTACGTCCTTCCCGTCGCGGATACCTACCGCGGGCAAATCCTTTCTTCCTTGGACATCTCCCCCCTCATCAACGTCCGCACGGCGAAGGATTTCTACGACATGGCCACGAACGTCGACACCGCCTATTCGACCTTCCGCATCGTCGAGGACATCGACTTCTCTTCCTTCTATTGGCCAATCGAAAGCGACGCCTTCAAGTTCTACGGCAAGATCGAGGGCGAGGGCCACGTCATCTCGAATCTCTCCCTCGTGACGACCTTGAATCGCGGGGGCATCTTTCCCGAATTCCGTGGGGAGATCCGCGACGTAAGCTTCGTAAACGTCGAGGTCGCTTCTGCGGGCAACGCGGGCATCCTCGCCGGGCAGGCTTATGGCGGGGTCTACGAGAACCTTTCCTTCCGGGATTGCTCCGTCGCTATCGAACCGACCCTCGAGGGGGGCGAAGGGTATTTCGGCGGCATCGCGGGCCGCTTCCGCGGGGACGGGACGACCGTCCAGATGAACGCGATCGATATCGAGAACCTCCGCATCGACTGCCCGAAATACTGTGGGCTTTTGACCGGTGGGTTCGAGAAAGGGGTGCAGACCTCGATCGAGAACCTTTCCGCGAGCGGGGACATCTTCACGGATGGGGCGGCCATCGGCCTTATCGGCCGCAACCGCGGCAAGACGAGAATCAAGAACCTCCTTTCCTTCCTGCACCTACGGAGAGGCAAGAAGGAAGTCGGCGTCGTCGCCGGGCACAACAAGGAAGGCGGGTCGCTAAACGTCGAGAACGCGATCCTCGATCTCAAGATCGACGAGATCACGCAGGCCGGGTATTTCGGTTCCTTCATCGGGAGCCACGACCCCTCGACGAGCACCTATTCTCTTAAAAACGTCTCCTACCTATCCGAAGACTATTCCCACATCTCGGAATCGATCACCTTCGACCCGAAGGCCATCACCGCGGGCAAGGAAATCCGGGCCCCGGAAAGCAAGGAAGAATGGGAAAAGCGCACTTTCCTGCGCGACTTCGACGTCTCGACGAGCTTCGCTTATGATACGAAAGCGAATCGCCCGGTCCTAACTATGCGCGAAGAATCCTCGATTTCCTTCGTCGCGGGGGATTTCGAGAAGTATGCGCTAGCCTTGAACGAGGAAGCCATCCTCTCGAACCATTACCTCCTCGTGAAAGCCGGGAACGTCTATCGTTATCTTAACGACGAGGAAAAAGCGAAAATCGATCCCGCGGTCCTTCAAAAATACGAACGGGTGCTCGCGCTTTATAACGCCTACGTCGGGGATTCTTCCGCCATCGAGTCCGAATGGACCAAGGAGGGCAAATGACCATGAAACGCATCGGAATCTTCCTTCTTTCTTTCCTCCTTCTTTCCTGCGGGAAAGGGGTAGAAGCGACTTCTAGCGAAGAAACGCCAAGCTCCGAAGATACCTCGACCGTGAGCGAGGAGCCGAAATCCTATTTCGAGGCCTTCGACCCCGAGACGGATTTCTACCGCGTGAAGCTCAATTATTCCTTGCAGACGCCCCAAAAGGAAACCGTTCGCAGCGGCACCTACACGAAGCAGTTCTATCATGGCGTCGATGAGTCGGGTCACGACATCCTCATCGAGCAGACGACGCTTTATTCCCTCTCTTCCGCCTCGATGGAGGAAAATGACGACAAGATCGAGACGCGCAGCACGACCTACAAGACCCCGACGAAGACCTACACCCTTCAGGAATCCGGGTCCTACGCCATCCAAAGCGCGGAGAACGACCTATCCCCCTACCGTTTGGGCTTCCCCTTAACGCTCGTCGGTCTTACGAGCGAAGAGCAAAAGGGCTTTGACACGATCGCGAAAGGGATCGTGAAAAAGGAAAATGGGAATTCGTTCCTCTCCCCTTGTTTCAGCCCTGTTGCCCTAGAAAGCGACATCGAAGTCAACGCCACCTTCAAAAGCGATTCTGGGACCTTGACGGAACTCTCCCTTTCCTATCAAGACGGCATCTATCAAGCGAGTCTTCGTTATCAATATAGCATCGTCAACGCATTGCTCGAATTGCCTGCATAGAATGTGATAAACCGCTTCTTTTTTCAGTTTGCTCCTCTTGTCATTATCGTCAACGTATTTATAATAGAAATAGCCCAAGAGATAAGGGGGGGCAAAAAATGAAGAAACACTTGTTAACCGTTTTCGGCTCTGTTGTCTCGCTGACACTGCTTTGTTCTGCCGGTTATGGGGAAAAGCTGGATTATGATGATTTCACTGCACCTTACGGCAGAAGGCTAACTTCTTTCGGATACAATCCGAATACAAGAAGCCCGTACCTCGTAGGCACGGAATATCAGATGGAATGCGGCCAGAGCACCGTGGGCATCAGCCAATACATGAAATGGAAGGTGACTTCCATTACCGATTACAACGAAACAACGGGCGGATATATCTACGACTATGATCCCATATTCATCAACCCGTCCGCCGTTACTGATTATAGTCTTTCACTTACGACCGCTTGGTCTGCCCAATACTCGTTTTCTTTTACCAAAATGGAGACGAGAGAAATGTCGAATCGCTTCGCTGGAGTCTTCGGGTATTCGGATTTCACTCAGGTTGAGGCTTCTTTTTCGACGACTTATCAATCCAGCCATTCTTCGACGTATACCTGGTCTTTCGGTACGGAAACGTCCGTTACAAGAACCTATTCCTTCGCGCTCGACAGGGTTCCGAGTCAGTATCTCGCTACGCCTTGCTTGATCGCAAACGCAAAAATCGTCAGTTACAGTTTTACGATGTACGATCGTTGGTTGTCGGGAGACAAGCCTGTTCTAACCCCTGAGCTCGTGAACGCATCGAACACCGTTCTCATCGTGGATCGCTCTACTGTCTTTATTACCATCGGAATCAAGAAGGTTGGGGAGCAGGGCAAGCCGCAAAGATATCTTGATTGTCTATAAATGATACTTCGCAACTATTTCTGGAAATCCATCAAGAAAGAGAAAACCAATTTCCTTGGCTCGGTCGGCGTCTTTGCTTTTCTTTTCCTTTCCTTGCAACTCGTCTTCGGGTTCACCTTGAATGCGGTCAATACGATTTATTATTTCAGCCCGGGATACCGAGAAGAGCTCTTTTATTCGGTATATGGAAATGCCGCTTATCGGTCGAATATTCCTTACGAAGATCAAGGAGCTACTTGGGACCTTACTTCCAGAGAGGAAAATAACGGCATCGTCTATACGGTTCACGCCACGGAACCCTGTGTGAAAGAGGGGTACGGAATTTGTCTTTCCTCCCGACTTTATCTTTGCTTCTCGGAACCGCCCGAGGATTTTGTGTATCCTTCTGGCCCATATTCCGTTTCTTTGGGCTTCCATGACGCCCCTAAAACATCCGTCGATGAATCGGGGACGGAATACCCTCTTGCTCTCACGTTAGATTTGGCAGCGAACAAGCCCCTTCGTGAAAAAATCCGCGACATGGGGTATTCCTGGTATGGGGCCATTCTTCTCATCGAGCCGGGGGCAATCCCCCAGAGCCTCGGGCCTTTGGCCGGGTCCATCGTTCGAGGGCATGAAAGCGAGCTCCCCTCCTCCTATGTTTCCGGAAAGCAATTGAACGAGGAATACATTCGAGCCCGCACGAACATCCCGACCGGTTTCTTCGCGTTGTTCTTGATTCCTTTCCTGCTGGATTTGCTCGCGATTTTCTCGTTCCTTTCTTCCTTGCAACGGAAAATGAGGGATGAAATCCTTTCGCTCCGACTCGCCGGGGCGAAACTTCACCAGTGCCGCGCCATCATCTTGACCCGACGCCTTCTTGAGGCTTTCGCAGGGTTTTTGGTTAGTCTTTTGGCCTTGCCCTTCTTGATTCCCCTTGCAGAATCCCTGCCTCTTCTCTTGCTTCTTGGAGAAGGGATCGAGGTTCTTTACGTCGTCATCCTTTTGGCCATCCGATCCAATTCCGAATCGAAAAAGGCCTTCTATGCTCCCGGGGCGGAAAGGAAAAAGAAAAAGCATGCTTGAGATTCATTCCTTGAACAAATCTTTCGGCAAACACGTGATTCTGAAAGACGTGGATTTGTCGTTCCCCGAAGGGACGGTCGTTGGCTTGTTTGGTCCTTCCGGCTGCGGAAAAAGCACCTTTCTCAACATCGTGTCCCTTCTTTTGAAGCGCGACTCCGGTTCGTTGAAACTAAACGGGAAAGAATATTCTGGCTTTCGGAAAAAGAAAGAGATCGAGGATTTCCGCATTTCCCATTTCGCCTATGTCTTCCCCGAGGCGAATCTTCTGAGTGCCCTAGATGTCGAGGAGAACATCCTTTTCCCTTTGCAACTCCAAAACGTTGAAGTGGACCACGAGAAACTGAACCGACTCGTTGATGCCCTGGAACTTCGCCCGGTTTACGAAGCGGACGTCGATTCACTTTCTAGCGGGGAAAAGCAGCGCGTCGCCTTGCTGCGCGCCTTGCTCCTCCCTCGAGATGTCCTCATCGCGGACGAGCCGACGAGTCACCTTGATCCCGAGATGAGCGAGAAGGTCATCGCTCTATTGAAGGAAGAAGCGAAAGCCACAAAGAAAATCATCCTTTGCTCTTGCCATGACGCGAAGCTTTTCGATGCATTCGACGTCGGTTATCGAATGGAGAACGAGGGATTCACCTTGTATGAAAAGCAGTAAGAAAATCTCCTATTTCTCGCGAAAGAGAGCAGAAGGGAAATCCTTTGGGGTTCTTGCCGTCGCCCTTTCCAGTCTTTTGATTTTGGCATTCTCCTGTCTTTCTTTCTTCCGCCCATTCTATGAGCATAAAAACGAGGTGATCCCAACGGATTCCGTGACGCTCGTAAGGAAAAAGGATCGAATTGCGGAGCCACGCGAATTCGACCTCATCAAGGAGGAGGCGGAGAACTATCGCCCGAGCAATTGGGAACGCATCGCGAGGAAAGCCTATCGAGTCGAGATTCTCTATCTCCTCGATACAATTGTTTGGGACCAACCCGAAAATTCGGTTCTCATCGGCGAACCAGGGTATAACCTTAATCGACTGGGCAATGCGTCCCTATATGAGAACCAAGCGATTCCCCAAGACGGAAACCTCTTGTTCTTCATCGATCCCGGAACCTCGATTGGCGACGCGATGAACAACGTCTATTTCGGAAACCTCATCCAACTTGAAAACCCGCCGAAAGCAGAAGAGAAAAAGCCCATTTCTTCTCCCGATACAATTCCCTTTGACCCCGTTAAAAAAGCCAACAATGCGCTCGGGGTTCTTTCCCCGAATACCCTTCCCGATGGCTATGAATACCTCGAGAACACCATCTATTACACGTTCTTTCTCTCTTCTCCTTTGACCGATTCCGATCTCAATTACCTCGGTGCCATCAGTGATTACACTCCGGGGATCTTGGAAAAAAGCGTGGAGCTATTCATCCATCCCGCCCGAGAATACCTCCGTGTCTTCTCGGTTTTTTCCGCGATTATGCAAATCGTATTTCTCATCTGTGTTTCGCTTTCTCTCGCCCTTCTTCTTTCTGAAATAGGTAAGGAACTGATCCGAGCCCATCGCGAGATCGACGAAGTCTTCTCCCTTAAGAGCCTCGGCATGCGAAAATCGACATACGTCCTCGGCCAATTGCGTCTCAAGGTCCTGCCGTTCTTCCTTGCAAACGCCGGGTTTCTCGCCCTCTACCATATCTTCATGGCGGTGTTCAAAAGTGTTGCCGGTTTCTCCTTCTATTTCCCTGCTTGGCAATACGCGATTCTTGCTTTGCCCCTTCTTGTCCTCCTAGGATTCGAGCTCCTGAAGGCAAGTCGCGATTACGATTCCTCCGCGGCGGCCCGTTGAGGTCGTTTCGCTTTTCTTAGCCAAACCATCGCCTCGTGCAAAAGAAGCGGGGCAAGGGAAGTCAATACCACGATTCCCCATTCCCCGAGGTTCAGGTAACTCGTGGAGAAAAGGTCCCGGAATACTGGGATCTCGATAACGAGGAGTTGCAAGCCGACCCCAAGGAGAACGGAAAGCAGGATCATCCCGTTTTTCTGCCGCTTCCGGGAGAAGATGCTTTCCTTTCCCGCGTTCATGGATAGCATCGTCATGAGCTCGGCCAGGGCAAGACCGGTGAACGCCATGGTCCTCGCCTCGATGAGAACCGGGTGACCAGAAGGCAAGGAGGAAATCGTCCCGTAATCGAAGATGCCGTTCATCCAAAAGCCAGAAAGATAGGCAAGGAGGGAGGATAAAGCGAGGAATAGCGACGCGAAAAGGATCTTTCTCCATCCCCGGTTCGAAAAGAGGGACGCGTTCTTCTTCCGCGGGGCTTCCTTCATCACGTCATCGCTTGGCTTGCCCATCCCGAGGGCGATCGAAGGCAGCGAGTCCGTGAGAAGGTTGATCCAAAGCAGGTGGATGGCGAGGAACGGAGCGGGCAAGCCCACGAGGATGAGCAGGCACATCGAAAGGATTTCCGCGAGGTTGCTCGCGAGCAGGAAATGCACGCTTTTGCGCACGTTCGCGTAGATCGTCCTCCCTTCCCGGACCGCCTTCTCGATGGTCGCGAAATTGTCGTCCGCGAGGACCATGTCCGCGCTTTGCCTCGCGACATCCGTCCCGTTTTTGCCCATGGCGATGCCGACGTCCGCGGCTTTGAGGGCCGGGGCGTCGTTTACCCCATCCCCCGTCATGGCCACGACGTGGCCGTTTGCCTTCAAGGCTTTCACGATGTCGACTTTGTCGCTTGGACTCACGCGGGCAAAGACGGAAACGCGTTCGACGAGGGTGGCTTGCTCATCGAATCCCAAGGCGGCGAAATCCTTCCCCGTCATGACTTCGCTTTCCTCTTTCGCGATTCCGAGGTTCCTCGCGATCGATAGGGCGGTGTCCGCGTGGTCGCCCGTGATCATGATCGTGCGGACGCCCGCGCCCCTCAAGGCTTCAACGGCGGGCCCGGCTTCTTTCCTTGGGGGATCATAAAGGGCGACGAAGCCGAGGAACGTCATCCCTTCCTCGCTTAAGGATATGTCGCCCTCCTTCTTGGCAAGAGCAAGGACGCGAAAGGCTTTAGAAGCGAGTTTCTTCGCGAATTCGAGGATACGTCCCCTCTCTTTTTCGGATAAATCCGGGCAGCGGGGCAAGATCTCGTCGAGGGCGCCTTTCGTATAGGCGACGGGGATACCATTTTCTTTTACGAGGACGCTCATGCGCTTCCTTTGGCTATCAAAAGGCCGTTCCTTGAGGCGGGGGACCGCTTCGAAGAGGGTTTTCTTGTGGATATCAAAACGCAAAGCAAAGCCAAGGAGCCCGACTTCCATCGGGTCGCCGGAAACGCCTTCCTCGAGGGTGGCGTTCGAGCAAAGGGCCATCCCCTTGGCGAGGTCTAGTCCCGCGTTTCCACTATCTTCTCCCGTTTGATGGATATTGCCATTCGCGTAGAAATAGGCGACGCTCATGCGGTTTTCGGTCAAAGTCCCCGTCTTGTCGCTGCAAACGACATCGATCGCCCCGAGGGTCTCCGTTCGGCTCGCTTTCTTGACGATGGCGTTTTGTTTCGCGAGGCGGGAAGAGCCTAGCGACAAAACGATCCCGATGACCGCGACGAGGCCTTCCGGGATCGCCGCGACCGCGAGGGCTATGGCGGAAAGGACCGCCTCGATGTAGGATTCTGCGTTCCCGCCTTGCCCGCGGATCAAAAGCCAGACGATCTCGAGCAACAAGGTGATCAAGACGACGATTAAGCAGAGGAATCCAAGCGTCTTGCCTAGATGCCCCATTTCTTTCTCGAGAGGCCCTTCCTCTTCTTTCGTCTCGAGGATCGAGGAAGCGATCTTCCCGATTTCGGCGTTTGCCCCCGTGCCGACCACGACTCCCACGCCCCTTCCGTAGGTTACGATGGTCGAGGAAAACACCATGTTTCGCGCCTCGAGGACCGGGATGCCCGGCTTCAAAGGGGCCGACGCGTCTTTTTCGACGGCTAAGGATTCCCCCGAGAGCAGGGATTCGTCCGCCTTGAGGTTGTCCGCGAAAAGCAATCGGGCATCCGCCCCGACGCGGTCCCCTTCTTCTAAGAACAGGATGTCCCCCGGGACGAGGGATTCCGAACGGACTTTCTTCCGTTCCCCACCGCGAAGGACGAGGGATTCCGGGGAGGAAAGGCGCTTCAAGGCGTCGACGGATGCCATGGCCTTGCGTTCCTCGATCGTCCCGATGATCGCGTTGAGGAGGATGACGGACAGGACGATGAGGACGTCCGGCCAATCCCCGACGCCGAAGAAATCGAACCCGTTCTTCACGGATTCGTAAACCGATACCCCGACCATGATGGCGGTCGCGAGGAAAAGGACATAAATGAGGGGGCTTTTGAGTTGCAAGAGAAAGGTCTTGGCCAAGGATGGCTTCTTCTCTTCTTTCGACCGGTTGGGGCCGTAAATCTCTAGTCGGCGCTTGGCTTCTTCTTCGCCTAATCCGCGACTCGGATCAACCGAAAGGGATGAAAGAACGTCTTCGATGCTCGTGGTGGTGTAGTCCATGCGATTGTGCTCCTTTGCTCACAATCGTCTGGCACCTTGCTAGGCAAGGACCTCGGACCGGGCCATGGACAGATGACCGCGATGACGGAGCCGAGGCTGAAGCTACTCCCGATTCGTTTCCATTATTGGGTTTCCCGTCGCTTTTGGCAAGGGGGCAATCCTTTCGTTTCTTCCCTTATTGCCTTTTCTTGACGGGAATCCAGATCTCGCATGTATAGTTCTCGTCCCGCATCCCCAACGGGTATTTCCTCGGGTCGTCGTACCGCTCGACGCAATAACCGGCGGCGATTTCGTATTCTCGGGTATTGGGCAGCCATTCGGTGAAGATCTTCTCGTTGGTTTCTTGGAGCGCGCTTGGCATGGGCCCTTTGCAAGGGAAGATTGCCCAGGTGAACGCGGGGATCGTGCGCAACGTAAACCCTTCGGGGACCTCCTGCCCGCGATAAGCATCCGCGATCAGGTATTCGAACGAATCCATCCCTTTCTCTTCATCGAGGCAAATGCCGAATTCCCCGCAGACAACCTTGCCCTTTCCCGAGGCGTAATGCTCGTCCCAGAAATGTGGGATGACGTCCTTCGCGCCTCCATAAGCGAATCGCTTACCATTTCCGATGACCGTAAATTCGCCTTTCTTTTCCATCCGATAATCCATCAAGTATCCTCCTTCTAGTTGCACCTTGATCTTTAACGGGGCAAAGGATTTGAGCGTGGCGCGGCTTTTCCGGACCGAAGAGGGGGTCGAGCCATGGAACCTCGCGAACGCCTTCGAGAAACTGTCCGGGGAATCGTAACCGTATTTCAAGGCAATCTCGAGAATCGAACGGTCCGAGTCCAGGACCTCGCTTCCGGCGAGGGCGAGGCGGCGATTACGGATGTATTCGACGACCGTGAACCCGCAGAGCATCGTGAATCCCTTTTGGTAATAGAAGGGCGAGATGCCAATGTGGCGGGCGATGTCATCCACGGTCAGGTCCTCGTCCAAGCGTTCTTCGATGTATTGGATCGAATCCCCGATCAGCTTCATCCACTCCACGTTTCAAACTCCTTTGTCGTTATGGCACAACTTTAGAAGAAAGCAGGAAGGGCGTCCCGACTTTTTCTTGCCTTGTTTTGTCCGATTGTAACGTTTTCCGGCTTTGCCCTCAATCCAAGGCGCGAAAAAGGAAAAAAGCTGACACATTCGCGCATCAGCTTCTATGTCCTTTCGAAGCGTTTTCCTACAAGGATTGTTTCCATCAATTACGGTTTTCTATTTTATATACTTTTGATTTTTGCTATTCGGTTTGTCAGGGATAGTCATCTTAATCAAACCATTTTCTAGCGCGGGATTTAAATAGCTTGCACGCAATGTTTCTTTGGATTTTATCCCTAATCGAGTCATGATCTCATTCGCACTTAAAGGAATATCGTATTCCATGATTTCCAATAATTTATTGACTTGATCAGAGATATTTTTTGATTCTTTTCTTATATTGTTCAACGCTTCTTCTAATGTCTCATCGATCATTTTTAGCATGAATTCGATAAAGACATTGGGGTTACCGTTTTTATGACATAACGCTATAGAGTCGTAGTATTCGTTTTGGTGTTTTTGAATCATTGATTCGATTGGGATGTATTCGAATATCGGATTCCATTGTGTCAATAGGACGTTTTGCCATAGCCTTACCGTCCTACCATTTCCATCAGAAAACGGATGTATAAAAACCATTTCATAATGGAAAACACATGACTTTATTAACATAGGGACGTCTTTGTCGGCATTTAACCAATAAAAGAGATCATTCATGAGTTGCGGAACCATGTCGGCGGGCGGCGCAACAAAAATCACTTTATTTCCATCAAACACGCCTTCGGCATGATTTCTATATTTCCCATTATCTTCAATCGTAAGATTTGTAAGAATTCTATGGGCCCTTAATAAATCGTCGATTCGATAAGGATTAAACTCCTTTATCAATTCGTATGCTTGATACGCATTTTTCACTTCTTGGATTTCTTTTTGAGGGCCAATAACAGCTTTCCCTGATATGACATCTCGAACCTCATCAAGGGATAATGAGTTTGCTTCAATCGCCAAAGAAGAATGAATCGACCGAATCTTATTATTTCTCCTTAGGATCGGCATTCTCCTCAAGGAATGATATGTTTCAATCTTTCCAAGTTTCTCGGCAATCGAAATGGCCCTGGAAAGCATGAGATTGCTTATTGTGATTGATGTTTTATACATGATAACCAATCCTTTCGTTATCAATTCCACTATAAAAGAATTTGGATTTTTTTCTCCATCATCTTGCTTAAATCTTACTTATTTTCTTACTTAAAATAAGCCATGATAGCCGAGGGACACGTGACTGGCGTGACAAACGTGACACGTAAGGATGAATGACAGATTTGATGCAAGAAAAAAGATGCCGTATCGATTTGATACAGCATCGTTCTTTCTCTCACATTTTAGTCTTTTCTCGTAAAACAGCTTACAAAATGAGAGAAAGACCAAAATCATGAGTAATATCTGGAAATCATTATTGATACTAAGTGAGAACTTATCCCGTTCTTTTCTTTCGTTTTCTAACCTCTTGTAAAAAAGACGCAAAGAATGGCGAATAATCATCGGCTCGAATCTAGATTGGCGAAGAAAAAAGGCTTGAAACCATTATTTCTTTGGTATCAAACCTATTCTTTCAATATGTCCTTGAGCGAGAGATCCGATGCATCTTTTTTTCAATGCTTATAGTTTCTTAAAGGCAGCATCTAATATTAATTCTTTTCTTGCTTTTAATACTTTTTTAAGGAATTCTTTTTGGAGTTGACTCAATTCTTCAACATCGTCAATTAATTTGTTTATATCATTTAGTTGTATTTTTGGCACGATTCTTTTAATTGCCTTGTTGCAATCTTTATATTCTAAAGAAGTTATCACCCTGTGATAGTTGGCTCGTTTACCGTTAATCAGTATTGCAGAAGTTGGGATATCATAGACACGAGCATTCATTTCCGCCTTAGATGAAATTGCTTTTTTCATTAATCCATCATCGATTTGCGGAAAAAGCGCGGACCCACAATCGAATATAGGAGCAATCTCTAATTTATCAGTTTGTTGATTATATAAAAAACCCCAGTTACCGTTATGTCGATCCCAGTTACCAATAAAAGCATCGACTACAAACATATTCCAAAAATGCTCTTTTAATTTTTCACCATCTACTACTGTTTGTTTTTCGATTGTGTCCAGGATATCCGATAATTCAGTGCCATAGCCATTCGAAGCGGAATCAATGATTTGGTTTTTTATGGAAGCGAAATCTAAAATTACGACGCCTGGGGATGTAAAATCTTTGCAAGCAACAACCGTTCTTACCTTATCGTGATACCCATAGGTTCCCAATAACGTTTCTTGCGCTTTTATTCCGAGCATATTGAAAATATGACACCCAAGGTACTCTGATGTGCAACTATTCGTATAGGAAAGATTAGGATTTTTCAAAGCATGCATAGGCAGCTTTAACATATATAATTCATCATTATAAATAACAGAAAGTTTGCTCCCGTTAGCGCCTCCATAGGCTTTTTTCTTAGTTGGTAAATTTGTAAAATCTAACATCGTTAATCCCTTCCAAAATATCTTGCACGCAACCTATCGGCTTGTTCCTTCGAAATAAGATTCTCTACTTCTGCAACATTAATAGAGCTAT
Organism: Caryophanales bacterium; assembly: GCA_028726925.1. GTDB lineage: Bacteria > Bacillota_I > Bacilli_A > RFN20 > CAG-826 > Alloenteromonas. The sequence goes on along the minus strand of JAQYPI010000064.1, from coordinate 3,919 downwards.
TTAATTGATCGCTATAGCAATCAATGAGAGTGCTATCTTTTCTAACTGCTTTGCGATATTCGTTAATTGAATCAAGAAGGAAACCCGGTAATAAAGTTTTCGCTTCTTCTCTTTCCAAAGAAAGCAAGTCTTCTATAGAGACATGCAAACTTTTGGAAATGGCTAATAAAGTTTTTCCAGAGCATCCTAAAAGTTCCGCTTTACCAGAAGCGATATCCGTTAACGTTGTTCTAGGAATTCCACTATCCCTTGACAAGGAATAAACCGTGGTTTTCTTTTCCGAAAGTAAATCTAGAAATGTCATAGCTATATTATATCGGTTAACCGACGTTTCTTCAATCTATTCATCAATAGAGAGAATAGCCAATTATATTGGTCCTATCTTGCAAGCTTGTCTTTCATGCAGGCTTTCATCGGTTAAGTCTGTATTGGCGATCGTAATGGTGACATTGGTTCCGAACGTTTTCTCACCTCTTTTAAAAAAGACGCAAAGCGTGGTAAAGAATCGTGGGTTCGAGCCTAGATTGACGAAGAAAAAGGCTTGGGACAACAAAAAAGGCTTGAAACCATTATTTCTGGCTCAATAACTTCTATGGTGGTTGAAGATTTTGCCCAACCACCTTAAACCACCTTAAATGTTAGAGAGCCTTAATCTTTTCGAGAATCGTATCGTAGTCATTCTTCATGACTTCGACATCCTTATCGGAAAGCTTGTAAACAAAAGAATCGACAACGGGGAAACTGCCGTAATCAGTTTTCACGCCGTTAATCGCCGGCAGATACTGATAGGTGGTGATTAGCATCGTCCCGCATTTGCTTAGAAGGCCGCTTTGATCAAACGAAATGCCATGGTCTTTGACGTAGTCGATCATGTGGAGGATCAAACGCTCTTTGGCGCGATAGCTTTTCTGGTTGGCAATCAGGCCAGTAACTTTCAACTCAACACCAGCTTCCGGAAAATCCTCGCCTGGATCATTGTCGGGGTCTTTGCCCAAATAAACCTGAATTACCTGCCCGATGCGACCTTTATCCTTCGAATTCGAAAGACGCCCAGTCGTATCAATCTCACGAATGGTCTTCCCGTTAATTTCTTTGACTTTTGTCAAAAGACTCGCACGGTTGGCGAGAATTTGAGGCGTTTCCAATGGCCGGCGATTTATCATCAACAACCCCAAATGACAGCGGCGATTTGAGCCAATCTTTTGGCTCTTGAATTCACTTCATCATGATTGAATTTAGTCGGGTAGTTATCGACAACGTCCTTAATCAATTCGAAAGTATCGACTGGCTTTCCTTCATCCTGGCCGCGCTTACCATTTTTATAAACTTCTAATTTATCTGCGAAGAAACTATTTCCCGCAGCGGTGTTGTCGTCTCCATAAAGAAGCGCTTTATTGCCCATTCTTTCAATAAGCAGATTTCTTCTATCATCCTCAATCTCGCTAGGAACTTCTTCACTCCCGTACCAAGCATTGAGGCTATCGAGTGTTTGAGGGATAACGTGTTCGACGGTCAAGTTATCCGTGGATACAAACGAATTCCTCTCGTTTCTGTTATTCTTGCGCAAATATTCTTCGATTTTGACCAAGTAATACATACTAATGGTCTGATCTTTAGGGGCGTAGGTCTCGAAATGAGCGCGGAAATCATCGTCGCTAAGATGAAGTCTGATTTCTGCTTTTACTTTTTCGGTTAGCTCTTTAATATCGGCGCAAGCGCCTTCCTCGTTTGAGGAAAGTTCTCCTTTAAGGAACTTGATCCAAGAGCCGAATAGATCATCCAAAGAATTGAGATTCTTGTCGCAAACCTGCACACGAACTATTAAATTCGTCATGGCCCTGACGAAGCTCATGAATTCCTCAGTTGGATTAGCCAAATCGATTCCAAAATGGTTGGCTGCCGCAAATAGCATTACGTAGACCTGTTCGCTGCCCAAACTTTGTAAATCTTTAAGAGCCCTATCCAACTTGACAGATTGAGTTCTCGCATTCCTTAATTTTCCATACGTAGAAGCGCGTTTCTTAAGGTAATTGATAAGGCCTTCGATATTGGTGTTGGCCTTACTCGCATAAAGCGATTTAAATTCTTCTGGAAGCCTGTTTTTGCTGACACGTTCGCATTTCTCGAAGAAGAACAACACAACAAAGAAATTGACAACGTAGTTATCCCCTATCTCAGCAACTAAAGAATCCCATTTTTGCGCTTTTTCGGAGCAATTTGCACAATTGGCCCAAGCCATCCAAATATTTTTGATGCGATCGGCGGCAGTTAAATCGAGACCCTTTCCGTTCAACGATTCGAAAACTTGGAAGGCATTTGTATCACTATCGCAAGCGATTTCGACGAATGTAAGTTCTTCGAAAAAGACCTCAAACAAATCATCATAGAATTCCACAGCCGACTGATAGCGGCCCTGTTCGATGAGTTTATTTTTACGCTTAACGATTTCTTTTAAAAAGAACGATTTTGCTTTTGCCAAACGTTTGGCCCCAGAGAACCTTTGGCTACCGTCCTGATGGGTGCATCCCAATATAGAGGAATTATAGTATTTTCCAGTGTTGCCATTTAACAATAGTCTTGGTGCTTGCTTCTTAATTTTCGGATTCCTGTGGTCGCCAAACAAAAACCTTTTTATGCGATCGGAGTAATCCTCTTTATCATCAGCACTTAGGGTCTCGTCGCCATCTAATGCTTCTTTAATAGCTTCCGCGAAAACTGAAATGGACGTTAGTCTCTGCTGCCCATCAACGACGTGGCGAATGTTACTTTGCATCAATCCTTTGTAGTCGCTTAGGACCACCGCAATGTTTGCCGAATTTTGCGGATCAAATGGAACAGTAACGATAGCGCCGATGAAATGTGGCGTTTCTTTGTGATTCATCTCATCAAAAATATCGTTGAGAAGTGTCTCGTTTTCTGCACCCGTCCAAGCATAATCGCGTTGGTAATCGGGAATGGCGTAGTAGTTAGAAAGGGATCTAAAATTCAAAAATTCCATTGGTGAATGCCTCGATTTTTTTAGTTTAAACCTTGGCAATCTTCAGGAAAATAGAAAAGTCAGTTTTCAACGTCAATAATGTGTTAGTTGTCAGATGATGTGAGACGCCGTTCTAACTTCGGGCACCTGATCTCTCCTGTAGTTAACAACAGTTCCCTCAGCTTTGCAAACTCCATTTGGTCCGGCGTCCTCAAGCCAAGCGCCATTCTGGGGGTCGAGTTGTACCGTTTCATCCACCTTGCCCCCCTGTTCCCTCAGGTCCCCGAGGGAATGGAAGGAAAGCGTCCGGTAGAACCTCTCTTGGTCGATCCTGTGGCTCCGTTCCACCTTGCCGTTGTGCTCCGGCGTCCTCGGCCTGATGAGCTTGTGGTGGATTCCTTGCCTATGGCAAAGCGCGTCGAGCAGGCACGGCCCCTCCTTCGCGTATTTCGAGCCCGGCTTCGCGAATGTTCTGTCCGCGAACTCGGTCCCGTTGTCCGTCTGGAGGACCTTGGGGGCGTAGCCGAAGAACGCGATCGCCGCGCCCAGCGCCCTGGCGGACTCGAACATGGAGTGCTCGTCGGCGAACCAGGGGAAGCGTTTCCTGCTGGCCTCGTCGAGGACGGTGTACTGGTAATAGGATTTGTCACCGGGGAGCTTGGACGATTTGCATTCCGCGGGGACGAACTTGACGTCCATCTGCCATTTGTCGCCCGGGAAAGGCGGCGTGCGGTATTCCTTGCAATGCCTTTTCGGGTTGGTTTCGTAGGGTTTGTACCCATCGAGCCTCTTGATGTACCTGAGGACGGTGGAATACGATACCGGGAAGCCGGACGAGACCGTCTTGACCCATATGTCCACGGAGCTCCAATTGTGCTTCCCCGCCTGGTCGTGGAAGCATTTGACCTTGTAGGCGGCCTTGGGGGAAATCGTCGACGGATG
>JAQYPI010000063.1 GCA_028726925.1 Caryophanales bacterium | reverse complement strand
CAAGTCGGGTACCCCGTCTTCGTGAAACCCAACATCGGCGTCGGGGCGAGCGATTCCTACCGCCTGAATGACCGCGAAGCCTTCGACCATTTCTTTTCCCGCGCCTTGCCCGAGCCCTACATCATGGAGGAATACGTGAGTGGATCCATCGTGAGCTTCGATGGCATCTGCGACGGAAATAGCGAAGTCGTCTTCGCGACCACCGACCATTTCCCGACCCCGATCGCCGAGATCGTAAACGAAGGGCTCGATTATTATTACTACGATTGCCCGTTCTCCTTGCCCATGGTAGACATCGACGCGAAAGAATTCGAGAAGGTCGGGCGTCAAGTCGTCAAGGCCTTCGGCATCAAGAAGCGTTTCTTCCACATCGAGTTCTTCGTCCTCAAAGAAGATAAGCCCGGCCTAGGCAAGAAAGGGGATTTCGTCGCCCTCGAATGCAACATGCGCGCCCCGGGAGGAGACACCCCCGACCTCATCGATTACGGCAACAGCGTCTCGGTCTACGACATCTACGCGGATGTCATGGTGTATGGGGAAAACCGGACCAAACCCTATCCCAAACCCTATTACGCCTTCGCGACCCATCGAAGGGATACCCTCGCCTACGAGCATCCCGAATCCGAGATCTACGAGAAATATCGCGACGCCCTCGTCCAGACGGGGCGTTACCCCGCCCATATGGCGGTCGCGATGGGGGATCGCTATTACGACGCGCGATTCGAGACGTTAGAAGAAGGTCTTGCCTTCGACGCCTTCGTCCGCGAGAAAGTCCATTACGAGAAATAAGACGTGAGGATTTCGCTTGCCCCTTCTGTCTCGATGCCCATCGGGGCTTCTAGGCTAGGCAAGAGGAATTCCCCGGCGCCCGGATAAAGCGAGGAGAACTCGCTTTTTTCTTGCTGGTCAAAATAATAGAGGTCGACGATCGCGAAGGGGGCATCAGCAAAGAACATCCCGCATTCGATGAGGGTTTTGATGCCGGTATCCCCCATATCCGTCACGTAATAGGCGCTTGGAGCATCAGCCTTGAAAGCGTCAAGCGAGGCGTAACGCGGGACATTCGAGACGTTGATGTGGGGCAACACGGCTTCCCCGAACGCCCGGGGGGAAGAAGTCGCGTCCTGAATCGAGATCGCATTCACCTCGTTCCCCGAGAAAAGATAAAGCGAGGGGGTGACAAAAGAAACGGGAAGGTTAATCCCAGGATACGCGGCCTTAAGGGACCTTAATTCCGCGTTGATTTTAGAAGGCCCTTCAAGCAGCAGGAATTCGAGGTCGGTTTGGGACAAGAAGGAACAAACCGCGTCCTTGGCCTCAAGGCAGAAGGAGCAGCTAGGAGAAGAAAGGTAAAGGAAGAAGGCCTCGCCCCCGTCGATTCGGCGGGACATGTCCTCTGCGCTCGTCGCGCGCGTATAAGTGGATAAGGGGTCAGAATACCCCATGAGGGGATCAAGTCCCCCATTCCGGAACGCGAAAGGCTTGGACTCGTCCTTGCTAGGAGTGAACTCCACCCGGGACGGGTCGCCCCCTAAGCAAGAGGAGAGGAGGAGGGGCAAAAGAAGCAAGATGCCTTTTTTCATCCCCTATAGGATAGGGCAAACGAAGGAAAAAGGGGGAGAAAACGCCTCGCATCGTGAAAATTTTCCTTCCTTCTTGGGCGAAAAAATCCCACAATATAGGAAAGGAATCCCATGAACATCCTCCACAGCATCGATCCCCGTCGCATCACGCCCGACCATTTTATGGCCTGCATCGAGATTCCCGCGGGCTGCAAGAACAAATACGAGCTCGACGTCGAGACGGGTTGCCTCGTCCTCGACCGCGTCTTGTACACCTCGACCCATTACCCCCAGAATTACGGGTTCATCCCACGCACCTGGAGTCAGGACGAGGACCCGCTAGACGTGCTCGTCCTCTCGAGCGAATCCGTGGTGCCGATGTCCCTCGTCCGTTGCTACCCCATCGGCATCCTCAAGATGGTCGATAGCGGCGAGACCGACGAGAAGATCATCGCGATCTGCGAGAACGATCCCTTTTACAACAATTTCACCTCGATGGACGACGTCCCCGCGCACATCCTCGAGGAAATCTCCCATTTCTTTCAGCATTACAAGGAGCTCGAACACGGCAAGGACACGGTGATCGAGGGTTTCCTCGGGGTCGAGGAAGCCAAGAAAACCATCGCCGAATGCCGCAAACGCTATGACGAACGATTCCCCCAAGAGAAATAAAGTCGCGACGATTGCGATCCTCGCCCTACTAGGCATCCTCGCCGTATTGACGATTGTTTTCGCCTGCCTTAACGAAGACGTCATCCGTCCTTTGGTAAACGACTTCGCGGACGCCGTCGCCAAGATCGTGAACGGCTTTGCCAAAGGCACGGTCGACGGGGGAAACCAGGCTTGGTTCCGCGCGGTCATCCGCAACCTGTTCGGCCATTTCTTCCTGTTCATGGCCCTCGGGGTATTCGCTTACCTCTCCGCTTCCCGCGTCCTTCCGTTTAAGAAATACCCGTGGCTTTTCTCGAGCCTCGTGGCCCTCGGGGCATGCGCGATCCTCGCGTTCTTAAGCGAAGGCATCGAGCTTATCCCCGCGCTTTCTCGCCCCGCGAGCTGGGCCCATGTCGGCACGGACGTCGGGGGCGCGCTCCTTGGTATTCTACTTTCCTTGCTCGTATCGACCCTCGTGAAGGTGCTTAAAAGCGAGCCCGAGGACGACGGGAAGAAGAAAAAACAAAGACTCTAATTCTCTTAACGTTTCACCGGAGCCTTCTTCGCCTCGAGGAAGGCTTTTTCGATTGTCTCGGGGATATGACGGATCGTCGCGCTTTGATAGGAACGAAGGATTGCCTGTCCCTTGACGGAGCCCCTCCTCACGTCCTTGTGGGGGGCGTATTGGACTTCGCCTTCCTTCTTGCCCGAGGCGAGCAAGGTTAGCGCGCAGGCGGTTTCGATCTCTTTTAAACTCGGGTCGTCCTTCTGCAGGATGAGATGGGCACCCCTTGCCTCTTTGACGTGGAACCATAGGCGGTTTTTCTTGGTCGCGTAGAGGAAAGAGAGGTAATCGTTTTGCATCGCGTTCTTGCCAAAGAGGTACCTCACCCCGTCGATTTCGACGCAGTAAGGTAGGATCGCGCTTTCGCCTAGGGGGCTATGCTTGAGTCCGTCTTTCTCTTCGAGGCGATATTCCTTCGCGAGTTTTTCTAGGCTTTCTTCGTCGGCTTCTAGGACCGTTTCCTCGAGGGTCGTAAGGCGCTCGAGTTCCTTCAACGCGGATTCCTTGTTCCCCTCGACTTGGAGGAGGGTGGCCTTGGCTTTCTTCGCGCGCTTAAAAAAGGCTTCCGCGTTTTGGGGGAGACTCTTTCGCTTATCGAGGCTCACCTTCACGCCATAAACGTCCATCTCCCCGGAAGAAAGGTCGATATCCTCGAGGTTTGTGAAGATGTAATTGCCATATTCCCCATCCTGAAGGTGGGCCCTCGCTTCCTCGGCTTCTTTCTCGAGTTTGCCAAGCTTCCGTTCCAGGGCTTTCTTCCGCGTCTTGATCTCGCGGAACAAGGACGCGAATCGTTCTTTCTTTCGCTTTTCGAGCCACAATCCTTCCTTTTCTTCGTTTGCAAGGTTATGGGCCTCGAGGTCAAAAGGCTTTTCTAAGGGCGATGGGGCAAACGGCAAGGAAGGGGGGACATAAGTCATCCCCTTCAAGGCCGGGCGCTTCGAAAGCACGGAAGGGCTCGGTTTCTTGACGAAGAGGATCTTGTTATCTTCATCTAGCAGCAGAAGGTTCGGGTGATGGGGCAAGAGTTCGAGGACCAACGTGCGGCGCTCCTCCTGGAAGACGTCGTTAACGACGAGCAAAGAGAAAAGAAGCACGCGGTCTTCCCCGGCTTGGGAGACGCTTAGGACGCTTGCCCCGGCAAGCTCCTTCCGGAAATACTGGCTTAACGGGGTCGATAGGCTCGTAAGCCCCAGGGGAGAAGAAGAGAGATAGCAAGAAGGGTCCTCGGGATAAAGCACGAACACGAGCCGCCTACCCCGAGTAAGCGAAAAGGAAAGGACGTCCTCGTCAATCTGGACGAATTTCCCAAGACGCTCATGGGACAAAACGACATCCAGCGCCTTCGCGAGTTCCCCGACTTCCCTTGGCTTCAGCATAACCCCGTTAGTATAGCACGGGGCAAGCGCGAAACGAGCAGTCCCGATCGTCGGTCGATTCTCGCATCGTTCCCTTTCTTTCGCCTTCGCTGCATAATGATACCCGTGAACCGCGAATTGCCCCCTTATCTATCGAGCCAAACGATCCCGGATTATCTTGCCGAAGCCATGTCCCTCCCTTTGCTTCGCCGCCTTTTGGACGTCGGGATGCACTGCGGCCTCGAATACACGTCCTACCCCTATTTTTCCAAGGTCGAGCCCTATAACCGGTTCGAGCATTCCGTGGGGGTGGCCCTCCTTTGCCTCCGCTTCTCAAGCGATCCCAAGGTCGCCCTAGCCGGCCTCTTCCACGACATCAGCACCCCATGCTTCGCCCACGTGATCGATTTCCTAGAAGGGGACCATGAAAAACAGGAAGCCACGGAATCGAAGACGGAAACGATGTTAAAAGAAGACCCAGACGTGATGGCGTTCCTTTCCAAACTCGGCATCCCCCTAGAAAGCGTCTCGGATTACCATCACTACCCCATCGCGGACAACGACGCCCCGCGCCTTTCCTGCGACCGCCTCGAATACACCCTCTCGAATTTCCTCCATTTCGGGGTCTATCCCCTTTCGACCGTCGAAGGAATGCTTAACGACCTTTGCTTAACGCGAAACGAGGACGGGGAAGAAGAAATCGCCTTCTCTAGCCTTGAATCCGCCCTCCTCTTCGGGAAGGGGATGCTAAAAAACGCGGACATGTACACCCGCGACGAGGACCGCTTCGCGATGGAAGCCCTCTCGCGCCTCTTGGGATCCTGCCTGAAAGACGGCACCCTCGCCCCAAGCGACCTCTACGGCGTCGAATCCGCCCTCATCGAAAAGTTGCTGTCTTCGCCCCGAGAAAAGGATTGGCTCGCTTATCGCGGCCTAAGCCTCGTGGCCCGGGAACCTCTCGATAAAGAAGGGATGTCCTTGCTCTTTTCTTCCTCCATCAAGACGAAGAAGCGCTTCATCGACCCCCTCGTGAAAGGCAAGGGTCGCCTCTCTACCTTATCGAAGGAATTCGCTTCGGATTTATCCGCTTTCCTCGCGCTTTCCTTCGATTCACCCCTGTGGGGCTATTCCAAGGCCGGTCCCTTTTCCTTTTGAACCCCTTGCCCCGGAAACCCGC
>JAQYPI010000062.1 GCA_028726925.1 Caryophanales bacterium | reverse complement strand
CCATTCACGAAAGAGCTCCGAATCCTCGGGAAAGGTGTTCTTAAACGCAAGATATAGGCCGTTATAATCCATTTTTGAAATCCTCCATCGCAGCGCGCAATTTCTTTATCAAATATCTCGATAGTTTTTGGTCGCTTTTTGGTAAATTGGGTTGCGTGGACAACTTTTGTAAGTGTTTTAGGAATCCTTTGACCTTTTCGAGTATTCCCGTTCTTTCCAAAGTCTAGCCGTTAGTTGTCGGACGATGCGACACATGGGTGGTGCGCCTCGCTTTCCTTTCGAGGATAATCTCCGAATGCGTGGCGAAGCTTCTTCAAGCCATTCCATCGATGATGGAACATCGGATCCCCTTTTTTCGGGTATCGGACTTGTCAATGCAAGGCACACCCGTTTTATTCACATCGCCCTCTGAACCCGCATAGCGACAAGCCCGGGAACGTCAGCGGAAGTTCCGGCTTTCGTGGCACGTGAAATAAAAGATTTGCCAAGAGGAGGAAAGTTCCGAAATCACCTCCATGGCTTTCGCGATTTTCTCAGAATCGAGGTTCTCGAAAGGATCATCCAGGACGATGATGGAGTCGCGATCCTTGTAGAGGGAATCCAGGATCGCGAAACGGAGCGCCAACATCATGATCGCGCGTTCGCCGTCCGACAGGTCTTTAGCGTCCCGAAGTTGGCCCTTGATGGCATATTTCACCTCGTAATCGAAAGACATGGCTACGTCGGTTCCGATCTTCTCGTGAATCTTTTTCGCATAGCCGAGAAAGGCCTCCTTGACGGGGTCAATGTATTTTTCCACCATCTCCGAGTAGGCTTCGCGGAAGGCGGCCGCAGCATGCCTCGCGATGTCGATCCGGGCTTGGTACTCTTCCATCGCGTCGCAGTTTCTCGCGATTGCCTCGTCGAGGGCGTCGCGCTCGGCGAGGCGCGCTTCCACGTCGCCGATTTGGCTCTCGATGCCCTGAAGATCGGCCACGCGCGTCTCGCGGACCTTGCGCAGCTGCTCTTCGTGTTCCTCGATGTTTTCCGGGACGAAGCCGCCCAATCCGTTTTCCTCGATGAAGGCTTCCCGCTTGTGGAGCAGTTCCGCCTTTTCGGCTTCCGCCTTGGCGCAATCGCCGAGATCTCCGAGGATGCCTTTCGCAAACGGAACCGGATGGGCCGGGGGATTGAGTTGAAGGGATCTCAGCAAATCGAAAATGCCGGCTTCTGTCTTGGCCCTTTCCTCTTCGTTCGCGATAAAGTTCGCGTAACGGGGATGACATCTTCGGTAAAAATTCAGGTCTTCCCTCAGCTCGTCGAGCTGCTCGGCGAACCCCTCTTTGCGGACCAAGCCGTATTTCGACAGAATCGCGTTCGCAAGATCGCGCTGCTTCTTGGCGTCGTCCTCGGCGGAACGCAAAATCGAATCGTCGCGGTTCCTTTCCCTCTTCAGCGCGCGGTAATCCTCTAGGTCCTTCCGGTAAGCGCCATACGATTGATCGACATCGGGGGATGAGTATCCAAAAAGCGAGAAATAGGCGAGGAGGCGGCTTCTTCTCTCCTCGAGCCGCCTCATCAACTCGTTCCGTTTTCGGTTTCGAGAATCGTCCCTTTCCGCGCTGGCGCGCTTGGCTATGTCGTCGCGTAGCTCAGCGAGGCGGAACTCGTAACTGCCCGACGATTTGCCGTATTTGGCAAAAAACGAATCGAGTTCCTCCGAGACCCGTCGAAGGGACTGCCGCTTCCCCTCCAAGGCCAAGCGATGATCCTTCTTATTTTTGCGCAGCACGACCAGGTAAATGCCCAACGTCAAAACCGCCAGCAGAATCACGAGGAGGATGGGGGGCTCTTGAAACGAACGCTCGCAGTCGGCGGCTTCTTGGGCGAGCTCCTCGTGCTTCTTGATTTGCTCGTCGATGTGATGAAGGACATTCTCGGAGGGATAGTCCGCGGAGGCGTCGAAGAAGTCGCCTCCCGCGCTTCTCGCTTCGCCTAAAAGGGTACGATAAGCGATGAAATTCTCGTCGAGGACGGCGTCGTCCTGCAGGGCTTTCCCCTCGAACCTCGCCTTCAATTCCGAATACCGGTTTTCGTCAAGGGCGGCGACCGCCTCGGGGATCCGGTCGGCAGCCTCCATCTTGCTTTTGGCTTCCAGCAGCAAGGCGTAATCCGATTCCGAAACAACCTTTCCTTCCAAGCGCTCGAGGCGTTCCTTCTCGGAAGGCTGAAGTGAAAGCGTTTCCCCAATGGTGGACAATCTTTCCCATTCCTTTATCTTGGAAGAAAGGGACCCCGCCTCTTCTTCCGAGGGCAGACGTCCGTTGAATCTCTCGCGGATGGCCTCGATGGTTTTGCTCTTTTCCTCGATTTCCGAGTCATAGCCCTCGATCACGGCCATCTTTCCCCTCATGACGTGCTGGGCGGACAAATCCTTGAGCTGCCCATCGATGCGATCCAACTCTTCTTTCGCGGCTTGTCTTTGGGCGTAGAGGGCCGGCAGGCCTCGCTCCAGCTGATCGAGTTCCCGAATCTCGTCCCGTTTCCCCTTGTTCTCCCTTTCCAATTCCTTCACGCAGAAGGGATAGGCGTTCTCGTTCTTTCTCGTCGGGGCCTTCTCCCTCAGGTCGCCCGCCTCGATGGCGTTCAGGGTGTCCTCGAAGGAATTCTCCCTCTCGCTATCGATGACGACGTTGCCGATTTTCATCTTGACGGATTCGCTCGCGGCGAAATCCAGGTCGCTCGAGACGACGAAGTTGCATCTGGAGAAAGAGGCGGCGTCGATTCCGAATACCAGTTCCCCGAACTTGCTCGAATCCTCGCCTTGAAAGCAAGAAACGGGTTTCGACAAGAACGTCCCTTGCTGGACCCCTTTCTTATCGTAAATCGTTAGGGAATCCTTGGACGGCGAATCGCCGAACGTCCTTTCGACGCGATATTCCGCGCCACCTATCTCAAAGGTGAGGGATCCCCCGTACTCTCCCCCGGAATAGGGCTTGTAATGCTTTCGCTCGTAAGAGGATTTGCTCGATTTTTCGAGGGAATAGAACATCGCTTTCAGGAAGAAGGCCAGGGTCGTTTTCCCCTCGCCGTTCTTTAGGAAGAAGGAATTCAGGCCACCGGAAAAGTCGAAAGCCCGATCCGAATAGCAACCGAAATTCTTGATATAGCATCGAATGACCTTCATTCACTCTTCCTCCTTCATCAATTTGGAAAGGCCGTAAGATATGATTCTTTCTTTCCTGTCGTCATCAATCGAAGGGTCGCTCAGAATCTTGTTGACGAAAAGATTCCTCAAGGAATTCTCCTTTTCGCTCGGGGCATAGCTAAGCGCTTGCTTCGTCGCGTTCTTGATCTCGAGGTAGAGTCTTCGGTTCGCGAAGGTTCTCCCGAGATCTTCCGCGTCGATGTCCATGGCGGCCTTCCCGGTTAAGCGGATTTCACTGATGAGAGAGGAATCGGGGTTACCGAGGAGACGGGAAATTTCCATTTTCAATTTGGCTTCGTCCATCCCGTTCACTGGGACATCCCATTGCTCGAAAAGCACGTCCGACATCGGGTGAAACGTCGCGGATTCGTCGTCCGTGTCGAATACCAAGAATCCTTTCTCGCCTGTTTCGTCGAACCCGCGTCCCAAGACGCAGCCCGGGTATTCGAAATGGATGCCCTCGAGCGTTCCCCCTTTCCGCTTGTGAATGTGGCCAAGGGCCAAATAGTTCACGTTTTTGTCTTTGAGCCTCTTGATATCTATGGCGTTCGGGCCCTTCGGATTCGCGATGTCGCCATGCAGCATCAAAATATTGAACTTGTCCGTCGTGAAAGGGGAGTGGCCGTACAAAGAGGCGGCGTCCTTCTCTATTTCGCATCCGATGATTCTCACGTTTCCTTTCACGTAAGTTTGCAACCCGTCGAAAACATGGAGGTTCTCAACCGCGTCGACGCACCGAGAATTCGAATCGTGATTGCCACGCACGTAATAGAAATCGATGCCGGGGTTGGCCTTGATGGAATCGTAGAAAAACTTTTTGTCCTTCAGAGAGACGGCGTTTCTGTCGAAGATATCTCCCGCCATCAAGATGGTGGAGATGGCGTTTTCGCTCGCGAAACCGATGATGGCAAGGAAGGCGTTTCTCAGTTTGGTGTTCAAATCCCTTTTGATGCCTTCGGGCAATCGATCGAACTTTGAGCCGATGTGCAGGTCGGCGAAATGGATGATTTTCACTTTTCTTTCCCTCCTTATCAAACGCGGGGCGAGGCCGGGCGGGTTGGATGGATCTTCTTCATTTATTATAGCCGTCCACCAACTACCCTCGCCATTTCTAATGCGACGGGGCCGTTCTTTTTCTTTTCCGGGTTTTCCTGATCCCGGCGGGCGAGAATCGAAACGAAACCGATGTCATCTCCTCTCGGACCTTGCTTATCCCCATCGCTAGGCTGACAGGATGGCAAGACGCCTTCTTGGGCTTCTTTTTTTAAGTGGCTCCCCCGCAGGCGGGGAAGCGGGCAAGAGGTTCCGCTTCGTGTTTTTTCAACGCGTCGCCAAGTATAAGCGTCCAAAAAAGAAAGGCATTGATGCTTTCTTTGCTTTGGCTCTTTTTTTGAAAAACGCATACACGCCCCCTTTGGTTTGTGGGAAATCCCCTATTTTTTCAAATACTACGCATTCATTTCTCCTACCCTAGATTGTTCAGGGTGATACAATGAATACGGCAGGAAAATCCTGATGAAAGCGATTGATATCCACGGCCACATCGCTTCTTGGCCAACCCTAAACGACACGGAAGAAGCCATTCTCACCTCCATGGAAAACCATGGGATCCGGTTCACGCTTGTGTCCCATTGCGACGCGGCGGAATTCCCAAGCGTCGGGGATGAAACCCCCAGGGGTCTAGATTCCGTGGCGATTCACGAAGAACTCCTGGCTTTCCAGCGCGCGAACCCTTCTCGCATCGGCGGCTATTTCTGGATCCGCCCCCACGATGAGAAAGTTACGCCGAAACTCCGGGAATATATCCACGAGCATCGCGATGACATCTACGGCTTGAAATTCCATCCCTATACCGCGCAGGTCAAAATCAACGATCCGAGGATGGATGAATATTATCGCCTCGCCGAAAAAGAGGGATTGCCCGTCTTGGTCCATACCGCGATGGACATCTATTCTTCCATCAAATACCTTGCGGACGTCGCGGGACGATTCCCCAAGGTCCGCTTCATCGCCGCGCACCTCGAGCTTTGCAGCAACCATGAATGCGCGATCGAGGTCATGAAAGAGCATCCCAACATCTATTGCGATACCGCCTGGGTCGACATGGCCACGGCGAAAAAGGTCATCGATGAAGTCGGAGAAGACCGCATTTTCTTCGGCACGGACAACCCGATCGACGGCAAGGGCACCTTGGCGAACCCCCTCTACGCGAGCTATTTCAAAAACGAAGTTGGCCTTCCCAAAAAGCAATATGAGAAGCTGATGGGCAAGAACGCAGAAGCCTTCTTCCATCTGCCGCGCTAATTTTACTCATCCTACTTTTTGTGACGAAAGACCATCCTTTTCATCCTTTTTAGGTTTGAATTCTTTCGATATCTTCGGCATTTTTGATTTGCAAAAAGTGAAAGCGGGTCGGCTTATTTTTTTGCATTTCTGTGGCGAGGGGTTATACTAAAGGCATCAAAACAAAATAGGAGGGTTTCCATGAAAATCCTAGTTTGCGCTTTTCCCGCTTATGCCGATCATCCGAGCAATCCGGCGGAGCAGATCCTCGCGAGGCTGAACCGCCCGAACGTCGAGACCTTGCTGCTTCCTTTCTCGTGGAAGCGTTCCGAAGAAACCCTTCGCAAAGCCTTGGCGGAAAAGAACCCGGATGGCGTCCTCATCTTGAACGTCTCCCCGTTCCGCCACTCCCCGACCCTCGAGCAATTCGCCTACAACGAGGAATACGAGACCTCGCTTCCGGATGCGGATGAGGAAACCCGCGCGGGCCAGGAAGTCGTCCCGGGGGCGGCCCATTCCTTGCGCGTCCGCTTCGACGTTTCCCACATCGTCGAGATTCTCCTTCAGGAAGGGGTCTATTCCTCCATTTCCATGGATGGGGGTCGCTTCATGGACAACGCGGCCTATTTCCTCGCCTTGAACGAAGGAAAAGACGCGTTGCTCGTCCACATCCCCCTCGAGAACGATTTCCCGCTTCGGGAATCCTATGACATGGTCGATGCGTTGCTGCGCGTCGTTGAAGAGGAGCTTTAAGCCCCGTCGATATCGTCTTTGTAGGACGTGCTTTGCGACCCAAGACCCCGTTGCCGGGATTCGTGAAGCATGTCGATGTCCTCTCCCGTCAAGGATTTCTTGATGGTGGAAGGGGAAGACCACGGTTTCTTATACGGCTTCTTCTTCTTTTGGTACATGCGACTATTTAACAATCAATTCGAAAGGGAATCCATAGGACGATTCCCTTTTCTTTTCCGGGCGGGGAAACGCATTCCCGAAACGTTTTGCCGGAAATAGCATTAAGATATGGGGACGAAGGATGGAGGATGACGGTATGCTTCATGGATGGTTGTTGCTCGCGGATGGATTCGAGGTCACGGAAGCCCTTGGTACGCTCGACCTTCTGCGCAGGACGCATCAGATCGACGTAAAAACGGTATCGATCTCGGATGCGCAGGCGGTTCTCTCTTCTTGCGGGGTCAGCGTCCTCGCGGATTGCGCGATGAAGGAAATCGATCCCGCGGACGGGGATTTCTTGATCCTTCCCGGGGGAAAGGTCGGAGTCGATAATCTCGGCGCGAGCAAGATCGTGCGCGACATGGCACTGGATTATTTCCAAAAAGGCAAAGGCGTCTTCGCCATCTGCGCGGCTCCCTCGATTTTGGGGGAACTCGGGATTCTTGATGGCAAGAAATACACCTGCTTCCCCGGATTCCAAAGGGGAAACGGGACCTATATCGACGTAGGCGCCATCCGAGACGGGAACGTGATCACGGGCCATTCGATGGCCTATAGCCTCGACTTCGGCTCGGAAATCATCGTCTACCTCCTCGGGGAAGAGGCGCTCAAGCGCATCGAGCCCGGGACGAAAGGCCTCGCTTAAAAGACGTAGAGGAAGCTATATCCCGCGGCAAGAGCGGTCAACACCAAGACAAGGAGGATGAGCAATGCCTCCTTTCTTTTTCCTTTCGCGCGGAAGAGCACGAACATGCCAAGACCCGCGTTGACGAGCAAGCCGGATAGGAGCGCCCCAAAAGGCAAAGCGCCATTGAGGAACACTTCCGCGAGGAAGACCGAGGAGGCGCAGTTCGGGATCATGCCGATGAGGACGGCGGCAAGGGGCGAAAGGGCCTTGTTGTCCGATAGGAAGGCGAACACCGCGTCTTCGCCCACGAAATAAAGCAAAGTCCCGAACGCGAGGTTCACGACGAAAACATAGGCGAAGATCTTGAGGGAATGGATAAGAGGATGGACGAGGTGTTCTTTGATAGGTGATCCCGTTTCGCCTTCGATATCATGGCCGCAGCAACCGACGTGGGTCTCTTCTTCCCCCTCGCAATGCTCGAGGTGCTCCTCGACCGCGGCGTTCTTCTTGCGAAGCAGCAAATCGACGAGGAAGCCGACGGCGGCGCCCAAAACGATCTTGAGGCCAAGAAGGACGAAGGACAGATACCAATTCGACCCGAAATTGCTGAAAAGGATGGGCAAGGCCTCGTCGCTGCAGGCGAGGAATATCGCGACGAGGGTGCCGGTCGTTAGGTGCCCCTTAAGGTAAAGGTCTGCCCCGACGACGCTCGTTCCGCATTCCGGGACCAATCCGAAGAGCGCGCCATAGGCGGGGGCGAAACGGCGGCTTTTCTCGAGGACGCGGGCAATCTTCCCCTCAAAGAAGGAAAGGAGGACATGCAGCAAAAGGACCACCCCGAAGACGATGGCGGAATCCTTCAGCGCGTCAAGAACCACATCCCACATACGGGGGATACTATACTCGTTTTTCGATTTCTTGCGCGTTTTTTTCTTTATGGGAGGAAGGAAGGTGGGAAGCCTCGACAGAGTCGTCCCAAAACCCTAGACTATTTCCAAAGCTCAGGAGCCCTTCCATGAACGATATCGAACTCAAGAACCATTATCCGAACCTGCAAGGCGGAACGCTTTTGCCCCTTGTCTTGACCCGCGTGAACGATGCCCCGGACAACGTCTTCGTCCGTCCTGCTCTCATCGTGGTCCCGGGCGGGGCTTACATCATGAATTCGGGGAGGGAGGCCGAACCCGTCGCCGCGCGGTTCCTCGCGAAGGGATTCCAGACCTTCGTCCTCCATTATCACTGCTCCTCACAAGGCGCGTTCTATCCCGAGCCGCTTCTAGAACTCGCAAGCGCCGTCGATTACGTGAAAAAGCACGCGAACGAGTATCACGTGAATCCCGAAGAGATCTTCGTCGTCGGCTTCTCCGCGGGCGGCCACCTCACCGGGAATCTCGCGATGGAGTGGAGCGATCTAGCGCGTCACGGCTTTAAAGGCGATGCCTCCGTCAAGGCGATTGGCCTAGGGTATCCCGTCATCAATCACCGCCTCGGGCACGAACTATCCCATCAAAAACTGCTCGGTAATCGGAATCCGGACGAATACGAGAAAATGGCCGCGGAACTCGATCTCGACTTGCACGTGAACGAAAAGAACCCTCCCGCCTTCCTCTTTGGGACCGCGGAAGACCATGCCGTCCCAGTGGCAAACGTCCTTTCCTACGCGAGGGCTTTATCCGAGAAAGGCATCCCGTTCGCCTTGCATATCTATCCTCGTGGGGAACACGGCATCGCGACCGGGGATTACGAAACCTCGCCCCAAAAAGATTATCCCGTCGACCGCAAGGGAATCTCGGATTGGACGAGCGAATGCGCGGACTTCTTCCGGTCGTTCTGCGTCGAGCCGTTCTAAAGAAAGAGGGTCATCCCTCTTTTTTTTCATGCACGCAAGATGAATTCCCGTTCCCGCTTCCCTATAATATGGCGGAAACGAGGTAACCTTATGGCCGAAGAACCGAATCCGAGCAATTGCACGCACGACTGCTCTTCCTGCGGCGCCGCATGCGCCGAACGCAAAATCGAGAAAGCGCCGATGAACGCGCTTTCGAACGTCAAGAAAGTGATTGCCGTCATGTCCGGCAAAGGCGGGGTTGGCAAATCCCTCACGACTGCGCTTCTTGCAACCAACGCGATGCGCGATGGCAAGAAAGTTGCCATTCTCGACGCGGACGTCACGGGGCCTTCCATCCCGACCATCTTCGGGATTCCTGGGATGGCGGAAGGGGATGGGGAAAACATCTACCCGCGCTTAAGCAAATCCGGCATCAAGGTCATGTCTTTGAGCCTGCTTCTTGAGGATCGCACGGACCCCGTCATTTGGCGCGGGCCCGTCGTTGCCGGCCTCATCGAGCAATTCTGGACCAACTGTGCTTATGGGGACATCGACGAGCTCTACGTCGACATGCCTCCCGGAACGAGCGACGTCCCCCTCACCGTCTTCCAGAAGCTTCCGGTCGACGCGGCGGTCGTTGTCACGAGCCCCCAGGAACTCGTCGCCCAAATCGTCGAGAAGGCCGTCAAGATGGCTTCCATGATGAACATCCCCGTCCTTGGCGTCGTGGAAAACATGTCCTATCTCCCTTGCCCCCATTGCGGGGAGAGGATCTACCCCTTCGGCGAGCCTAGCAGCGACGTCGCCGCGGCGTTCAACATCCCCATTTACGAATCCTTGCCTCTTGATCCAAAGCTCGCATCCCTTTGCGATGCCGGCGGCATCGAGGACTACGAAGGGGAATTGCTCCATTCCCTGAGCGTTGCCATCCACGCGCTCGACTAATCCTCCCTTTTGCGAAAAAGACGATGGGATGTCCCTCGTCTTTTTTTGTTTGCGAGGCTCCCTCAAGCGCGAGGCGACGGGACAAGCCACCAGCGGCGACAAGGATATTTCCTCGTCTAGGATTTGCTTTCGTCTCTTGTGCTTATTTGACGCTTTCTGCCTCGCTTTGCAACTCTTTACACTTTTTATATTCTTTTACACCTCTTTACACTTTTGATATTCCTTTACGCTTTTTGTGGATGTGTCCTTGAGCGATAAGCCCAATGCCTATTTATCATTTGAATTTCAACATTTTTGCTCAGATTCAAACGAAAAAAACATTCACATTGGCAAATAAAAAATTGATATGTCAGGTGATTTGCAGCAAAGAGATTTCGCCGTTTATAAACTTCAGAATGTATAAGAATAAAAAAACACCAATAGTTTTCTCTTATTGGTGTCAATTTTTGAAAGTGGGGCGCGATACGGGAGTCGAACCCGTTCATGCTCGGTTCACAGCCGAGTG
>JAQYPI010000061.1 GCA_028726925.1 Caryophanales bacterium | reverse complement strand
TTCCTCCCCATAATACATGGTCGGGGTGCCCGGGGTCAAAAGATAGCCGGCGGCGACCGCCTTGGCTTCGTCGAGTTTCGTGGTCGAATAGCGATCCACATCATGGTTGTTCAGGAAATAGACGGGGTAAACGAGGCCGTCGCTCTTGGTCAAGGCATCCTTTTGGGCTTTATAAGCCGTTTGGGCAAAGGGATATCCTAGGCCGGAGCGGATGGAATACATTGGGGAACCAATCGTGTTGGCTGCGGCCGAAACCGGGAAATTGAAGATCGGCATTTTCGAGGTGGCCTGCGAGTAAATCGATTGGCCGACCCCGTCCCAGTATTCGCCGACGAGGAAGACGTCCTCCTTGATTGAGCGGCAGTAATTCGCCATTTCATCCATGTAACCCACGGATTTCTGGAGGCTTTCCTGGAAAAAATAGCGGCATCCATCGAAACGGAATCCGGCGACGCCTTTGTCGAGATAGAATTTGAGGATATCTTGCTGTTTCTTTATCACGACGGCCGACGAAAGGTCGAATTCTGGCATTCTGCGGTCGAAATTTGCCTCATAGAAAACCGTGATACCGTCTTTTTGGATGTTCTCGCATTTGGTGCCGCTCGAAGCGGGATCTTCGATGAAACGGAAATCGTTTCCGATGTCGGAGGGATCGGCGCGCATCTCATCAAGCGTCCCAGACCGCTTATGCGAAAAATAGGATTCGTAAGATTCCTTGAACCAGTTGGACTCGATGGACGCGTGATTGAAAACCATGTCCATCACGATTCCGATTCCCTTGTTTTTTGCGGCCTCAATCAGGCTTTCGAACCCGGCCATGCCACCGTATGTCGCGTCGATGTCGTAATAATCCTCGACGTCATAATGGTGATAGGTCCCGGAGGGGTGAAGGGGAGAAAGCCAGAGGTACCCGACGTTCAACGAGGCGAGGTAGTCCAAATGGTCGATGATTCCTTGGAAATCGCCGATGCCGTCGCCGTTGGAATCCGCGAAGGAATATACGAGGATTTCGTAAACCGGCTTGTTTTCGCATTTCCCGGAATAGGGAACGGAGAGGGAAGGGGCCGAATCCTCATAAGAAAGGTCTTCGCTTTCGGAAGATTCCTCGCCTCCACCGCAGGAAGCGAGGAGCCCAGAAAGGAGAAAGAAGGTCAGGTATTTGTTTTTCATGGTTGCCTCCAAAGAAAGAAATCGGGGACCGAAGCCCCCGAGTGTGTCGGAATGGCGATTAGCCTTTGACCGCGCCGCCGGTGACGCCGGAGACGTAGTACTTCTGCATGAACATGAAGAGAATCGTCGTTGGGAGTGCGATGACGACCGCCCCAGCGCAGAACTGGCCCCAATAAGTAGGCGTGGATGCCTTGTCGAGCTTATTGAGCATTCGATAAAGGATGAGGGAAACGGTGGTGTTGCTGTAGTCCGGGTTCGAGGGACCGAGGATGTAATCCGCGGAGATGAACTCGGCCCACGGGCTCATGAAGCTCGTGAGAATGGTGTAGATGATGATGGGTTTGGACAAAGGGATCGTGATTTTGTAGAAAATCTGGAATCTCGTCGCGCCGTCGACCATGGCTGCTTCGTCGATCTGCTTCGAAATCGTGTCGAAGAAGCCTTTGGAAATGTAATAATTCATCCCCGCGCCGCCGGTGTAGACAAGAATCAAACCCCAGATCGACTGGTAGAACAAACCGATTCCCGCCGAATTGAGAATGCGGAACAGGTTGTAGAGAATGACAAGCCCAAGGAACCCAGGGAACATGCCGATCACCATGATGGCGCGCATCATGACCGTGCGCCCTTTGAAACGCAAGCGGGAGAACGCATAGGAAGTGCAAAGGACGAGAAGGGTGGATAGCAACGTCGAGATGGTCGCGATGAAGAGGGTGTTCGTGAAGCCGCCGAGAGACAACCTACCATTCACAATTCTGCCAAAGAAATTGAAATTGGACGGTACGATTTGGCTAAAGCTAGCGTCAGTAGCGCGTACGTTCGTGAAAAGCTGGACGTAATTCCCGAACGGTCCGAGAGTCGTACCATAAACGATCTCGGGGGCGATGGGATTGGCTTGGCCCGCGACGACTTGGAAATCCCAGATAGCCGGGATGAACTTCCCGAAAGAGGCTTGTTGCTCGCCGGTGAAGGATTGCAGGACAATCCACAAAATCGGGAGAATCCAAAGGATCGACATCACGATGAGGATGATGTAGATGATGGTGGTTGAATTCGCCGTTCTTGCCTTTTGAGAGGCGTGGCGTTTCTTCGGCGCCGGGGAAGCGACCGCAACAGTGTTCGTTCTCATTGGAAAGCCTCCTCATTCTGGGTGGAACCGAGTCGTGTGTTGACAAAGAGCGAGAAGAAACCGCCAACCACCAAGATAAAGATTGCGCGGACGGGAC
>JAQYPI010000060.1 GCA_028726925.1 Caryophanales bacterium | reverse complement strand
AGCCCCCTCATGGGCATCACCCAGACGATTCCTTCCTGCGTCACGGGTGGCGTCTCCCTCATCCTCTATGGCTTCATCGCCTCGAGCGGCGTCAAGATGCTCATCCACGACAAGGTCGACATGACCAAGACCAAGAACATCTTCGTCGCCTCGGTCATCCTCATCTCCGGCATCGGCGGCTTGGTCTTCAAGATCGCGATCGGCTCCTTCGCCGCCCAGGTGAGCAGCACCGCGGTCGCGATGATCCTCGGCATCGTCATGAACCTCATCCTTCGCGAGAAAAAGGATGAGCAAGCGGCCTAAGAACCTCGAATCCTAACGAAGGCGCTCTTCAACAGAAGGGCGCTTTTTGTATATTTTTCCTTTCTTTTTTCCTTCTCTTCCCTTAAGGTAATAACGTTTAGAGGTAGCGACATGTGGAATGAAAAACCGGCCAAATTCGGCCCCTTGCACCTTGGTTTCATCGTGCTTGCCCTCGTCCTTTTCGGGCTTGGGATCTATTTTGGCAACAAATATAGAGATGAGCGTTACGCGAAAAAGAGGAACTGGTTCCTCGCCGGGGTCGGGTTCTTTCTCATTGCCCTCGAAATCGTCAAGATATCCCTTTCCGTCGCTTGGGGCGAAGGGGGCATTTCCCTCATTCCCTTCCAGATCTGCTCCACCCCGATGTATCTCCTGCCTTTGTTCCCGATTCTCAAAGAAGGCAAGGTCAAGGACGCGGTCGTCGGGTATCTTTCGACCGTCGCCCTCGCCGCGGCGCTTTGCTATTACGTGAACCCAAGCGCGATGACCCGTACCTACTATATCTTCCTCTCCCTCCATTCGGGGGCCTATCACGCGATTCTCGCCGGAACGCTATCCTTCGTTCTCTGCGTCCATGAGGTCTGGAACAAGAAAGGCTTCTTCAAGGCCCTCGTTGGTTATGCGATCTTCACGATCTTCTCCCTCATCGCGGTCGGGGCCAACTTCGCGGTCAACGCGGCGAATCCCGAGGCCGGGCTCTTCCTGTTCTACCTGCACCCAGACGCGCCCGTGACCTTCCCGGTCATCGACACCCTCGTGAAACCTTATGTTCCCTTCGTCGTCTATTATCTCCTCTTCCTCGTCATCTTCTTCCTCATCGCCCTCCTCCCCTGGGGGATCGCGACCCTCTCCGTCCTCATCAAAAACAAAATCAAAGCCAAGAAGGCGGCTTAAGAACGAGCAAGGGCGACCCCCTTGCTTTTTTTCTTGCCCTAGGAAGCGGTTTCCCTGGGCCTCCGTGTTCCTTTTTCGTCTACTTCGCCCTACAATGAAACAATGGAAAAAATCATCGTTCTCGATTTCGGGGGCCAGTACAATCAGCTGATCGCCCGAAGGATTCGCGACCTCTCCGTCTATAGCGAGGTTTTGCCTTTCTCTACGTCGCTCGACTCGCTTGCGGACCCCTCGATCAAAGGCATCGTCTTCACCGGCGGCCCGCGTTCCTGTTACGAAGCGGATTCCCCGCGCGTCGATCCTCGCATCTACGACCTTGGCAAGCCGATCCTCGGGATTTGCTATGGGGCCCAGCTCATGGCCTTTCAAAACGGGGGCGAGGTGCAGCCGATTTCCGAGCGCGAATACGGGAACCGCGAAATCCAAATCAACCATACCTCCCCCTTGTTTTCGGGTTTGGAACCCAAGCAAAACGTGTTCATGAGTCATGGGGACCAGATTGTCTCCCTGGGCAAGGGATTCGAGGTCACGGCCTCTTCTTCCACCTGCCCCATCGCGGCTTACCAAAACGAAAAGAAGCGGCTTTACGGGGTGCAATTCCATCCCGAGGTCGAGCATAGCTTACATGGTCAAGACATGCTTTCCCGTTTCGTTTTCGATATCTGCGGGGCTAGCGCCTCCTGGCGTCCCGAGGATTTTTTGAACACCAAGATCGAGGAAGCGCGGGCCCTCATCGGGAACAAGCAAGTCCTTTGCGCGCTTTCTGGCGGCGTCGATAGCGCCGTCGTGGCCGCCTTGCTTTCCAAAGCGGTCGGCAAGCGCCTCACGTGCGTGTTCGTGGACCATGGCCTCCTTCGCAAGGGCGAGGCCTCGCAAGTGAAAGAGACATTCGGTTCCATGGACCTTCGCCTCATCGCGGTGGACGCGAAAGAGCGTTTCTACGCCGCCCTAAAAGGCGTGACCGACCCCGAGAGGAAGCGGAAGATCATCGGCAAGGAATTTATCGACGTCTTCTCCGCGGAGGAGCGGAAGCTGCAGGGGACTGGAGACTTCTATCTCGCCCAGGGCACCATCTATCCGGACCGCATCGAAAGTGGCCTTGGCATCGCCGCGACCATCAAATCGCACCATAACGTGGGCGGGCTTCCCAAAGACCTCGATTTCTTGGGTCTCGTCGAGCCGTTGAAAGACCTTTTCAAAGACGAGGTCCGCAAGCTCGGGCGTCTTCTAGGCTTGCCCGAAAGCATCGTGGGCCGTCAACCCTTCCCGGGGCCGGGCCTTGGCATACGAATCGTCGGGGAAGTGACCCCCGATAGGGTCAAAGCCGTCCAGGAAGCGGACGCGATCTTTCAAGAGGAACTTGCGAAAGCAGGCATCCGTCCGTCCCAGTATTTCGCGGCCCTCTCGAACATGCGTTCCGTTGGGGTGAAAGGCGACGGGCGCAGCTACGAAGAAGCCGTGGTCTTGCGCGCGGTCGACACGGACGATTTCATGACGGCCTCCGCGACCGAGATCCCTTACGAAGTCCTCTTCCTTGCCGCCCGGCGCATCGTGAACGAAGTCCATGGGGTGAACCGCGTCCTTTACGACATCACCTCGAAACCCCCATCGACCATCGAGCTCGAATGAAAGAGCCTTGTCTTCTAAATTCGCATACACGTCCCCCTTGGTTTACGAAAATCCCTCGGTTTTGGCCGAGGGATCTTTTCGTTATTTCTTTTGGTAATTTGGGGCGGATTTCGTCATCGCGACATCGTGGGGATGGGATTCGATTTCGCCCGCGGACGTGATCTGGACGAAGCTCGCGTTGCTTTCGAGTTGCTTAAGGTTCGCCGCGCCGAGATACCCCATGCCGGAACGGAGGCCGCCGACGATCTGGAAGACGATGTCTTCGACCGTTCCCTCGATCTTGACTTCCGCCTCGACCCCTTCCGGGACGAGTTTGCCTTTCGAACTTTGGAAGTAACGGTCCGCGCTTCCCTTGGTCATGGCCTTGAGGGACCCCATGCCGCGGTAGGACTTGTAGAAGACGCCGTTTTCCTCGCGGACTTCGCCCGGGGCTTCCTTGGCTTTCGCGAGCATCCCGCCGAGCATGACGGCATTCGCGCCGAGGGCGAGGGCTTTCACAACGTCGCCGCTATACCGGATGCCGCCATCGGCGATGACGCCGAAGCCGAGTTCTTTTGCGATGGCGACGACTTGGTCCACCGCGGTGGCTTGGGGGACGCCAACCCCGGAAACGACGCGGGTCGTGCAAATGGATCCCGGCCCGACGCCGACCTTGACCACGTTGGCACCGGCTTCATAGAGGCGCTTGGCCGCGCCCGGGGTCACGATGTTGCCCGCGATAATCGGGAGGTTTGGATAGGCGAGGCGAAGTTCATGAACCTTGTCGATGACGTTTTGGCTGTCGCCATGGGCGGAATCAAGGCACAGGATGTCCGCGCCCGCGTCGACCAGGGCTTTCGCACGGGAGAGGAGTTCGGGATTGGCCCCGACCGCAGCCCCGACGAGGAGGCGTCCTTGAGCATCGAGCGCAGGACGGCTTCCCTTGGGATCGGCCTCTTTCACGAGGCGGACCTGCCTTGCCTGTTCTTCGATAGACATGTTCTTATGGAGGATCGCAAGGCCCCCGACGCGGGCGAGGGCGATGCCCATGTCCGCTTCCGAGACGGTGTCCATGGCCGCGGAAAGGATCGGGGTCGGGAGAAAGATTCCGGGGCAAAGTTCCGTCGAGACGTCGACTTGATCCGGGATCACGTTCGAATGGGCCGGCACGAGCAAAAGATCGTCGTAGGTATAGGCAACGGGAAGGGAAGTGAGCTTCATGGCGTTCTCCTTTTGTATTACTTGATGATAGCAAAAGGGCTACCAAAATGCTCTAGATAGCGCTTTCAAGCCCGTTTTCCTTGCCTTAGGAAACCGGCGGACGATAGACTACAACAATACCGAGGAGCTTCCCCCATGAGAGACGAAATCGTTTTGTCGCAAGAGCAGATCCAATCCATCGTCCGGCGCGTCGGCCGCCAAATCACCGCACGACTCAAAGACGAGGACAAGATCCCGGTCATCGTCGGGGTCATGAAAGGCGCGATGTTCTTCTTCGCGGATGTCCTGCGCCAAATCAAGTGCCCCGTCTACATGGACTACATCAAGGTGTCCTCCTATAGCGGCACGGAATCCACCGGGAAGATCCGCCTCGACCACGACCTTCACATGGACATCAAGGACCGCACGGTCGTCATCGTCGAGGACGTCGTCGACACGGGCCTCACGATGCATTACCTCAAGGAATACCTCTACAAGAAGCACAAGCCCAAGCAAGTCCTGATCGCGGCCCTGTTCAACAAGAAGCCCTTCCGCAAGCTCGAGGTCGACGTCGATTTCGTCGGGAAGGAAATCAACGATTCCCTCTTCCTCATGGGATATGGGCTCGATTACAACGAGCTCGACCGGAACATCCCCTACGTCTATTGCGCCCAGGAAGAAGACATCGAGCGCATGGACGTCGACCGCAAACGCTGACCACGAAAAAAGCGCAAATCCAAGGATTTTCCAAGGATCTGCGCTCTTTTTTTATTCTTTCGCGTTCTTGGAATAGAACGGGCACTTCTCGCGGATGCAGAAGGTGGGTTCGTCTAAATACGGGCAAGAAGGGAAAGACGTTTCCATCTGGACCCCATAGCGATCGTTCGCGAACACCGTCGCGGCGACGAGGGCGAGGAAGGCGTTCCGCTTGCAGCAGCTCGGGCCGCCAAGGCGAGCGATCTTGGCTTGGAGGCTCGCGGTGAAGCGCATGTTGTCCTCGTATTCTTCCGAGCATGTCTCGGGGGTCGTGTGACGCAAAATCGATAGGGCGGCGCCGAGGGAGGCGTTGGCCCCGCAGATGCCCCAATAGGCGCACATGGCATCCGGCATGAGGGCGGAACGTTTCTCCATCTCCTCGAGGGCGGCATGGATGTCGAGGTTCCCCCCGGCGTTAGAGAACGCCTTGAGGAAGCAAGCCCCGTCTAGAAAATGGTGTTCGGGCCCAAGAGGACGGACGAAAGGGGTTTGCATCACCGCGGTGGCGATGGCGACGGGGTCGGTTTCCTCGTGGGCGAGGATGGCCTCTTTGATGAGGGCGACGCGTTCTTGGAGGTCGAGCGTTTTTTCCATGTGGGTAGTCTATTCGGAATTCGGGCGTTTGAACACAAAAAAGAGGAGGGTGAACCCCTCCTCCTTAAGATTTCCTTACTGGATGGTGCCAAAGATCCGGTCGCCGGCATCCCCGAGGCCCGGGCAAATGTAGGCGTTCTCGTTGAGCTGGCGGTCAAGCGCCCCGATGTAGAGGGGGACGTCCGGGTACTTCTTCTCGAAGGCCTCGACCCCTTCCGGGGCGGCGATGATGCAGAGGAAGTGGAGTTTCTTGACCCCTCTTTTGCGAAGGGCCTCGACGGCGTCGATGGCGCTTCCGCCGGTCGCGAGCATCGGGTCGATGAGATAGACATCGAGATCCGCGATGTTCTTGGGGAGTTTGCAGAAATACTCGACGGGCTGGTGGGTCTCCTCATTACGGTACATGCCAATGTGGCCGACATGGGCGCCGGGGATGAGTTCGAGCAACCCATCGACCATCCCGAGCCCCGCGCGGAGGATGGGCACGAAGCAGAGAGAATCCGGCTCGATGACGGGCTCTACGGTCTCCTCAAGGGGGGTTTGGATCGTGACCTTTTTGGTCGGGAGCTCGCGGAAGGCTTCTAGGCCCTCGATGACGGCGATTTCCTTGACGAGTTGGCGGAACTCGTTGGTTTGGGTCGACACTTTGCGGATCTGCGAGATTTTATGCAGGAGCAAAGGATGGTCCAGGACGTGGACGTTCGGCATGTTCTTGATATCCATTTTGGTGGTTACCTCGTTTTCCTTTCCTAATATGTTATGTGCGCGGAAGGCAAAAGGAAAAGCACAAAATGAGGTAAATGGCGGGAAAACGCTTTCATGAAAATTTTCCTTCATTTTTCCTTCGGCATATCGGTAAACTTCTCGTGTCGTTCTTCTTGGTTCTTTGAAAAAAGGAAAAACAAAGGCGACTTTTTTCTTTTTTCCATTTTTCCTTGGAACGGCGCCTACTGCGCATATAGGAGGAAAACTATGGCAGAAGCACAAGCGGCGTTTGAAAACCAATCGCCTCAACAACCTTGGACCCCGAAAACCAAATTCGGTGCCCTCCTCGACCGATTCTTCCACATCGGCGAGCGCGGATCCAACATCGTCCGCGAACTCCTGGGAGGTCTCGTCATCTTCCTCGCGATGTTCTACATCCTTCCGCTCAACGCGGCCATGCTCTCCAGCAACTGGGCTGGCATCGCGGCTGGCATTCCCGGGGTGGAAAACGTCAAAGTCATCGGGGACGTCACCTACATCCTTCTTTACGGGGATACTTGGGCGACCGTCGCTCAGGTGAACGCCGCGGTCTTCGCCGCGACGGCCATCTCCGCTTCCGTCACCACCATCCTCATGGGCCTCATCGGCAAACTCCCGATCGGCCTTGCTTCTGGTCTAGGCCTCAACTCGCTCATCGCCTTCAACGTCTTGCTCGGCCTTGGCTACAACTTCGCCCAATCCATGTGCGTCGTTCTCATCGACGGCATCCTCTTCCTCATCATCTCCATCACCCCGCTCCGCGCCTGGATCGTCCGCGCCATCCCGAAGTCCCTTAAGATCGCGATTTCCGCCGGCATCGGCTTCTTCATCGCCTTCATCGGCCTCCAGAACACCGGCATCATCGTCGACGGCGCCACCCTCGTCACCCTCGGCTCCTTCAAGGAACTCCCGACCCTCATGGGTCTCATCGGCATCATCATCATCCTCGCCATCTCCGCGCTTCCCGAAAAGAACCGCACGATCTTCTGGATCAAGAAATTCGGCGTCATCATCACCATCGTCATCATGGGCGTCATCTGCGGGGCCATGGGCACCGCGAACGTCCCGGGCTTCGCTCCCTACTATGATTCCAGCTACCATCTAAGCGAGATCGGCAACTTCGGCAAGATCTTCGGTTCCGTCTTCCGCGGCTTCGACTGCCTTGCTAAACCCTCGAGCTACGCGCTCATCTTCGCTCTTCTCTTCACCGACTTCTTCGACACGACGGGCACCCTCGTCGGCGTTGAGCAAGGCGCCGGCATGATCAACGAAGACGGCACCATGACCGTGAGCGATCGCGGCGCGATGGTCGTCGACGCGATCGGCACCTGCTTCGGCGCGGTCTGCGGCACCACCACCGTCACCTCCTTCGTCGAATCCACCACCGGCGTCGCCGCCGGGGCCCGCACGGGTCTTGCGGCCGTCACCACCGGCGGTCTCTTCGGCCTCTCCCTCCTCATCTATCCCGCCCTCTCGATGTTCTCCACCCCCTGCGTCACCGGCCTTGCCCTCGTCTACGTCGGCATCTGCATGTTCAGCGGGCTCAAGGACCTCGACTGGAAAGACTGGGTTTCCGTCGGCAGCGCCTTCCTCACGGTCCTCTTCATGACCGTCAGCTACTCCATCTCCGATGGCATCGCGGCCGGCTTCCTCTTCTACACGGTCATGACCGCCGTTTCCGGCAAGTTCACCAAGAAAGACATCACCGTTGCCGCCTGCACCGTCGCCTTCGTCGCGATCTTCGTGATGAAGTACCTCACCGGCATCTTCTGATAGCCTTTCCCTTGCTTTAGGGACCCCGGGGCGCCTCCCGGGGTTTTTCTTGGGCCTAGGCACAAAACCGTTTCTCTTCTACAATGTATCTTCGTGCAAAGGAGCACTACCATGGATTACGAAAAATGCATCGGGGTCTACCCCGATTTCCCGAAACCCGGGATTTCCTTCAAGGATATCTCCCCTCTCGTTGCAAACGGGGAGGCCTTCCGTTCCGTCATCGATGACATGGCCAAGATCGCCGAGAAATATTCCCCCGACTACATCATCGGGGCGGAATCCCGCGGCTTCATCTTCGGCAGCGCCCTCGCCTACAAGATGGGCCTTGGCTTCATCATGGGCCGCAAGGCCGGCAAGCTCCCGGGGGCGACCATCAAGGCTTCCTATTCCCTCGAGTATGGCACGGCGACCATCGAGATCCCCGCGGATAGCTTCCCCAAGGGCAGCCGCGTCCTCCTCGTCGACGATTTGATGGCCACGGGCGGCACGTTCGAGGCCCTCAAGAAAATCGTCGAGGTGGCTGGGGGCATCCCCGTCGCGGCGATCACCCTCATCAACCTCGAGGAACTCCACGGCGAGAAGACCGTGGGCCTTCCTTGCGAGACCTTGATGGTTTTAAGCGATTCCCATTAAGTTGCCTTCCTTCCCCGCCGAGCGATCGGCGGGGCTTTCTTTTGGACACGAAAAAACCGGGCGCGTGCCCGGTTTTGATTGGGTTGCTTAGGCGAGGATGCCGTCGACGACGATCGAAGCGAGAGCGGAGATCGCCTGGGTGTAAGAGAGGTGCTGCTCCTTGAGGACCTTGCTCGAATAAAGGGATTTCATGCTGGCCTCGAGATAGGTGAGCAATAGGTCGACGTTGACTTCGGGGCGGACGACGCCTTTTTCCTTGGCGTCGTTAAGCGCTTGGCGGACGGCGTCCCAGGAAGCGTGATAGGCTTCGAGGATCTCTTTCGCGATGCCCGGGGCTTCTTCGGTAAGCTCCGCGACTTTTGAGATGTCGATCTTGGATTCCCAGAGGGTCTCGACGGTCAAGATGCGGCGGACTTTCTCGGCGGGGGAAAGCGAAGAATCCTCGAGGACGGCTTTTTGTCCCATGGCGACGTCGCGGGCGGCTTGCTTCAGGATGTAGGAATAGATCTCGTCCTTGGAACGGAAAAAGCGATAGATGGTCTTTTTGGAGATGTGGATGCGGCTCGAGACGCGGTCGAGCGTGAGTTTGGGCCCGAACTCATTGAATTCCGCGATGAAGGAATCGACGATTTCCGGGCGTAGGTCTTTGCGGTACATAGTTCTTGGTTTCCTCTCTGCGGGATAAATATAAAACCGCGGGGAAGGGATATCAACCGATATTTTCGCGAAATTTTGTAAAACGATCGGGGACGTCGAAACGGGAGGGAATCCGTTTCAGTTTCCTTTATAGGAGAGGGATAAAGACGGAAAGGAGGGCGCAGATGACCTTCTGGAACGGGGAGAGGGAATAGTCCTCCGGGACGGGCTCCGAGACCGAAATCATCTGCAGGAAATCCTCCTTGATGTCCTTAAGGCACGGGTTACGAAGCAAAGTGGCCCCGCATTCGAAATGGTGGACAAGGGATCGGTAATCCATGTTGATGGTCCCCACGAAGGCGAGCTCGTCGTCGACGAGGACGGTTTTCATGTGGTTGAACCCGGGCTTATAGAAATAGACCTTGGCCCCGGCGCGTAAGATGGGCGGGAGGTAATGCTTCGCGATGAGGTAAGGGAGTTTCTTGTCGGGGATGCCCGGCAGGATCAAATGAACTTTGACCCCACGGAGGGCGGCGGCCTCGATCGTGTGCAAGAGCTCGATAGACGGGATGAAATAAGGGGTGCTAATAAAAATCTCACGACGGGCGTTTTGGATCATCGAGATGTAATTGGCCTCTCCCGTGCGGATGGGATAGAAATTCTCGGGGCCGGTGCCGAAGGGAAGGATGTGCCCCTCGTTTTCGAAGGTCTCGTATTCGGCCGGGATGAGGTTCTCGTAATCCGAGACGGTGCGGGCGGTCATGTCGTAATTGATGAGGAACATGGCGATGAGGGCGGAGATGCGCGCCCCTCGACGCGGATCATCGTGTCCTTCCAGTAGCCGAAGCGCTCGATGTCGTTCGCGTATTCATCCGCGAGATTGAGGCCACCCGTGTAGCCGTATTTGTGATCGATGATCGCGATTTTGCGGTGATCCCGGTTGTTGTAGACCCCCGCGAGAATAAGCGTGACCTTGTTGAAGGCGTAGGCGTGGATTCCTTGTTCCCTCAGTTTCTTCGCGAAGCGGCTCGAAAGGGTGGTGAGGCAGCCGATGTCATCGAAAAGGAGGCGGACGTCCACCCCTTCCTTGGCTTTCCTAGTCAGGATCTCGAGGATCGCGTCCCATTCCTTGCCCTCGGCGACGATAAAAAACTCAAGGAAGATGAATTCTTTGGCTTCCTCGAGCTTGGAAAGGAAATCCGGGAAGAATTCCTCCCCCGTCTTGAAATAG
>JAQYPI010000059.1 GCA_028726925.1 Caryophanales bacterium | reverse complement strand
CATGGCTTTGTACACGAAATTTTCCCACAAGGACTTCAAGATCGTCCCGATTACCCTCGACCTCGGCTTCCCTGGGTTCGACCCGTCTCCCCTGCGCGAATTCGCCGCCTCCCTCGGGCTCACGCTCCAAGTCGAGGATTCCCGTGAGGTTTACCCGATTTTGAAACAAAACACCCCGAAAGGCGGCCATACCCCTTGCTCCATCTGTTCGCGCATGAAAAAAGCTGCGATCAACGCCGCGGCGAAGAAACATGGTTGCTCCAAGGTGGCGTTCGCCCACCACAAGGACGACGCGATCGAGACCCTCTTCATGAACATGATCCACGGGGGCAGGGTCGCGACCTTCGAGCCAATCATGCGCCTCGACCGCGCGGGCATCACCTTCATCCGTCCCCTCATCCTCGCCCGCGAGGACGATCTCCGCGGCATGGCCAAGGAAGAATCCTTGCCCGTCGTTCCCCGGGTTTGCCCGGCGGACGGGTTCACCGAACGGCAATGGACGAAGGATTTGCTGCGACGCATCTACGAGGAACGCCCTGAGGCGGAAGCGAACCTTTCCTCCATGCTAACGAACTACAAGGACTTCTGTCTTTATTTCTCCCATATCGAGCGCAAGGAAAACGACGGGAGCCCCTATTCGCTCAAGCCCGTCGTCCTCAAGGAAGAGGCCTTCGAGCTCAGCCGCCTCGCCGAAAAGGAAGGATGGGCAACGGTTAAGAAAAACCAGGAAGCGACGCTCCTTCGCAAAAATCGGAAAACGATCGGCTTCATCGCCTATTCCCGGGTCCTTCCCCATCGTTACGCCTTAAGCGATATCCGCATCGAGAAAGGCAAGGAAAAGGACCTTGCTCCCTTGCTTTCTAGGTTCGAGACGCTTCTTAGCCGGCAAGAAAACCCCCTCGACATCCTCGTGATGAAGAAGCGCTATCCCAAGATCCTGCGGGAACTCGGTTACCAAGATGCCGTCATCGACGGCAAGAAGGCATTCCGAAAAAAGCTGTTCCGATAACGAAAAAAGCGGGCAAACCCGAGTTGGGCTGCTCGCTTTTCTTCATTCGTCTTCTTTCTTCGTCTCGAGGGCCGCGAGGTCTTTTTCCTCTTTCGCGAGGGCCGCTTCGACGCGGGCCGCGGAGAGGGCGGTCTCGTCGAGGACGAAGCGGACTTTCGGCACCTTGTAGATGTCGATTTTCTTCGCGAGGGAGCTGCGGACGAAGCCTTCCGTCTTCTTGAGTTCCTCGATCTTCTGATGGGAATACTTGCCGTCGAGGAACGTGACGTAGACGTCCGCGTAGCTATAGTCGTCCGAGACGACGACCTCGTTCACGCAGACGATGCCAAGACCCGGCTTGCGGATCTCGTTGCGCACGATGTCGGCGATGTAACGCCCGATCAAAGATTTGACGCGTTCGGGGCGGTTGGCCATTAGGCAGCGCCCCCTTCCGTCTTCTCGACCATCTCGTAGGCTTCGACGATATCGCCTTCCTTGATGTCGTTATATCCCTCGATCGTGAGGCCGCATTCGTAGCCTTCCTTGACTTCCTTGGCGTCGTCCTTGAAGCGCTTAAGGGAGCCAAGCTTGCCGTCGTAGATGACGACCCCGTCTCGAAGGAGGCGGATCTTCGCCCCGTTCTTGATGAGGCCGCTCGTGACGTAGGAACCACCGATCGTGCCGACTTTGCCGATCTTGTAGATGTGGCGGATCTCGGCCTGGCCGGTAACGCTTTCGACGACCTCGGCCTTGACCATGCCTTTCATGGCGGCCTCCATGTCGTCGAGGAGCTCGTAGATGATCTTGTGGAGGCGGATCTCGACGTGGTTTTCTTCCGCTTTCTGGCGGACGCGGGCATCCGGCCGGACATTGAAGCCGAAGATAATCGCGTGAGAAGCGCTCGCGAGGAGGACGTCGTTGTCGCTGATGGCCCCGGCGCTAGCGAGAAGGACGCGGACCTTGATGGAATCGGTGCTCATCTTCTCGAGGTTGTGCTTGAGGGCCTCGGCCGTGCCGTCGCTATCGGCCTTGACGACGACGTTCACGTCCTTGACCTTGCCGGCGTTGACGAGGTTATTGAGGTCGGCAAGCGTCATCGCGGAGGAGCCGGAACGTTCCTTGGCTTGCTTGGAAAGCTGGCGCTTCTCGGCGATTTCCTTGGCTTGGCGTTCCTCGGGGAAGGCCATGAACTTGTCCCCAGCGCTTGGGACGGCGCTGAGGCCAATGACCGACACGGGGGTGCCTGGGCCAGCGGCTTTTAAGACCTGGCGATATTCGTTGGTCATGCGGCGGATCTTGCCATAAGTTTCGCCCACGACGACGTAATCCCCGGCGGTCAACGTGCCGTTTTGGACGAGGAGGGTGGCTTTGGGTCCCTCGCCTTTGGAGAGTTCGCTTTCGAGGACCGCGCCGATCGCGTAACGCTTCGGGTTGGCCTTGAGCTCGAGCATCTCGGCCTTTAGGAGGATCATGTCGAGCAAATCGTCGATCCCCATGCCTTTTTTCGCGGAGATCTCGACGGTCATGACGTCGCCCCCGTAATCCTCGGCGATGACGTCGTGCTGCATGAGCTCTTCCTTGACGCGCTCGGGATGGACGCCCGGCTTATCCATCTTGTTGATGGCCACGATGATCGGGACCCCCGCGGCTTTCGCGTGGTCGATGGCCTCGATCGTCTGGGGCATGACGCCGTCGTCGGCGGCGACCACGAGGACGACGATGTCCGTGACCGAGGCGCCGCGGGCGCGCATCGCGGTGAAGGCCGCGTGCCCCGGGGTGTCGATGAAGGTGATCTTCTTGCCGTGCACTTCCTTTTGGTAGGCGCCGATCTCCTGCGAGATGCCGCCGGCCTCGGTGTCCACGATGTGGGAGGAGCGGATCGCGTCGATGAGGGTGGTCTTGCCGTGGTCGACGTGACCCATGATGGTGACGACCGCGGGCCGTTCCTTGAGGTCGGCCTCGTCGTCTTGCACCTCGAGTTCCTCGAAATGCTCCTCGTCGACGATCTTCTCCTTCTTGAAGTCGTAGCCGAACTCGAGGCAAAGCTCCCCGATCGTCTCGTCGTCGAGGACTTGGTTGATCGTCACGGCCTTGCCGCGAAGGAAGAGGTATTTGATGATCGCGGGCGTCGGCACGTTGATCGCTTTGCTTAGTTCCGCGACGCTGATCGGCTTGCTATAGACGAAGACGCCCCCGTTGACTTTCGCGTATTCCTCTCTCCTCCGCTCTCTCGGCTGGAAGTTCGAGACGCGCTGCCCGGAGGCAGGCTTCTTCTGGTCGCTTTTTTTCACGCCGTAATTCGGTTTCTTCATAAATCTCCTTTCCGCGTTTCCCATTTCCTCGCGAGGGCAAGGCTAGCCTTGGTGTCCTTCACGAGGATGGCGGAGGCGCTCGCGAAGCCAATGGCCCCGCCGAGCTCCTCCTTGCTCGCGCCCTCGAGGATGAGGCAGCCAACGCGCTCCCCCTTCTCCTTCGCGCGGAGGGCGGTTTTCGAGTCCGTCTCCGCGATCACGAGGGCATTCCCCTTGCGCATGTTGTGCAGGATGGGCTCCCCGATGAGGCATTTGCCCCCGCGGTTGAGGAGTCCTAGGAAGCGAAGGGCTTCTTCGTTTGGCATAGGCTCACCATCCTTTCGAGTTCCCCCTCTTTCAAAGGGGCATGATGCGTCTTCTCGAGGACCT
Organism: Caryophanales bacterium; assembly: GCA_028726925.1. GTDB lineage: Bacteria > Bacillota_I > Bacilli_A > RFN20 > CAG-826 > Alloenteromonas. The sequence goes on along the minus strand of JAQYPI010000059.1, from coordinate 6,290 downwards.
TTTTCCTTTCAAGAGTCGAAAGGACCTCGAGGGACCGCTTGACGTAGACCCCGCGCCCGGGGGCGGTTTGTTCGGGGTCAAGGGCGAAAACGCCGCCCACGAGGACAAGGCGAAAGAGCTCTTCCTTGGGGAAGCGCCCCCTCGAGACGATGTCCATGCGCAGCGTTTCTTTCCTCATTTTTCGTCGTCGTAATATTCGTCGTAATCGTCGTAATCGATGTCGTCATCGCCAAGGTCGGCGTCAAGGGAGGCATTGCGTTCCTCTTCCTCGATCTGGGCGAGTTCCTGCTCGGTGTAGGTGACCCCAAGGCCTTGGGTCTCGGGGATGCGCGGAGCGGCTTCGCGCTTGACTTCTTCTTCGGAAATCTTGCGCGGGCGCTTCGAGGACTTGTTGTAGGTCGGCTTCGGAGCAGCGGCCTTCATGCTGCTCTCGAGCTCGGCCTCGAGGTCGGAGAGGGTGGTCGTGGTCTTGACTTCGCGCATCTCTTCCTTCGGGGCTTCGACAACAGGAGTTTCCGGGGCGACCGGGGATTCCTCCTCGACCGGTTCCTCGGGGTGAGCGGCTTCGGCAGCCTTCGCGGCGTTCATGGCAGCGAGGGCGGCGGCGGCCGGGTTCACGGCCTCGGCGGGGAAATCGGCTTCGGTTGCCTGGGCCTTCGGGGTGACGGCCGGCATCTCGGGGAGCGGGTCGACATGGGCGAGGCGCTCGGCCTTCTTGGCCTCCTCTTCCGCGCGGCGGGCCTCTTCGAGGGCCTTGAGGCGGGCAGCCTCTTCAGCGGCGGCTTTGGCGCGCGCTTCTTCCTCGCGGCGGTGGATTTCTTCGAGCGTGCGGCGGCGGTATTCCTCCTTCGCGCGTTCCTCGGTGAGGCGCTTGGCTTCGCGCTCGGCCTCTTCCATGGAGACGTAGGCGATGCCCTGGTCGAGGGCGTCATCGAGGGAGAGGTAATCGAGGCGGTAGCCGGTCAACTGGCTCGCGAGGGGGAGGTTATTGCGGAAGCGCGAGACGCCGTTCCGCATGGTTTCCGCGGAGACGATGACCTTCGCGGTCTTGGTTTCCTCGTCGATCGCGACGCCCATCGCGAGGATGGGGTGGACGGCCTCGAGGATGTATTTCGGGGTGTAATCGCTATATTCGACGATGTCGAGCTTTTCCTTCGCGTGGCCGTTGCCGAGCTGCTCGACGATCTTTTGGATGCGCGAGCCGCCTTGTCCGATGCAGGCCCCGGTCGGGTCGAGGTTCGGGTCGTTCGAATAGACTGCGATCTTGGAACGGACGCCGGCTTGGCGGGCGATGTTCTTGATGACGACGGTGCCGTCGTAAAGCTCGTGGATTTCTTCCTCGAACAGGCGCTTGAGGAAGCCTTTGCTCGCGCGGGTGACCTCGATCTGGGGGCCGCGCCTCTTCTTCGGGTCGGCGGGATCGCCCTCTTCTGCGGGGCGCACTTCCTCGATATAGACCTTGATCATGTCGCCCGGCTTGAAGAATTCGTCGCGGATGAGGTCGCGCTTGCCCATCTCGACCTTGGTGCGGCCGATCATGACGGTGATGGCGCGATCGCTCACGGCGAGGACTTCGCCGGTCACGAGCTCACCGATGTGGTCCTTGTAGACCTTGTAGAGCTCGGCGCGCTCGGCGTCGGCGATCTCTTGGCGCAGGTAGTTCGCGAACCCTTTCTGCGCGGCGGAGGTGAGGTCGGTCAGGTCCGCGGGGATCGCGTAACGGTCGCCTTGCTTGTATTTCGGGGTCTCGAGGCCTTCGTTAGCCTCTTCCGTCTCGATCTGGAGGTAATCGTCCTCGACTTCGTCCACGACTTCCTTGATCTGGGCGAGGCAAACCGCGCCGGTCTCGGGGTCGATGGAGCATTCGACGACGGCATCGTCGCCCCCGCAGAGGACTTTCGTGACGAAGCCGCGCTTGAGGGCGTTTTCGACGGCGTGGAGGACGGATTCGAGGCTCAGCCCATGCATCTGGGCGATCTCTTTGGCGGAATCCAGCAGGTGCGGGATCTGCTCAACTTCTTTTTTCATGGTTTGATATCCTTTCTCTCTTTTAGAATTGGATGGCTAGGCGGGCGGAATCGATGTCGGAAGTCGGGAAGGTCTCGACGATTTTCCTCGTCTTGACTTTCCGTTCGAGCTTCGTCGACTCGCCGACCTCGAGGAGGGTTCCCTCGAGGATGTTGTCCCCCTTCACGGGGTGGGTGAGGTGCAAATGCACGTAATGGCCGACGTAAGAAGGCAAGGCCTCGAGGGCGATGGTCTTCTCCGCCCCGGCGCTTGAGACGTCGAGGTTATAGGCCTCCCCGATCGGGTCCGCCTCGTCGAGGGCAAGGCTGATGGCTTCGGACAAGGCGACGATGTCGTCGAGCCCGATCGGCTCAAGCCGATCGACCACGATTTCGAGCGTAACTTCCTTCCCTTTGGTGAATTTAAGGTCGTAAAGCGCGTACCCATTCTTCGTAAGAACGGGTTCGATGAGGGTCTTGATGGTCGGGATTTCGTTCATTTCTGCCTCCAAGATGCGCCGAATAAAGAAAGGGCGGACCGTCACAGGACCACCCAAAAGTTATTCGTGCAACACGGAACCGCGACGGGATTTCCGCGCCTAGATAATACCCGTTTCCCTAAGGGAAGGGAAGGGGGAATCGCGCAATCCGCGGGAAAAAGGAGGGATATAGGGCTCTTTAGACGTGAGAATCTTCCTTCTTCTTCGCGAAAAGGAAGCTTAGAAGCATACAAAGGGGCGGGACGAGGGCGAGGAGGTAAAGGAGGATTGGGCCGATAGCCTTGGAAATGAGGAAATCCAGGGGGAAGGCATTCACGAGGGAATCCGAGATGGCGTAAGGATCTTGAAGGGACCCGAAATACCCCCAGAGGGAGAGGACGATGCCCGTAAGGAGGAAGGCGGAGCCCCCGCGCAAGATCAAATTGAAGCGGCGAACCCCCTCGCTATCGCGGATAAGATGCTCGTAAAGCAACACGCTGACCGATGGCAGGATCATGAGGAGGTAGAAGGAAAGCGTCACCCCGAAATGGGAGAAATCGCGGTCGAAATAAAGGAGGTTCAAAAGGAACGCCCCGGCGAAAAACATCGCGATCATCGTATAAAGCGGGAAGAGGACATAGCCGAGGACGATACGCTTCCAAAGGGGCCAAGGATGGGGCGATAGCTCAGGCATTCCCTTGTCTTTCTTGACATAGAAGAAAATAAGGAAGGCCCCGAGAAAATCCGCAAGGAAGCCGACAACGAGGGTATCGATGGGGTAAAGCCAAGTGGCTTTGCTTTCCAAAAGCGACGCAAACGTGCCCGTGAAGGCGTAGACCATGTCGAGGATGACGGTCGAGGCCCCGAGGAGCAAGAGGACCGCTCCGCCCCCAAGGTAGGTGGCTTTGCGGGAGCCGGGGCTTCGCGGGCGGCGGATGGCGTGGAGGACAAACCAAAGGACAACGAGGGTGACCCCCATGAGGAGGAGAGGCAGGATCCGCGGGAATTCGGGGACAGTCGAGGCGGCTTCCACGACGAAGGCCATGATCGCGTCGTAAAGGGCGAGGCCGACGACGGGGAATAGCAATGCCTCACCAAGAGAAAGGATCAAGGAAAGGCGTTTTTTCATGCGAACAGGTCCTCCTTCCGGAAAGAATCATCTTCGTAGCCTTGGAAGCAACGGGAATAGGAAACGCTCCCGTCGCGGTGGATGGTGGATAAGGTGCCCCCGATCATGCCATCCTCAAAGTAGAGGCCGTCGCCCGTCTTGAGACCGTAACCGATCGTGACATATTCCCCGGTTTCGGATGTTTTGTATTCGGCGATGAAGTCGTTGATGTGGTCATGGCCGAAGAAAACCCCGCGACCGTGATGCGCCTCAAGGGCGGAGAAAAGGCGACTTGGCTCGAAGCCAACGCAGCAGCGCGAAGGACCGAGTTCCTCGTTTTTGACGACATCCGCTTCGTGCATGACCCCAGAGAAGCGCCCGAGGATGCCAGGGGCCTCGACCCCGGGGCGGCCGGTGCCGTCCTCTAAGGTGCCTCCCTTTTGCCCCGCGAGGCGGAAGGCGTATTCCACTTCGTAAAGGGGGATGTGGATGTAGACGAGGTTTGGGACGTCCCCCGTGGCGGAAGAGACTTCTTCGTACCACTGGACTTGGTCCTCGTGGACGATGTCGTAGGAATATGCAAGGGTCGAGGACTGGAAATAGCTGTTGGAATCGATGGAAACGACGTTCCAGAGGGGGGCGCCCGAAGCGTCGGTCAAGGACAGGACGTAATTGGAACGGCCGGTCAAGTCGTCATCGAGCTCGGAATAAAGGCAATGGGAGGAGGAAGCGAGAACCCGTTTCCAGAACCCAGGCTCGTAGATGCCTTGACGGTCATGGTTGCCAAACGTCGTGATCCAGCGGAAGCCGTGGATTTCAGCGAGCTCGTCCATCGTCGCGACGCAGGAGCGGACCGTGCCTTCGTTGCCGATCATGACGTTGTCCCCCGAAGCGACCACGAGGTCGGGATTCGAAGAGGCGAAAAGCGAGGAAAGATAATCCTTTTGACGGGATACGTCGACCCCGAGGCTCCAATGCAGGTCCGTGATCTGGAGGACGTTCACGGTGTCTTTCGTCGCGAACAAGGGGAGTTTTTGGACGTAATCTTCCGGGACGAAGGTGGCCTTGCCGCAGGAAGAAAGAAGCAAGGGCAGCAAAAAGAGGGCGGCGGCTTGTTTCTTCATTTCTTCTTTCCTTTCCCGAGTTTTAGCCTCTTTTTCGGGTTATCTTTCCATTTCTCGAAGATGCGCACGTAATATTCCCGCCACATGGCCCCGACGTGCTCTTTGCTATAGAACTCGGAGACGTAATGCGAGAGAGAGGCGTATTTCTCGTAATATTCCTTGTCGAGGGCGAGCTTGCGGATTTCGGCGTTGAAGCCCGGGACGTCGCTAGCACGCGCGTAAGTGTCCCAGAGGATGTCGCGATAGAGGTCGAGGTCGCGCAGGAGGATCGGCTTGGCGCTATTGGCGGCCTCGAGGATCGACATGGGGAAGAGCTCGCTTAAAGACGGCATGAAGAGCATGTCCGCGGCGTTAAAGATGCCGTTCATCTTCTCGCGGGGCACGATGCCGAGGAACTTCACGTTCGCGGGGGGATTCTCGACGATCGGCTTGAGAACGTCATACCCGTCCGTGATGCCCCCAAAGGAGAACCCGCCGGCCCAGACGAAGGTGAGGTCGGGGTTGGCTTTCGCGCATTCGATGTAATCGAGGACCCCTTTCCGGGTCTGGACCTGGCCGCAGCCGAGGACGACGAAGGCGTCAGGGGCGATGCCGAGTTCCTTGCGAAGGGCGAGGATCTCTTCCTTGGGGAGGGGATGGAAATCCTGCTTGGACACGTAATTAGGGATGTAGGTGATGTTCTCCTTCTTCATCCCGAGCTCGACGAGGGGGGCGATGAAGGAAGGGTTCACGACCACGATTTCATCGGCCTTTTTGTACGTCGAGATCACGTATTTCTTGAAAATCCAGAAAATCGGCTTCGGCAGGCGGATGGACCCATCGAGCGTCGAGGGGATGAAATGGACGTAGATGACGTTGATGTGGCGCCGGTTCATCGCGAGGCGGAACGTGGGGTTCACCGTGTGGACGTGGTTGATGATCGAGGACCGGTAGCCTTTCGCGCGGTTCTCGTAGACGGAAAAGAGATCGCTTTGCTCCTTGACGAGGGAGACTTGCTCCATGTAGGCGCTGCCGACGCCTTGGCCAGAAACGCTCGTCGCCGCGGAAAGCATGCGGATCGGTAAGAGGGGTTTGTTGCTCATGGGGATATTATCCCCGATTCTAGAAAACTTGCAAAGACGCGGGCTTTGGCAAAAGAAAAAGAGGGCACGGAGCCCTCGATTTTCGGTTTTTCTCACCAGAGCTTCTTCGGATATTCCCCTTGCTCGACGAGGCGGGCGATGGAGGCGACCACGTCTGGCTTGTCCTCGCGGTAGGTGACCCCATGCCAGACGGCCGAGGTGCCGAGAACCTTGACGGTCGCCCCGTCGCGTTCCATCGTCTCGGAGACGAGGGTCGGGAGGAGGTATTCCGCGGAGTCGAGGTGGTCCTTGTTCTCTTCCATGAAGCGGGGGAAGCCTTCCTCGATGCGGTCCATGATCTCGTGGGTGAAGCAGAACAGGTTCATGGATACGAGGGCGTCGTCGGATAGGATCATCGGCGCCTTGCCTTCGAGAGGAGTCGCGTGGATTTTGCCGTCCACGCGCTCGAGCTTCGACTCGATGAGCTCGGTGAGGTGGGCGTTTTCGTCAAA
>JAQYPI010000058.1 GCA_028726925.1 Caryophanales bacterium | reverse complement strand
TTTCTTACGCATTTCAAGTTCCTCGACGATTTTCGCGTGGGATTCCTCATCGAGGGTATAGAACTTCTCGATCGCGACGTAGGCCCCGAGGATCGAGAGGACGAGCAGCAAGACGACGACGATGCCGAACACGCGCATGTTGCCCGCGGTGACGCTATCCTCGGCCGCGGCGATGGCACTAACGTAAGCCTCGTATTCGGGGCTCCCTTCCTTGCCTCCACCCGTCGCTGCCACGATGTTGTATTCGCTTTCGGCGCTTGAGATCTGGCTATAGGCGGCGCTAACGCCCGAGACGAGGAAGATCAGGAACTGGAAGCCGCGCTGGAGGGCGCTGCCAAGCTTTACCGTGAGGGGGCGCCAGCTCGAGATGAGGGATTCTTTGGGATCGCCCTCGACATAGGCGTTGTAATCGATCGAATCCTGGAAGCAGACGAGGATCACCATGTACATCCAGCCCATGCCGAAGAAGAATAACAAGGGGAACACGTAGTTAAGGGCCATGGTGCCCGAGAAGGCCCAGGGGATATCCATGGACGCCATCGGGGGCAAGGGCGAAGAGGAATGGGCAAGCGGGGTATCCCCGAAGAGGGGGACGGAGCAAAGCAAGAAGCCGAGGAACCCGACCATCTGGATGAGGACCGATAGGCGCAGAATCTTCTTGCGCTTCATCTTCTTGGCGAGGGCAGGGTAGCTCCCTTGGGCGGCGATCATCCCGACGACGTACATGATCGAGATGAGGGTCGCGACGAGGCCCCCGCGTCCAGAGCCATAGCCGATGTTCATGTAGAAGAAATTGAGCCCGATGCCACCGGTCAAGATGCCGGCGCCAAGGTAATAGAGGAACATCGCGATGATGGAAGCGCGCGCCTGCTTGTTCTTGCCAAACACCTTGAAGAGGTCAAGGAGGGAGGATTTGGCTTCCTTTTCCTCGACGAGCTCGTCCCTCGCCCGTTCCTTGCAGAATAAGAACACGGCGACTTGGGAAACGAGGAAGAGCACCGAGATCCCGATGGCGAGGAAGGCGTACATCATCGCGGTGGAGACGCCTTGGATGAGTTGGGGCAAAAGCATCGCGGCCGCGGTCATCGCGAATCCGCCGATCGAGGCGCAGAGGGTGACGCGGCTCGTAAGGGAGGCGCGTTCCTTCTCGTCGCTCGATAGGCTTGGGAGCATCGACCAGTAGCCGATGTCGTTCATCGTGAAGAAGAGATCCCAAAGGAAATAGAAGGCGATCATGCAGCCGACGAACGCCCAGCCGTTGGGGGTCCCATCCGCGTTCATGGGGCGGATGAGGAACATGCAGAGGACGGCGATGGCGTTGCCAAGGGCCCCAAGTAGAATCCATGGTTTGAACTTACCGGTCTTGAAATGGCACTTCTCGACGATGAAGCCCATGATGGGGTCGTTGATGCCATCCCAGACGAGGGCGATCATCATGGCGGCCGTGATGACGCCATATTGGGCCTTGAACACCTCAGGGTCGCTTGAGAGGACGCCGCTTGTCATCGCGTATTGGAGCAAAAAGCTCGCGACGAGGGCGTAGCAGGCATCGCGGAAAATCGTCGAGAACGGATAAAGGAATTTGGTGAGCTTAGGCACCTTGTTCCCGTGGAAGGTCGAATTCGCGGAAAGTGGCATAGAAAATCCTCCGAAACGCGTTTTTGTTGTTCAGTTTCCTAAAAAGTACGGCAGGAAGCGGTATTTTGTCAAGAGCGGGTTTACCACCGATTGAAGACTTTCTCGGCGAACCCGGGCAAGTCCTTGAAGGCGATTTCCTTGCCTTCGACGACGATCGTCCCCGAATAGAGGCCGAACACCTGGTTCTGGTTGGAACGCATCACCAAGGCGTTGGTGTCGCTGTGCCTACGGTAGACGGGGACGAAATCCATGTCGATGTCCCCGCTGCTCGAACGGAATTTCCAGGGGGACATAAAATCGTCAGAGCCGCTTGGGGATATTGGGATGTCCATGCGGACGTCGGTTAGCTTATAAGCCTTGCCCTCGAAGAACACCATGTTCTCGCTTGCCTTCGAGGTGTCCCCGAACCCATACCCGAGGTTGAAGCCAAAGGGCTTGCCGTCGAGCTCGGCGGACATACTCGCCCAATACCACGTGTTCTTGTAGGTCCATACGCCCCTGCCCCAATCAAGGACGGCATAGGTGTCTTCGCCAAGGTCATAGGTCTTCTCCCCGACCCGGGCGTAGCCGATGGCCTTGAGGCAATTCATCTTCTGGTTGTAATAGAAATGCCCTTTCTTCTCAAAGGGAGTCGCGATGACCATGGTGTCTTCTAGGGTCGGGGTCAAGACGATGTCGCAATGGAAGAATTCCCCTTTCTTGCCAAAATCCGCCATCTCGGCCCGGATGCGCCGCTTGTTCCCCTCGACCATAAAGGACAGGGTATAGCCCTTGCCCTCGATTCGTGTTTCCCCTTTGTCGCTCGAAGAGGGCAAACCCAATTTGCCGAAGGTGAACCACTGCATCGGGGACTTCGTGAGACAGGAGGGGATGCCCTCGAAGTTTAGGACCGAGACCGAGGCCATCGCCATGTAAGAATTGTCGGCGATCGTTAGGGCCAATCCGAAGCGCTTATTGCCGATGTAATAATAATCCCATTCCTTGATGCGGGATTTCTTGGCCTTGATCGCGTTTCGATCGTAGTCTTTTACGAGGCTACTTGCGTAGCCGGCTTCCAAAAGGTTGCCATCGGGACCTAACAAAGGTCCCTTGGACAAACGATGTTGCTCCATATGGGGGTACTCCTACTTGGTTAAGACTATTCTAGCCCTTTGAAAGGGACGCGCAAAGCCCAAAGGGCAACGAAAAAGGGCACCCGTTTTGAATGCCCCGTTCGCTCAGCCACCTTGCGGTTATGGTTTTGGTCGATTGCTTTTCGCTCAACCACCTTAAACCACCATATAAGTTATAGAACCTTTTGTATACTGTCCGAATTACGGGATCCAGTTTGACCTCAACGTTGGTCTTTTTTCTGTGACAAACCTATAAAATTAATCACTAAGCGAAGTTGAATCAGCGGTTAAAGAATACTGTCTTTTTAACAACAAAATACGACGTTCCCCACATTTCGTACGGCCCAAATCCAATTGTTTATCCAAGGATTCGCAAAAACTCTCTTTTGGAAAAACATCCTTTTGAACAAGCCTACAAATGTGATGCACAAAAGACCACTCCTCCGAAAGGATGTCCCCAGTTAAGTTTGGTAAAAAGAAATCGTTTTCTTCAAACGCAGATACGCTCGAAGAGACCGTGACCTTTGTAGGTTTTCTGCGTTCGATCTCGTCAGCATATTTGGCAAGTAACTTATATTGACGCTTAAATCCCGCTTCGCGAATACTCTTTGAAAGCGCACGGTCTCTCTTTGGATACAACGCTGCGACCAATTTTTCATAAAACTTTTTATACCTATGATCGGAGGTTTCATCGAATTGGGCGTTATCTTCCAACTTGATTAACGCTTTTTGACTAACAGCATCGTGGTCGGTCAGAAACTCAATGTATTCATCTATCTCGGAAGAAGTAAAGATGCCCTCATAAACCGAAAGCGTTTTCAGGAAGTAATCGAGCCCGCAATCATCAATATCCGTAATGGTGCCATTGGATACGTTTCTAACAAATTCATCACGGGCGACCTTGAGCTTTTCATCTCCGAAAAAGAACGGATGGTCCGGTGACACTTCCACTTCTTCCGAGTAAACTAATGCCTTTTTGATGTGTTCCGTCTCATTGTGTAAGTAAAACTCAAGAATCGCACGCACGCTTGCTTCGTCCGTATGTGCGATTCGCGCTTTTCCGTGGCTGAAAAAATATTCCAGATTGGAAGATATTTTATCGCCGTAAGCATTGACGGTTTTTTTCGCCTTCATCGCTTCTAGCGCAGCCTCCATTGTTGGGTCCTGGTTTTTTTCTTTTTCCTGTTTCGGTAGAGTATCCAAAACGCACCTACAACACAAAACGCAATCCAACAGCAATTCATCCGGAGATAGCATCATTGGGCGTTGATCCGAGACTTCGGGTTCGATAACCCTCATGACATCCTCTTTCAGCATCCTCGCTCTTTCCGCGAGCCTGTAATTCTTCCCGATGGATTCTTGCAAGGCGGCCATATACGAATCATCAGAGAGACCGGAAATCTTTT
>JAQYPI010000057.1 GCA_028726925.1 Caryophanales bacterium | reverse complement strand
CTTCTATCGGGGCATCCATCCTTATTTTGGGAGGAACCTCGATTACGAATTCTCCTACGGGGAATCGGTCGTGTTGCTGCCACGCAACCATCCGATTTCCTTTCGCCACGTCCAAGGCCTGAAACGCCATTACGCGATCCTCGGCATGGCCCATTTGGCCGGGGATACCCCGCTTTATTACGACGCGATGAACGAAGCGGGCCTTGCGATTGCCGGCCTCAATTTCGTCGGGAACGCCCGTTATTACCCCCTTCAGCAAGGGCGGGAGAACGTCGCGTCCTTCGAGCTCATCCCCTATCTTCTTGGCCAGGCCCGGACCGTCGACGACGTCCTTCGCCTTCTCGCGGTCATGAACGTCACGGACGACCGTTTCTCGGAGGATTTGCCCGCTAGCGAGCTGCACTGGATCGTCGCGGACAAGAACCGCTGCATCGTCATCGAGACCCTCGAGACCGGCATGCGCGTCCACGAGAACCCCGCTGGCGTCCTCACGAACAACCCGCCGTTTGAGCATCAAATGCTGCGCTTAAGCGACTTCGCCGCCCTTTCCCCCAAGAACCCATCCCTTGGCTTTGGGACCAACATCCCTTTCCAAAGTTACAGCAGGGGGATGGGAGCCATCGGGTTGCCCGGGGACCTCTCGAGCAGTTCCCGTTTCGTCCGCGCCGCCTGGGTAAACGCGAACGCTCCCAAGGACGGGGACGTTTCGGATTTCTTCCATTTGCTTACCGCCGTCGAACAGCAGAAGGGTTGCTGCGAGGTCGCCCCCGGCAAATACGAATACACGATCTATTCCTCTTGCTGCGACCTCGAGGAGAAGAGCTATTCCTATGTGACTTATAAGAACCGCCAGATCACGAAGGTCAAAATGGACGAGCCATCCCTCGAGCAAACCCACCTGCTCGTCTATCCTCTCGTCGAGGGAGAGCATATCCTCGAAGCTAGACCGTAAGGAGAGAACCTCCTCCATCTCGAGAAGAAAGAAGCGAAATAACAGTATATGGGGTCCTCGTTTTACCGATTCGGGCCCCTTTTTTCGTGCGCGGAAGCGGTTTCAATCCCTTATATCGGTAATTGTTTACCTAAAAGGTTGACCCTCTTTTCAAGCCCCCTAAAATGGGCATGTGCCATAAATCGGCCATTTATTACCGATATCTCGGATAGGAGGATCCCATGCCCGCAAACAAGAAACCCCTCACGGAATTCTGCGTCGTTCACGGGCAGGCGTGCGCTATTTTGCTTCCCGAAGTTATCCGTTATAATGGTATCCAATCGAAGAAGTTGTCCGTTTGGCCGAAGGTCGAGAGGTACTGCGCGGACGAGAAATACGCCAAGATTTGCCGCATCCCGGGCCTTATGGTCCCATTCAAGGATACAGCAAAAAGACGAACGCGCGGATGCCGTCTTGAACCTCGGCAAGGACATCGGAATCGACAGGAATTTCTCCTCGGTCATCCCCGATGAGAAACTCTAGAAAAACAAATTGGAGGTGTTAGGCTACCTCGCTTACGAGGACCAGCGCACGCCGGCGAAACGAAGGGAACCCCTCGTCGCCGACATGGTCCAGATCCTGCGGGACGCCTACAAAGGAAACTGATGGACGAACAAATCGAAATCGCGATCTGCGTCGGCAGCTCTTGCCACTTGAACGGCTCGAAGCCCGTGATGGACGCCATCAAGGCGGAAATGGAGAAGCGCGGCCTCAAGGACGCCATCGCCCTCAAGGCGGCGTTCTGCCTTGGCGTATGCGGCTCCGAAGGAATCGGGGTCAAGGTAAACGGCAAGGTCATCGCCGGCCTCACCCCGGAGAAGGTCCCTTCCTTCTTCGACGAGGAAATCATCCCCCTGCTTCACGACTAAGGACGGCCGCGGTTGACCCGCGACCGTTTCTCGTTCTCGCGCGCGATTCCGCGCGGAAAGGATGCTCATGAATAGCCCTTTGATCTCGAAAAAGAACGATTGTCGCTCGTGTTACAAGTGCATTCGCGCCTGCCCGACGAAATCGATCACCTTCCACGACAACCAAGCCTCGATCCTGCCGGATGAGTGCATCCTTTGCGGCCGCTGCTACGTCACGTGCCCTCAAGGGTGCAAGATCATCCGCTCGGACAAGGAGAAGGCCCTTTCCTTGCTTCAAAGTGGGCAATGCCGCGTCTCCCTCGCCCCGAGTTACGTCGCCGCCTTCCCGGGGACGACTCTCGAGACGATGGAAGAAGCCTTGCTCGCCCTCGGGGCCGCCGGGGTCGAAGAGACCGCGATCGGCGCGACCATCGTCAAGAAGGCTTACGACGAGATGCTTGAGACCGCAAGTGGCGCCCCCATCCTCACGACCTGCTGCCCCGCGATCAACGAGCTCGTGCGCAAATACTATCCCGAATGCGCCCCGTATCTTGCCCCGGTCCTCTCCCCGATGCTCGCCCACGGCAAGGACCTCAAGGAACGCTATCCCGGCTGCTCGGTCCTCTTCATCGGGCCTTGCATCGCCAAGAAAGGCGAGGCCGACAAGCGCCCCGACCTCGTCGACTGCGTCCTCACCTACGATGAATTGATCGCCTTGCTCGAGGAAAGAAACATCGAGCCGCGGAAAGACCAAAACCCCCGTCGCGAGGAAGCCTCGAAAGCCCGCCTCTTCCCAACCGAAGGGGGTATCCTCGCCACGATGGAGAGGAAGAACCCCTCCTACGAATACGTGTCCCTTTCCGGCATGGAAGAATGCATGGGGGCCCTCGAGGACCTTTCCTCGGGGACGATTCACCATGGATTCTTCGAGCTGAGCGCCTGCGAAGGCAGCTGCATCAACGGCCCCGTCGTCGCGAGCAAGAACACCCTTAAGACCTTGATGCGCGTGCGCTCTTCCGCCGGCAAGGAGGATTTCAAGGTCCGTCCCCATTCCTTCGAGAGCCTCAAGATCCCGATGGATCCCTATCCCCGGAGGGAAGAGGTCTTCACTGAGGAGGAAATCGCCCGCGTCTTAAGCGAGATGGGCAAGCGTTCCAAAAAAGACGAGCTGAACTGCGCCTCCTGCGGCTACCCGACTTGCCGCGACAAAGCCAAGGCCGTCCTCCAGGGCAAGGCCTCGGTCTCGATGTGCCTCCCCTTCCTCATGGAAAAGGCCACGAGCTTCTCGAACGATGTCATCGAGCATTCCCCCAACGCGATCGTCGTCGTCGACGAATCCCTGAATATCCAGCTCGCGAACCCCGTGTTCGCCGAGATCGTCGGGCACTCCTCCCAGGAACTGATCGGCACGAGCATCGCCGACGTCCTCGAACCCACCTTGTTCATCGAGGCCCTCGAGGGGAGGAATTGCTTCGGCAGGCACATCGCCCTCGACCGCTATTCCCTCTATGTCGAGGCGACGGTCCGCTACGACGAGACCTACCACATCGTGACCGGCACCTTCCGCGACCGCACCCAGACGGTTCTCGACATGCGCCGGCGCAAGGAAAGCGCGGAAGAAGCCTCGAAAGTGACCCGCGAGGTCATCGAGAAGAACATGCGCGCGGTCCAGGAAATCGCCGAACTCCTCGGCCAAAGCGCCGCGGAAACCAAGGTCGCCCTCACGCGCCTCTCGAGCGTCCTCTCGGACGATGGCAAGAACCATGGCTAGCGACGTCACGATGCTTGAGCACGGCTTCCTCTCCATCAACCACCTCGGGGAGGAACTCTGCGGGGACCACGTTCAGGTGTCGATGGACAAGGACGGGGCGACCACGTTTGTCCTGGCCGACGGCATCGGCAGCGGGGTCGTCGCATCGATCCTCAGCACCCTCGCCTCGACGATGCTCTGCACGATGATCGAGCGCGGCCTCTCTATCGAAGAAGGGGTCGACGCCCTCGTCAAGTGCCTGCCCGTGGCCAAAGACCGCGGCAACGTCGCCTATAGCACCTTCACGATCTGCCGTATCGAGAAGGATTACAGCGCCGTCATCTACAATTTCGACAATCCCGAGCCCGTGTTCCTGCGCGGGGGCAAGGAAATGCGCCTGCGATATACCCCGAGCCTCATCGCGGACCGCAAGATCTACCGCGCCGAAGTCTATTTCGACGTCGGGGACGAGCTCGTCCTCTTCACGGACGGGGCGGTCCACGCCGGCATCGGAGAAACCCTCAACTTCGGCTGGGAACGCGAGGAAATCGTCGCCTTCCTCGAAGCCCTCGCGAACCCGACCCTCTCGGCGAAGAACCTCGCGACCTATCTCGTCGACCAATGCGATATCCTCTATAATCGTCGGCCGGGCGACGACACGACGTGCCTCGCGATAAAAAGGCGGGAAAGGAGCCCCCTGAACCTCATGGTCGGCCCGGCCACCCGGAAGGAGGACGACATCCCCCGCCTCAAGGAATTCTTCGCTAAGGCTGGCCCCCACGTCGTCTGCGGGGGCACGACCGCGAAGATCGTGTCGCGCTACCTCGACCAGCCGATCGAAGGCGAGCTCGACTTCGAGGATCCCTCGATCCCCCCGATCTCGCGCATCAACGGGGTCGACCTCGTGACCGAGGGCATCATCACCTTGAACAAGGTCCTCTCCCTCGCCCGCGACTACCAAGGGCAGAACAAAGCCTATTTCGACTGGAGCTTCCGCCAAGACGGGGCCAGCAAACTCGCTCGGCTTCTCTTGGAAGAAGCCACCGACATCGACGTCACCGTCGGATGCGCGGTCAACCCCGCCCACCAAGCGGAGGGGGAAGGCATCGACATCCGCATGAAGATGCTCATCATCCATTCCCTCACGGAGGAACTCAAGAAAATGGGCAAATCCGTGAACGTTGCCTATTGCTAGAAAGGAGCAGCCTATGAAAATCAAATACGATACCCTCGTGCAGGAACTCAAGTTCCGCATCCTCCTCGAGGTCGCCCAAGATTATTGGGACGGGACCCTCGAGGAAAAGAAGCACAAGATCCCGAAGATCATCTCCCCGGGCCCCAAGAGCAAGATGCGTTGCTGCGTCTACAAGGAGCGCGAGATCGTCCGCGAGCGCGTCCAGCTCGCCCTCGGCGGGGACAAGAGCAACCCGAACCTCCTCGAAGTCATCGAGGCGGCCTGCGATTCCTGCCCCTTCTCCGGCATCGAGGTCACGGACCTTTGCCGCGGCTGCCTCGCCCACCGCTGCGCCCAGTCCTGCCACCGCAACGCGATCAGCTTCGGCCCGGATCTGCGCGCCCACATCGATAAATCCCTTTGCGTCAATTGCGGCCTCTGCGCGAAAGCCTGCCCTTTCCAGGCCATCACGAACCGCCGGCGCCCGTGCGAAGTCGCCTGCAAGGTCAACGCGATCCATCCCCGGGAAGATGGCATTTCCGAGATCGACGAGGCGAAATGCACCCGTTGCGGCCAATGCTCCGCGGCCTGCCCCTTTGGCGCCATCCAGGACAAGAGCTACATCACGGATTGCATCGACATCCTCAAGGGAAGCGAAGGCGGGAAAGCCTACAACACCTACCTCATCGCCGCCCCGTCCATCTCCGCCCAGTTCGATTGGGCGAAGCTCACCCAGGTCATCACGGGATGCAAGGAAATCGGCTTCACGAACGTCATCGAGGCCGCGGTCGGCGCGGACCTCGTCGCCATGAACGAGGCCGCCGAGCTCGCGGAGAAAGGCTTCGCGACCTCCTCTTGCTGCCCCGCCTTCGTCCATTACGTCAAGACGGCCTACCCGACCCTCGCTTCCAAGGTCTCGAACAACCTTTCCCCGATGGCGGCGATCGGCAAATACGTCAAAGCCACGGACCCGACCGCGAAATGCGTCTTCGTCGGGCCTTGCATCGCCAAGAAGATGGAGATTCAGGACCCAGACGTCGCCCCTTACATCGACTGCGTCATCACCTTCGAGGAACTCGCAGTCCTCTTCGAGGCGCGGCACGTGGATCTCGCCTCCTTGCCGGAATCGCCCCTCGATAACGCCTCCTACTTCGGGCGCATCTTCGCCCGCGCCGGCGGACTTAGCGAAGCCGTCAAGGAAGCGTTGACCGAGCTTGGCAGCGATTTCGAGGTCAAGCCCGTCGCGGTCAATGGCCTCGACCAATGCCGCATGGCCCTGAACCAGGCGAAGATCGGGAAGCTGCAAGGCAATTTCATCGAGGGTATGGCGTGCCCCGGTGGCTGCATTGGCGGTCCTTCGTGCCTTCTCCACGAGATGCGGGACGCCGCCCAAGTCGACAAATACGGCAAGGAATCCAAGGAGCAGACGATTCGCGGCGCGATCGACGCCATCATGGCCGATCCCCGCATCGCGACGAAGCACGAGGAAGAATAACCCTTCGTTCCCTGACCGGCCTTCGGGCCGGTTTTTGCTTCCATCAAAAAAAGAAGGGGGACGTGTATGCGTTTTTTGAAGAAAAGCGAAAACGTCGCGATGAGTTTATTTTGCTAGTTTCCTTTTTGACGATTGTGACGGAGACAAAGGAAATGAGAAACCTCTTGATTCGTTCGTGCCGTCTTTCTAAGCGTTCGCGCTCTTGCCGATGGCAACATTTTCAACGCGGACGGAGATGACAACTTGGTCAAAATCATAGCCATGGTTTTCGTCTCCATCGTCGTTTTTGTCATCATGCTCATCGTCTCGGGCGTTGTGAAGGAAAAGAAAATCGCGACCATCGGCAAGTAAGCCCGATTCCAACCATGAGGAAAATCGCGATTTGCCACCTGCAAAGGTGGCTTTTTTCCTGTTTTTCCTGCTCCATTGTGGTAAGATAAGACTAACAAACCTAACAAACCTAACAAAAAATGAATACTAACAAACCTAACAAGCCTAACAAGAAATGAATACTAACAAAACAGAAGGAGCAACCCATGAATCAAGGAACATTCACGTTGACGTTTGGCCAAGAGCCTTCCAGCTACATCAAGCGAGACGATGTCGCAAAAGAAATTTGCGATGATTTCTTTCTCGATTTCCCTTTGTCTCATGTTTACGTGATTACCGGCGTGAGAGGCTCTGGCAAAACCGTCCTCCTCACTTCCATTTCCAAGAAAATCGCCGAGAAAAAAGATTGGATCGTCGTTGACGTCAACCCCAATCGGGAAATCCTTTCCCAAGTCGCCGCGGGCCTTTACGAGTGCCCTGCGGTCAAACCCTATTTTCTTGCGGGGAGTTTTTCAATCTCGTTCAAGGGATTCGGCTTTTCCATCGAAGGAAAAGAACCGGTTTCGAACATCAAAACCGTGCTCGAGCGCATGCTTCGCGTG
Organism: Caryophanales bacterium; assembly: GCA_028726925.1. GTDB lineage: Bacteria > Bacillota_I > Bacilli_A > RFN20 > CAG-826 > Alloenteromonas. Next base: position 4,847 of record JAQYPI010000057.1, on the reverse strand, counting down.
TTAAACGGGCATAAGAAAAAGGTTTTAATCACCATTGATGAGATGTCGAAGAATAGCAACACAAAGGCTTTCGTCCACGATTTCCAAAGCCTTTTGAGAGATGGCTTCCCGGTGTTTCTCCTGATGACGGGGCTTTATGAAAACGTGGATGCCTTGCAAAACAACCGGAACCTTACCTTCCTTTATCGCGCCCCCAAAGTGAATCTCCAGCCATTGGACATTTCGCGCATCGAAGGGGAGTATCGAAAGATCTTCAAAGGCATTCCGGAAGAAACCGCGCGGCAACTCGCCGCTCTCACAAAGGGTTACGCCTTCGCTTATCAAGTCGTCGGTTATCTGTTTTCCAAATATGGCGATGCCGGCAAAATCATCGAGGAATACGACCGTTACCTTTCCGTTTATGTCTATGACAAGATCTGGGAATCCTTGCCCCAAAAAGAAAGAGTTTTCCTTCGCTCCTTCGATTCCGAGGAGGAGCAGGCCAAGACCTTGCAGGAGAAATCTGGATTCACCCCAAAAGAGTATTCCGTTTACCGCGATCGCTTGATCAAGAGGGGCCTCGTTTCCGGCGCCGCTCGCGGGACGCTCTCGTTCACGCTGCCCCGGTTTCTAGAATTCATCGCGAAGGAGATTTGATTTCCGCGCGGAATGAACTTCGAAATGAACTTTGAATTGAACTTCGAAATGAACTTTGAAATGAACTTTATCCTAAACTGAAGGATAGTTTCGAAAGAAGAGGAGGACGCGCGAATGAATCTTGGAAAAGAAAGCGAAAGGGTAGCATTCAAAAGATCTACCTCGGAACTCAAGGAAGGAATCGTTTCCCTTGCCTCTATGCTTAATAAATCGGGCAGAGGAGTCCTCTATTTTGGGGTGAATAATGAAGGCGAGGTTGTCGGTCAACAGGTAGGAAAGAACACGGAACGGACGATTTCCGATGCCATCCATAACGCGATTGAACCCTCGATCATCCCGAGCATCGAAACCAGAACCACTCCCGAGGGGCTGGAATATATCGTGGTCGCGGTCGAAGGAATGGATTCCCCATATTCCGCTTATGGCCTTTACTATGTCCGTTCTGCGGATCAGGACACGAAGGCGACTCGCAGCGCTCTCAAGAAGATGTTCCTCGCATCCGGTTTCGACTTCATTCGGGAATCCCCCGCTACGAGACAGGATCTTCATTTCACCCAATTCATTTCCCTTTTGGTGTCCAAAGGGTATCACGTGAACAATCTCAACGCCTTTTTCAAAAACGAAAAGCTTTTGACGGACGATGGGCGGTTCAACCAAATGGCGGAGCTCCTTTCCGACGAAAGCGATGTTTCCATCAAAGTGGCGCGTTTCCCCGGAACGAACAAAGCATCCTTGTCCCAAAGGATGGATTTCGGCAAGAAATGCCTGATCCTCGCCATGCAACAAGCGATGGATTATATGGAAAGCATCAACGAGAAGAACGTGGATCTTCGCGAAGCGAGGAGAAAGGACACCCCCCTGTTTGATTTTAGGGCGTTCCGGGAAGCGTGGATCAACGCTTGCTTGCACAACTCTTGGAATGACCTCACCCCTCCCGCGATTTACATCTTTACCGACCGAATCGAGATCGTCTCCTACGGCGGCCTTCCTTTCGGCCTTTCGGAAGAGGCTTTTTTCGAAGGGGATTCCCATCCCGTCAACAAAGCCCTCCAGACGATATTCACCCAGCTCGATTACGCGGAACAAACGGGACATGGGGTCCCGACCATCGTCGATATCTACTGCAAGCAGGCCTTCAACATTTCCGCGAACTTCATCACGTGCACCATCCCTTATGCCTTCGAGCCGGAATGGGTATTGAGCCTCAAGAAGGAAGCGGAACCCCGCCCTTCCTTGAACCAAACCCAATTGAAGGTTCTCCGTTGCCTCAAAGCCAACCCGAAAGCCACCGCCTCCGATGTCGCACGCGAAATCGGCATGAGCCTAAGCACCGCGAAGAAGGCCATTTGGAAACTCGTGGAACAAGGAGCCATTGCCCGCAAAGGCTCCAAACGGGACGGCTATTGGGAAACGCGCCCCGCCTGCGCAGACTAAGGGGCTTCAAAACAAGCGAAAAAGGCACCATTTGGTGCCTTTGTCTTTTTGTTTCGCCGAAGGAGGAAACCCTTTTTCGGGGAGGAATCGTCACTTCGCGAAGACGGATTGCCCCTCGAACACGTCGATGGACGCGGCGCGAACGACGAGTTTTTCACCCGTTTTGCAGCCCTTGAGGAGAAGGATGACGGAATCGTTCAGCTCCTCCCGTTTCTCGACGAGGTAGCGCTTGTCCTTCGCCTTCCTGCCTTTGGGAAGAAGGAGGATCGTGGCGGAACGCGTCTTGCGGATCGAGACCTCGACCCCGCGGTCTTCCTTGGTGAGCAAGGCGGAATAGACCTTGCGCCCGGCCTTATGGAATTCGGCCTTCTCAAAGGGGATGTAGATCGTCGTTTCCTCGCCTTCCTTCAGGCCGGCCTTCGCCGTTTTCGCGACGAGGGGCTTTCCCTTGACGGTCCCGAAGACGACGTCGTAGGAAAGAAAGGGGACCACTTTCTTGATCGTCGCTTTCTCCGCGATGGATCCCGGGAGGGGATCGAAGGAGATGTCGCTTGAGGAAACGCGGAGTTCCAAGCCCCGGAGATCGTCCTCCAGGAAATGCGCCGCCTTCCCCCCGTCTACCTCGAAGCCGTCGATGCGGATCGTCCCTTCCTCGCGCGTCGCCTCGACCTCGATGGCGTTCGCGACGTTCGCCTGGACGAGGGAAGACCCCGTTGCCTTGTCGAAGAGGTGGATGTGCTGCAGATCGAAGGAAATGCCGATCTCGTCCCCGCTCATGAGGCGGAGGTTCTTGTCGGCGCTCGAGACGATGGAGAGTTCCTCCCGGCCCGGCAAATAGACGTAAAGGATCGTCTCGTTCCCGAGCTGCTCCATGAGCTCGATTTTCGTTTTGAAGCCCCGCTCGGAAAGGGAGATGTCCGAGGGACGGGCGCCGAGATAGACTTCCATGCCGTCCTCGTAACCGTTCATCTGGAGGAGCATTTCCTCGGGGATGACGATGTCGAGGGGGCCGCTTGCGAAATGCCATTCCTCGCCCCGTTTTTCGAGTTTCCCTTCGAGAAGGTTCATTTGGGGCGACCCGAGGAAGGTCGCGACGAACGTGTTGACGGGGTGGTTATAGAGGTTGAGAGGCGTGTCGACCTGCTGGATGACGCCATCCTTCATGACGACGATCTGACTGCCCATGGTCATGGCTTCCGTCTGGTCGTGCGTGACGTAGATGAAGGTCGTCTTGAGCCGTTCGTGGAGCTTCGAGATCTCGCTTCTCATCTGGACGCGGAGCTTCGCGTCGAGGTTCGAGAGGGGCTCGTCGAGGAGAAAGACCTTCGGCTTGCGGACGATCGCCCGTCCCAGGGCGACGCGCTGCCTCTGCCCGCCGGAAAGTTCCTTCGGCTTGCGGTCGAGGTAATCCGTGATCCCGAGGATCTCGGCGGCGTTCCTCACCGTTTCCTTGATCTCGTCTTCCTTCACGTGATGGCAACGGAGGCCGTAAGCCATGTTGTCGTAGACGGTCATGTTGGGATAGAGGGCGTAATTCTGGAACACCATCGAGATGTCGCGGTCTTTGGGTTCGAGGTCGTTCACGACCGCGTCGTCGATGTAGATCCGGCCCGCGGAGATATCCTCGAGACCCGCGATCATGCGCAGGGTCGTCGATTTGCCGCAGCCGGAAGGCCCGACGAACACGACGAATTCCTCGTCCTGGATGTTCAAGGAAAAATCCTTGACCGCTTTCACGCCGTTTGGATAGATTTTGTAAACGTTCTCAAGACGTACCTTTGCCATAAATGTCTCCTTATTCTTTGGATGCCCCGCTCGTGAGGCCGGAAACCAGGTTCTTCTGGAGGATGAAATAGAAGATGACGATGGGGACCGCGATGAAGATGGACCCGGCGGCGAAGCGCGCGAATTCCGTTTCCCCCAAGGTCATGAGGCCGACCGCGACGGTGTAGTTGGATTTCTCCTTGAGCAAGAGCTTGGGCAAGATGAAGTCGCTCCAAGGCCAGGTGAAGGAGGTGAGCGCGGTATAGACGATCATCGGCTTGGAGATGGGCAGGATGAGCGTCCGGAAGATGTGGGCGTTGCTGGCCCCGTCGATGCGCGCTGCCTCGTAGATCGAGAAGGGGATCGTGTCGAAGAAGCCCTTTTGGACCAAGTAACCCATGGGGGCGCCCGCTGCATAGATGAGGACCAATCCCCAGATGGAATTGATCATCTGGAACTGGGTCATGAGGATGTAGACCGCGGACATGCCCATGAAGGAAGGGAACATGCCGAGGACGAGGGTGAGCTTCATCATCGCCTTCCTGCTCTTGAACTGGAAGAACGAGATGACGTAGGCGGTCAAGATGACGAGGATCGTCCCGAAAAGCGAGGAGAAGATGCCGACGACGAGGGAATTGAGGAACCATTTCGGGAAGTCGTACATCTGGGTGTCGGTGAAGAGCTTCACGAAGGTGTCGAGGGAATATTCCGTCGGGAAAAAGCCGTTGAAGGAATAGATGGAGCCGCTTTTGGAGAAGGAGGCGAGGATGAGCCAGAGGCAGGGGAAGACGAAGAGGAAGGAGACGATGAGCAGGATCCCGTAGGTGAATCCGTAATCGAGGACCTTCCCAACCGTTTTGGAGCGTTTCATCGGTAGATATCCTCCTTCTTATACGCGTTGCTTCGGACGTAAACGACGAGGGAGATGGCCCCCGTGATGATGAAGATGATGAGCGAGATGGCCGCGCCGATCGAATAATAGTTGTTGGCGATCGAGAGGTTGTAGAGCCAGT
>JAQYPI010000056.1 GCA_028726925.1 Caryophanales bacterium | reverse complement strand
CGCCCACGTACTCGTTGGCGTAAATATGCCCCGCGAGGTGATGGACCGGGATCAGGGGCTTCCCATAGAGCATCGCCAGGGTTTTTGCAGCTTGAAGCCCAACGTGCAAGCATCCGATGAGGCCGGGTCCGCGCGTAACGGCAAAGGCATCGATGTCCTCAAGAGAGAGTTTGGATTCTTCCAGCGCTTGCGTGAGGCAAACGGTGATGTTTTCCGTGTGAAGGCGAGATGCGATTTCCGGCATGACGCCACCGAATTTTTCGTGAACGGAAACCTGGGTCGCGACGACATTCGCGAGCAATTTCCCGTCTTCGGTGATCGCGACGGCCGTTTCGTCGCAACTCGATTCAATTGCCAATATCCTAGTCATGGTAAATCGACCTCAGCATGTAGATGGCGTCCTCGCCATCAGAATAATAACCTTTTTTCTTTGTTACGGCTTCGAATCCTCTCTTTTGGTAGAAGGCCTTGGCCGTTTCGTTGGATTCCCGAACCTCCAAGGTCAGGAACTCAACCGGTTCTTCTTGCGCTTCGCAATCCTTGATTGCCTGTTCAAGCAAGAGCCCGCCAATCCCTTTTCCCCGATGGGAGGCAAGCACCCCGATTTGATTGATCGTCGCCGAATTGAAGGTGATGGAGAAATCAATCATACCGACGATTTCTTTCTTGTGGACGGCGACATAAAGGCGCGCGAATTCGTTGTCGTTGAGTTCGAAAAGGATGTCCTTTTCTTCGTAAGGGTGCTTGAAGCAATTCTGTTCCAAGGCGACGACTGCCGGAACGTCTTCCGACTTCATCCGGCGAATGGATATCTTGTGACGGATGTCCTCATAATCATCCTTGAGGTAAACGGGGCGAGCGCCTAATGGGTTCTCGCAAAGATGCGCTTGATCTACGCAGCCAAGCAGATTGGAGGAAATCGCCGGGGTCGGAGCAGAAATCCCGAGATATGAAACGTCGCCGCAAACGGAGAAATCCGGGTGTTTTGCAATGAATTCCAAAACTTCTGCGTTTGTTTTGATTTCATCTTGTCCCTTGAAATCAGTCGCGTTGCAAAGGCGGATGTAGGAGCGTTTCGCGCGAGCGTTCATGAGGCAAATCGATGGCTTGTCGCCGTCTTTCAGGACCTCTAGCGAACTCGCGAGATAAAGCGGAATGTGCAAGGCGAACACGATGGTTTTTGCAATCGACAAAGCGATGCGGACGCCGGTATAAGATCCAGGGCCTCTGGAGCAGACCACGCAATCGAGGTCTTTTTTGTCGAAACCGTTTCTCGCGAACAGGTTGTCGATTTCTTGAACCATGAGCTCGCTTTGCCGTTGCCAAGCCGGATAGGAAATCTCATCGATCTTCCCATCCATCGCCAACGCGACGGTTAAATTTTTGTCGCTGCTATCCAATAATAAAGCGTTCATTGAATGACCTCCGGAAGGTTCGATACAAGATCCGCGAAACGTTCCCCGACGCCACGAATCTCGATGTCTCTAGAATCGCCGCCCGCATGGCGCAACGTAATCTCGAGGCGTTCATCGGGCAAAAGGGATTCGATATAGCCCGGCCATTCGACGAGGCAAACCCCATCCCCTTCGATATATTCATCGAGGCCAATCTCGATTGGTTGATTCTCCAGACGATAGGCGTCGATGTGATAAAGCGGGATGCGGCCATCAAAATAGCATTTCATGATATTGAACGTGGGGCTGATGACGTGCTCCTCGATGCCAAGCCCTTTGGCGACTCCGCCGGTAAAGGTCGTTTTCCCGGCTCCGAGATCTCCTTTGAGCAAAACCACGTCGCCCGGAACGAAAAGGCCGGCAAGCGAAAGGCCAAGCCTCGTGGTTTCTTCTTTAGAGGTGGTGTGATAATTTCGTATCGCATTTCCGTTATGGTTCATCATTGTTACTCCTTCAAGCAACCGGATATGCTTTCAATGGTTTTTCTGCGTCCCGCTTTTCTCGGAAATTGGGAGATTGGCAGCCAGGAATTTTTGGAACAGCCGTTCGATTTCGGCGTTCACGAACGGGAAGACATGGGCATCCATCATGGCCCGGACGTCTTTCGCGGATTGCTCGATGACTTTGCTTAGTTCCCTGGGGTAGCCATAGGTCTTGATGTGGCGGGCGTACTCGTTCTCGTCGAGGGTTCTTTCAACTCCATCCGGATAAAGCTTCACGTCCAAATCGTAATCGATGTACTTGAGATACCCCTGGTCGAACAAGGTCGGGGAGGCAATGTTGACGTAATAGCATATTCCCCGCTTTTCCTTGAACATCGCGATGACGTTCATCCAGCGATGTTTATAAAGCAGGAAGACTGCTTTCTCGCGCGTGATCCACTTCCGACCATCCGATTCCGTAACGAGGCTAGCGCGCGACGCAAGACACCAATACTCGTCGGTTTCCTCGACCAAAAAGGCCGGGGACCACTGACGATGGAGTTGCCCGTCATGCTTATATGCTTGGACTCGGATCCAAGACTGGAATCGGGTATCGTTATTGTTCATAAAAAGGCCGGCAGAGGAAACCTCTCGCCGGCATTATACAGCATGGAAGCAAACTTCCTTAGCACCAATCGTTCAGAAAGAACTCTCCAGTTCTTTGGCGATTCGCAGGAAGAGCTTGATTTGCTCGGCGTAAGCCTTCACGTATTTGGGGTTGAAAGGCTTGTCGTTGGGAAGGATCATGAGGTCGTCTTCGTAACCCAAAGCGATATATGTCCTGCCCGGTTTGATGCTGATGGCAACGTCCACGAGCAAACGATCGGTGCGGACGCTTTTGAGCAATTGCCAGACTTCGGGGGTCAGGCAGCGCTCGTTCTCTTTATCGCCGTAAAGAACGTATTTCTTCGTTTCCTTGATCACGGGAAGTTTGACAGTCGGGGGCAAAGCGCGGTCGTTTCCTTTGAAATAAATCACGAGCCCGTCCGTGGAAATCGCAAGGGAATTGTGGGTGCGCAGGTATTTGCCGATGAAAACGGTGGAAAGGGCTTTGCCCGTGTCCTTTTGGGCCGCCATTTCGCAAAGGGCGCAATCCATGCCGTCGTAAGTGAACGTGATGTTGTCGCGGCTGCCGACCTGGGTGTTGGGGTAAAGACCGGCCGCATCGACCTCCGCTTTGTCGATTTTGGAGTCGGCGTTTCCTCTCAGATTCTCAATGGGCAAGCCATCGAAAATATAGTCGTTAACGTTGGAATAATAGGCATTGAAGTAGTTGGAAATCGATTCCCGGTTCTTTTTGCGGGCGATAAAGCCGTAAATCGCGACCGCTCCGAGGCCAATGGCGGCGCAGATGCCGCAGATGACCAACGTCCAGGTTTTCTTCGCTTCCTCATCTTGAATGGCAAAATACGGAATCATGTAGCCCGCCACGATGAGAACAATCGCGATGATCGTGAGGGTCATTTTCAGGGAATTCGTCTTGCGATAGGAGCGATTCCAGTCAAGGCGAGCATCCTCAATCGCTTGGAGGCGAGGATCGTCGTACTCGATCGGCCCCTCAGGCTCAGGCTCCGGTTCTGGCTCAGGTTCTGGCTCCGGTTCCGGCTCGGCCGCTGGTTCCGGCGCTTTGTCTTTCTCTTCCGACTCTTTGGGGAGGTTGGCCTTCGCGTCCGCGAAATCCTCGTCGATGGTTATCTCGGGGGCGGTTTCACCGTTCTTTTCTTCTTCAATGATGTTTTTCGTTTCGTCCATGGTCGTGTCCTTTTCGGAACGTATTATAAAAGCGGGCGCACAAAAACCAAAAGAAACGATTGAGCAAAGACGAAAAAGCGCCTCGATTAGGAGGCGCCATTCAGGAAAATAGAGGGGGCGTTATAGCGTTTTCCGAACCGGGAAGGCTTTTTGAACCTTGACGAGCGGAACGTAGAGAAGCATCAAGGCCACGATGGCGCAGGCGCCGGTCACCGGGATGTAAACGGCATTGTATTCGGCGGCGGCGGCAAGGTTGTATCCGTAAAGAAGCATCGAGGATGCCGTCGAGCCCGCGAAACGAACGAGGGTGGCAAGGAGTCCGGCGACGAGAATCGCGACTTCCCCAATCACGATTGCCTTCGCGGTAAGCTTTTCACTCGACATGGCGGAAGCGCTGAACACGAACGGGCGGACGAAGCCAACAATCGCGACGGAACCGAAGCCAACGAGGTAATCAAACGGGAACGTGGCGAAACCATAGCCGTCGGTGAGACAGGTGAGGAAGCCGTAGAGAAGGCCGCCGCAGATGAGGCCGGAAGCAGGTCCGCGACGAAGGGCAATCAGCATGAGGGGCAACATCTGGAAATTGATGGAACCGCCCGTCGCCCCGACGGGGATCTTGACGAAGTTAAGGCCGAAAGACAAGGCGATGAGAATGCCATCCTCCGCAATCTCCGCAACGGTGATTTCGCGGTTTTGGAAGGGAACGACGGCAGCGAAGAAAGCGGCGATCAACGAGAACACGATGCCAAGGGCGCCGCCGACGGCGAGCTCGGTGCCGTTGTAATTCTCGATGAGTTCAAAACCCGAGGCATTCCAGTCGAAAAGATACGGGGAAATGGCGAAAAGGCAGAACGCGAGAAGGAACGAAAGGGCAGCCCCAACGCTCCATCCCTCTTTGGCTTTTTCGCCTTTGACCAAGGTCGCGACCACGCAGAGGGCGATGCCAAGAACGAGCATCGCGAGAGTCAACACGACTGACCAGTTCATGGGATACTCGCCACGAAGCATCTCGACGATGTTGAGGGGATAGCTCGTTTTGATCTTGTCTTCGCCCACGTAAATCTTGGTCTCATATGAGACGATAGGGGCAAACATCAACCCGAGGGCGATGATTCCAAAAACCGCGGCGATCAAAGAGCCGAATTTCCGGAGAAAGCCTTTCCAGCGGCTTTCGTGCTGTTCCGCGCTTTGCTGAAGCGCTTCTTGGGGTAGCTCAGACATAAAAAATTCTCCTTTCTTGAGCCATTACCCAAACCCAAAAAGAAGGAGACGTGATTCCTACGCCAGCATTATCTGGATCAGGTAAACCGTCGAATCGGAACACGATTCCTCTCAGCCGACTCGCTGGTCAGCTCCGGCGCGATTAAGGTACCCCGTTTATTTGGACCAGTCAATAGGAGGGACCCCGTTTTGGACCAAAAAGGCGTTCGTCTTGGAGAAAGGCTTCGTACCAAAGAAACCCCCGCGGTTCGCGGAGAGGGGCGAAGGGTGCGCGCTTTGGATAACAAGGTGGTTGGGCCCATGAATCAAGGGGGCGAAACGTCGCGCGAATCCGCCCCACAAAATGAACACCAAAGGCTGTTCCAAATGGTCCAAATACGTGATGACGTCCCCCGTGAATTCCAAGAATTTGGGATCCGCAAGGCTCAAGGCGATGCCGCGCTTGACCGCTAAATACGCATTGAGAAAGAGCACCCCTTCCCTGGCGATTCCGGTTAGGTCACCGGAAGCCCAATCCCGCGAGATGCCCAAGTCGTCCTTCATCTCTTTGTAGATGTTTTGAAGAGAGGGTGGTAGCGGGATGCCTTTTGGAACCGAAAAAGAAAGTCCCATGGCCTGACCGGGTTCGTGATAGGGGTCTTGGCCAAGAATGACGGCCTTGAGAGTCTTGGGGGATGTTTCCTCGAACGCCTGGAACACTTTTTCTTTCGGGGGATAAACCTCAAAAGACCGGTAAGCTTCCCCAAGATAGTGGAGCAAATACCGATAATGCTCTTTGGCCTCTTCTTGGCGAAAGAACGCATCCCAATCCCGTTTCATCCCCATCATTATAAGGCGTAAAAGCCCAACTTGTGGCATAATGGGCGAGTGAAAATCTTTTGGCTTTTCAACCATCCCGCCCCATACAAAGTCGACCTTTTCAACGAAATCGGAAAATCCGTTTCGCTCGATGTGCTTTTCGAGCGCGGGAGCGAATCGGGAAGAAACGGCGTTTTCTACAGTCATAAGCCGGAGCATTTCCGCGCCGAAATCGCCCCCTCCATCCATTTGGGCGGCATCGACAACTACACGACAGCCTACCGGAAATATCTGAAACGGGGCGATTACGACATCGTCGTTCTCAACGGCTGGAGAACCCTTACGGAACAATCCGCGATCTCCTATTGCAGGCGCCATGACATCCCGTACGTATTCGCCATCAACGGGGGCATCGCGAAAGCCGGGGAAGCGCCCTGGAAGGCCAAGCGGAAAACGCGCTTCATCTCCGGGGCCGCCGCTTATCTCGCCCCTGACAAGAAAAGTGCCCAATACCTCATCCATTATGGGGCAAAGAAGGAACAGATCTTTCTCTTCCCTTATTCCTCGGTATTTGAAAAGGACCTCGTCTCGCACGCATTGACCAAGGACGAGAAAACCGCGCTTCGAAAGGAACTCGGGATCGCGGGCAAGCGCGTCTTTGTTTGCTCGGGGCAGCTGATCGAAAGGAAAAATGTCTCTCAACTTCTTTCTTGTTGGCGAAGAATGAGCAAAGACGACACCCTTCTCCTTACGGGAGAGGGGTCACAAAAACCGGTTTTGGAAAAGCAGGCGAAGGAATGGGGCCTATCCAACGTGAGGTTTTTGCCTTACCTACCCCACGCCGAACTCTTCCGTTATTTTCAGGCGGCCGATGCCTTCGTCACCCTTTCGAAAGAAGATATCTACGGGCACGTGATCAACGAGGCGCTCAGCCAAGGGCTGCCCGTCATCGCAAGCCAAAACATGAACGCCGCGCTTCACCTCATTCGAAACGGGGTGAATGGCTATCTTGTGTCGCTCGATGACGAAAACGGTATACTGGGTGCCCTAAATTCCTCTTTTGAGGGAATGGGCGAACATGCCTTGGCCACCGCCAGGCAAAACACCATCGAGGTATCCGCGAAAGAACACCTCAGGTTCTTTTCTTCGCTTCTGGAGAGAAAAGAATGAAAATCCTTCTTCTTTCCACCGTCTTGGAAGAGAAAACCTTCCTCGAGGTTGTGAAGGGCGGACACCCGAGAAACCCGGCCGCCCAGAACTTCTATTTCCGCCTTCTCAAGGCGTTGCAGACTTCCTGCGACGTTCGTGCCATCACGCCTCTTTCCTTCCACGTTCAAGAGCAAGAAGAGATTCGTCTCGCGTTTTTCAAACCCTCTCGCCTGCACCCCTGGGCTGGGGCAAACGCCCTTGAAAAGCAGGCAGAATGCTTGTCTTGGGGCGGTCCGGACATCATCCTGTATGATTCGCTGAATCTCCAATGCGCAAAGGCGGCATTAAGAATTGGGAAGAAGCGAGGAATTCCCGCGATTCCAATCCTGACCGATGATCCAAGAAACATAACGGGAACCGGATCAGCGTATCGCTTTCTCGTGAAGCGGCTTTCTAGGAATCGCCCCGCTTATCTTGGCCTCACCGATGGCCTCAACGACCTCTTCAACCCGAAAAAAAGACCATTCTTCCGGTTTTTGGGAATCGGGGAGGACTATATATCCTACCCACGCCCCGTCGAAGGGTCCTACTTTTACTACGGGGGAGCCCTTTACGAAAAAGATGGCGCCGGGTCTTTGCTGAGGGCTTATCGGCGTTCCAAAACGGCCATTCCCTTCTATTTCGCGGGCCACGGCCCCATGGCCAAGGACATCAAAGAGGCGGCAAAAACCGATGACAGGATCCACTTCCTTGGCCAACTTGATCGAGCGCAAAACGCAGCCTTCCAGCAACACGCGCTCGTCGTCTTGAACGCGCGCCATTATCGGGAATCTCTCGATCTTGTCTCCCTCCCCTCGAAGGATTTGGAATACTTGGCAAACGCGTCGAGGATCGCCTTGACCCCATCCAAGCCGTTGATGGAGGAATTCCCGGAGGACGCTCTTTGGCTCCACGAGGGAATCGATGAACTCGAAAGCGAGTTATTGTCTATCTTTGACCAAGACGGGGTCAACGTCCCAGAGAACGGGGCAAAAGAAAGAATCGCCTCCTTGATTGGCAAAGAGGCGATCGGCAAACGAATCAAAATCTTTTTGGAATCACTGTAATTCATCCAAAATGGATGCGGCGATGGTAGACAAACTGAAATGCTCCGAGAAGTAGGCGGCGTTCTTTCGACCGGCCTCCTCTCTTTCGCCTTCGCTCATTCTGCAAAGTTTAAGAATGGCTTCTGCCAGTTCATCTGGAGTTTCCCCGTTCGAGAAAACCGTTCCTCCTGCTTCTTCGAGCACCTTCTTGCCATCCCCTCCGATGGAGGCGAGAATCGGCCGTCCATAAGACAAAGAGGAAACGAGCTTGCTCGGGATCGTTTTACCGACGACGCCATCCTGTTTCAGAGTGACCACAATCGCAGTGGAATTCGGGTAAAACGTGGCGGCAACCCCGCGAGGACGGGTTCCATAAAGAGCGATGTGTTCGGAAGCATGTTGTTCTTCAATGAAGGATTCGAGCGCCTTCGCACGGGCTCCCATACCCATGATATGCAAGACGATATCCTCGCTTTTTGCGGCGATTAACGTCGCTTTTGCAAGGTTTTCAACAAGTTGCAACGTTCCTAAGTTCCCGGCATAAACCACGTTGTATCGATGGGAGAAGACGACGGGATCGCCTTGGGGCTCTGCCAAAAAAGGCGGTTGAGGCAAATACTCTATCGGATGATTCTTTAGCTTTAGAACCTTGCGGAAGTATTCCTCGAAGGACGGAGAGGAAACGAGGATCTTATCCGTTTTGGAATAGAGCATTTTGGACCAAAGATAGAGGATGCCAAACATCGGGTTCTTTTTGGAAACCGCCCCGGTGACAGACACGGATTCCGGCCAAAGATCCAGACAATGGAGGATATGTTTGACGTGATGCTTTTTCGCGTATCGGTTCGCCCCGGCGATCGATATAACCGGACTCAAACTCATCGAGTAAACAACGTCAAAGTTTTCCTTCAATCGGGATAGATACCGTTTCGAATGAAACCAAAACGAAAGGTAATTCCGAATGATCGACCATTTGGATTCTTTACGGGGCCGGAGAGGCACGCGATGGACGCGAACCCCATGGATCACTTCGTCAACGACGTTTTCATACCCTTCGAGAATGCGCCCGTATCCATAGTTCGGTTTCCCGGTGACAACGAAAACCTCGTGCCCGAGCTTCACCCATTCCTCGCAGAGGGAGGTGATGGAGAAATTCTCGGGGTAATAGTACTGGCAAACGACGAGGATTTTCATTCGGATGGCCCCTAAACGCGACTTCATTATATCGGATTCTAGAAAAACGCGCGCACAATTCATCTAGGTTGTGTAAATCAAAGATGCGATAATCAACACATGCCAGAAGCCAAGGGAAGCAGCCCGGCGAAGACCATCCGCTCCAACGTTGCCATCAATCTCATCCGGACCCTCACGATGACGGTCCTTTCTTTCATTACCTTCCCGTTCGTGACGAGGGCCCTTGGTGACCAAGCTTTCGGGTTATACACTTGGGCCAACACGTTCGTTTACTACTTCTTGATCCTGGCGAAGATCTCCATCCCGAATCTCGCGATCCGGGAATGCAGCAAGGTCAAGGATGACAAGCGCAAATTCTCCCACCTTGTTCAGCTGTTCTTTTTGATGCAAGGAATCACGACGATCTTGAGCTTTGCTTTCATGACCGTCCTGGCTTTCACGGTTCCTTCCCTCCGCGAGAACAACGGGCTCATCTTCTTGCTTTCCATCAATTTCCTCGCGGGCGCTTTCTCTTTTGAATGGGTCTATATCGTGCTGGAAAAGCATTTCTACATCACGGTCCGCTCCATCGCCCTCATCGCTTTAAGCGCCTTAATGACCTTCCTCTTCATCAAGGCGAAATCCGGTTATTACGACGGGGACGTGTACGTGAATCCGGCGCTCAACGAAGTCCATATCTATGCGTTAATCACGATTTCTTCCACGGTCCTTACCGCCGTCATCAACGGCATTTGGCTCCCGAAATACATTTCTTGGAAAAAAACCGAGCCTTATCGCCTGCGCCCCTATTTCAAACCTCTCTTTTTGCTCTTCCTCGTCTCCATGGCTCTCACGCTTTATAACCAAACCGACGAATTCATCCTAGGCTACCTCGACCCCACGAAAGCGGCGGTCGGCGCCTATTCCGTCGGGGTGAAAGGGGTCGATATCATCATCACTTTGATCACCTCCCTTTACGCCGTTTTCATGCCTCGGGCTTCTTATTATTACGAGATGAAAGACAAGAGATTCTTCCAAAATCTCGTCGATTATTCGTTGAACATCACGTTCTTCATCGCGGTCCCCGCCATCGCGACCATGTCCACGATGGCCACCCAAATCACGGCCCTCATCTCCGGGTCGGATGTCTCCAACCAATACCAAGATGGGGCAGCGATTCTCGCGATTCTCAGCGCCATGATGCTCACTTATTCCATCGGGGACAACATCTATACCGAGATCCTGATTCCGGCGAAAAAAGAAAAGCATTATCTCGTATCCATGGCCATCGGGATCGCGCTTAACATCGGGCTTTCCTTCCTTCTCGCCCTCACGGCTTTCAAAGACCGGCCCGCGGTGGGCGTCGCTTTGGCAACGGCCATCGCAGACGTCGTTCTTCTAATCGTTCTCATCGTCCTCTCGGGCCCATACGCGCGCCACGCCATTTTCAATCGAAACATCCTCAAGATTGTCTTGGCCGGCATCGTGATCGGGGTGGCCACCGCTTTCCTCGTCC
>JAQYPI010000055.1 GCA_028726925.1 Caryophanales bacterium | reverse complement strand
AACCCCTTTGGGATCGGGACGAATTCCCCAGCTAGATACGCCTTGACCCACGCTAGCTTCTGCTCAAACGTCCACTTCATGAAAAATACCCTCCAGCCTCAGACTGATATCAGTCCAGACTTTTGGGTACATTTCAAAGCGTTGCCTTTTTTTAAACCATTGGGTTTTGGCAATCCACGAAAACAGCCAAGGAGCAACCACGTCGAGAATAACACAGCCTTTTGTCGTTCTCACATCAAAAGTTTTATCCGAAAGAAGGGGGACGTACCCCTTTCTTTCGTTTCAAAGGAAAATCCCCAAGGCACGAGTCCAAGGGGATTTCCTGTTTTCTTATTCGAACTTCTGGTGATACCGTTCTTTCGCGCGAGCAATCGTCTGAATCGCTTCTTCCCTTCCCAAGAACCCTTCGACAAGGGTGGCCTTGCCGAATTCGAGTTGCTTGTAAACGGAGAAGAAATGACGGATCTCCTCGAAAAGATGGGATGGCAGCTCGTGGATGTCACGATATCCCGCGTAGATGGGATCCCCGAGGCACACCGCGATGATCTTCTCGTCGCTTTTGCCCCCGTCGATCATCTCCAGCACCCCGATCGGCGCGGCCCGGACGAGGGATCCCGGGACCGCGGGCTCGCTCATGACGACCAAGACGTCGAGGGGGTCGTCATCAAGGCCCCAGGTGCGCGGGATGAACCCGTAGTTATGGGGGTAATGCGTCGAGGTGAAGAGGACGCGGTCGAGGACGAGACAACGACATTTCTCGTCGTATTCGTATTTGTTCTTGCTATGCGCGGAAATCTCGATATAGGCGAGGAAATCCTCGGGGGTGATGCGAGATTCCGGGATGTCATGCAGGATGTTCGGCATGCTAGATCCGGGCGACCCCCGTGCGGATCGCGGCCCGCGAGACGGCCTCGGCGACGGCCTTATGGGCGTTCTTGTCGTAAGCAAACGGCAAGATGTGGTCGACGGTGAGTTCCTCGTCCTTGACGCAGGAAGCGATGCCAAGGGACGCCGCCTTCATCATCTCCTCGTTGATGTCGCTCGCCCGGACGTCGAGGGCTCCGCGGAAGAGGCCGGGGAAGACCAAGACGTTGTTGATTTGGTTCGGGTATTCCGAGGAACCGGTTCCGACGATGTAGGCCCCACCTTCTTTCGCTTCCTCGGGGGTAATCTCCGGAATCGGGTTCGCACAGGGGAAGAGGATCGGGCGGTCGGCCATCGAGGCGACCATCTCCTTGGTCACGATGCGGGGGGCGCTCACGCCGACGAAGACGTCCGCGCCTTTCATGGCGTCGGCCAAGGTGCCTTTGAGCATCTCGCGGTTCGTGATCTTTGCGAGTTCGGCCTGGGGGGCGTTCATGGCCTCGTTCCCTTCGTAAAGCGTGCCGTAACGGTCGCAGGCGATGAGGTGACGCACCCCGAAAGAAAGGAGGAACTTCGAGATGGCGATCCCGGCAGCCCCGGCGCCGTTTACGACCACGCGGATGTCCTCAATCTTCTTGCCGGCGAGCTTGAGGGCGTTATGGAGGGCCGCGGCGATCACGATCGCGGTGCCGTGCTGGTCGTCGTGGAAGACGGGGATGTCGAGTTCTTTCTTGAGGCGGGTCTCGATCTCGAAGCAGCGGGGGGCGCTGATATCCTCGAGGTTGATGCCGCCGAAGGAACCGGCCATGAGCTTGATGGTCTGGATGATTTCCTCCGTGTCTTTCGTACGGAGGCAGATGGGGTAGGCATCGACGTCTCCGTAAGCCTTGAAGAGGGCGCATTTGCCTTCCATGACGGGCATGCCGGCCTCGGGGCCGATGTCCCCTAACCCAAGGACCGCGGTGCCGTCCGTGATGACGGGGACCGTGTTCCAGCGACGGGTGAGCAAGAAACTCCTCTCGACGTCATCATGGATCGCAAGGCAAGGGGCCGCGACCCCGGGGGTATAGGCTTCCATCAAGGCTTCGCGGGTGGAGACGTCCACCCGGCATTTCGTCTCGATTTTGCCTTTCCATTCGTAATGCTTTTTCAACGATTTTTCAGAAATGTCCATGGTTAGAAACTCCTTTTATAAGGGCATGTAGCTGATCGTGGCCGCGAGGGACATGAACACGAACACCATGCAGGTGACGATCGGGCCGAGGTAGGCGCGATTCGTCCAACGATAGAAGATACGGTTCGCGATGGGTAGCAAGGCCATCATGGGGATGAGGGGGAAGACCATGTTGACGTAGAGCCACACCTCGGCGAGGTCGGAACCGTAATAGCCGTAATACACCGAGCCGGTCTTGAAGAACGCCACATAGTTGATGACGAGGATGAAGACGAGGGCGATGCTGTTGGTGAGGGCCCCGACGAGATACACCTTCCATTCCTTCCATCCTTCCATGCCGATCGAGCAATTCACCTTGATGGAATTCGAGATGTAGAAGAGGAACATGAGGGGGATGTATTCGAGCCACGTGAGCAAGAAGCGGGACGAGAGAGGGGCCGCGGAGAGGAGGAGGAAGCGGAAGTCGCTATGGAAGAGCCAGGAATCGAGCTGGACGACGAAGAAGAATAGGAAGAACAAGGCGATGCCAAGTAGTAAGGTCTTGAGCAAATCCAGGGGCTTAATGCGCAGAGGACGGAGCTTCGACCAATCCATATGGGCTTCGCGACCTTCCTTCTTCGCGACGATCCATTCGATGAGGTTCTCAAGGCACAGGACCCCAAAGAAGAGGACGAGGCCGATGATGCCGTTGACGGTCGCCCAGAGGAGGACGGCGTTGAACATACGGGCCGGGAAGACGGTCGTGAAGACGTTGTTTGCCGCGTCGGGGAAGAGGGACATGGACCAGTGGGCGAGGGGGATGTAGTCGAGGCAGGCGATGATCATCGATAGGACCGTCGTGCCCCAGAAGATCGCCTTGCCCGAGAAGCTGAAGCGGCTTGGGACGACGGACTTCTTCTTTTCCTTGTGGGTCTCGAGCTCGTCTTCGTAGACGTATTCCCCCGAGGCGCTTTGGAGGATCTTCTTGCCCTTGATCCCGCGTAGGCCCGGAATCTGGACGAGGAGGGCCGGGACGGCGAAGAGGAAGGCGAACCCGGCGACGAGGGCGATGCCGGTCGAGATTTCCTTGCCGAGCCAGGAATGGGCGGAATCGGCGAGGTAGGTATCGAGATGGAGGGATTCACGGAAGAAGGAGACGGTGTTCGAGATCGAGGTCCCGTCGTACATCTGGAAGCAATGGTTCGTGGCTTCGCGGTGGATCATGCGGTAGGTGCCGTTATCCATCGAGCCATAAGGGGTGTCGAGTTCCGCTTTGCGGACTTCGTGATCCGGGTCGAGGGCGACTTCGTTCACGAAGCGGTTGTTGATGACCTCGAGGGCGTTGCCGTCGGTCTGGTAACGGAAGGCGCCTTCATCGTAATAGGCGTAGGCGTTCACCGCGTTGCAATGGAGTTTCGCGTACTTGTTGGCCGCGGAATTCTTGATGTAGCCCGAGATATAGAGGGACTTGATAACCGAGGTCTCGTAGGAGGTGCCGCGGAAGGTGTCCGCGACCGTGACGGCGTTGCCGCCGCCTGCGCTATGTCCCATGATGCCGAAGCGGGTGCGGTCGAGCTCGGGGAAGGCGTCGACGTTGTTATAGAGGTACTGGACGAGGTAATTCGCGCCGTTGGCCTCGGCGGCGTAGGAGAGCTGCTCGCCGTTTTCGTCATACCCGGCGTTCGTGGAGGAGCCCTGAGAGCCCGGGTCGATCACGAACACGGCGGCCCCGCGACGAGAAAGCTCGATCGCGTATTGGGACATCGTGGCTTTCGTTCGGGTGAAGCCCGGGACCACGATGACCGTCGCGACTTTCGCGTCTTCCGATGCGAATTTCGGGATGTAGGACGTGAAGGCGTAGGAGACGTCATCCTGGGGGATGATCTTGGACACCCCGTTGACGGGGGTCTTGTTGTAGGCTTCCGTCATCGCCTTGGTGAGGGTGTAATCGGAGACGGATACGCTATAGCCGCTCGTCTCGAAGAAGGAGGACGAGAAGCCAGAGAGGGCGACGACGCCAAGGGAGATGGCCGAGACCAGGAAGGGGGTGGATTTGTACCACTTCTTCTTTTCTTTCGTCTCGGGCTTGCCTTCCTCGATGACGGGGGGCTCGCTTACGTCGTCCTTATGCTGGACGAGCAAGAGGATCATGGCCGCGATGGGGGCAAGGGCGGGGGCCGAGGCGACGCCGCATGCGATGAGGCCAGCCTTCTTTTTCTTGCTATCGAGGGGGAAGCGATAAACGAAACTCGAGAACCCGAGTCCCCCGAAGAGGGTGAGAAGAGCGAAGACGAGGAACATCCAATAGAGGTTGTCCCGAAGGGAAAAGGCATAGGCGGTGAAGAAGGTGTAGAGGCCGGCGAAGACGAGATCGACGATCTCGGCGATGCGGCAAAGGCGTTTTGCTTCTTTCATGTTCGATCCTCCTTATCCAACGAGGGCACCATAGCCCTTGGGGGTCTTGAGCCATTCGTAGACGGCCTTGGCCTGATCGCGGTCCGAGAGGAGGGCGATGTAACGCCAGTTGCTTCCGTCTTCGAGGACGATCTGGTACTTCTCCTGGACCTCGACCCCCGCGGTCGTGTTGATGTTGTTTCCGACGCCGATGAGGACGTCGACAAGGCCATCCTTGTTGACCTCGTTGCCGAGGTCGGCGACGTTGCCGTTATGGCCATAGGGGTTAATGACGACGTCATCGACTTGTTCTTGGCTATACCCTTGGCCCGATAAGAACGCGTTCAAATCAGGGGTCCAGCGATCAATCGAGTCTTGCGACACCTTGGAGGTGCTCGTCTTGTCGTACCAGCCGATCTTGAGGAACGGGCGCGGCATGTCCTCGAGGTCGAGATAGATGGCGCTGACCTTGACGAGGCCGTCGACCGCGAAATCCTTGACGTCGTGGTAACGGAGGAGGCCGGCGTTGGGATAGAGCCTCTCCTCGGGGGCGGCTTTGACGTCCGTCGGGACTTCTTCCCCGACGTAATAACGGTAGAACCGCTCGTCGGAGGAACGGTCCGCGAGGTTCGGCAGGAGGCCGTTGTTGAAAATGTTCACGACGCCTTCGTCGATGAGGGACGTCCCGTCGTATACCTCGTAACGGATGTCGTTCTCGAGGAATTTCATGGGCCCGCAGGAGGCGAGGCTAAGCACCGCGCCCGCGGCGAGGATGGGAAGAATGGTCTTTTTCTTCATGGGATCCTTTCTATAGGGCAATGAAAACCAAAACAGGTCATGTAAGGGCTTTCATTCTTGATAAGGATAATATATCCTTCTGTATGTATATCAGGAAATAACGTTTTCCTATGTATACCATAACAAAGCGTTATGCCATGGAGGGATTTATGAATTACGACTATTACCGCGTCTTCCTCGCCGTCGGGAAAAGGGGGTCCTTCACCCGCGCGGCAGAGGAGCTCTACACCTCCCAGCCGGCGGTGACACGCACGATCAAGAACCTCGAAAGCGAGCTCGGCGTCCGCTTGTTCGTTCGCGGCAAGAAAGGCGTCGAATTCACCCCCGAGGGCAAAAGGCTCTACGATTCCGTGAACGCGGCTTTCCAGTTGCTAGAAAAAGCCGAGGGCGAGGTCGCCGACAGCGCCTCCCTCGAAAAGGGGACGATCGCCCTTGGCTCGACGATCACCGCGTTAGACGAATTCCTGCTCGACTTCATTGAGTCGTTCCGCCTCGAGCATCCCGGCATCAAATTCAAGATCTGCACGCAGTCGAGCGACCTCACGATCGCCAAGCTCCGCCAGGGCCTCATCGACATCGGCTTCGTGACGACCCCTTTCCACGAGGGCGAGGGCCTCTCGAGCGTCATCCTGAAGGATTTTGACAACATCGTCATCGCCGGGAACGGGTACCCCGAGCTCAAGGCCGGGGTCCATTCGATCCCGGAGCTAGCGAAATACCCGTTCGTGTATCTTTCAAGCGCGATGCAGCTGCGTGAATACACGGACGTGATCTTCTCGCGCCATGGCATCCAGATTTCTCCTCTTGTCGAGCTCGACAGCGCCTCGACGATCGCCCCGATGGTCGCGAAGAACCTCGGGATCGGCATCGTTCCGAAATCGCTTGTCCGAAGCGCGCTTGCCAAGGGATCCGTGTTCCAGGTCGCCCTGGATGAGCCGTTGCCCCGACGGAGTGTCGCGATGTTACGAAGCCTCGCCTTCCCCGCTTCCTATGCCGCGAAGCGATTCTTCGAGAAAGCCAAAGAAAGCGCGAAATAGAAAAGCCCCTCAATAGGTCAACGTCGCGGGAATTCCCGCGACTTTTTCGTTTGAAGACAAGAAAACCCGCGCTTCCGGATAAGGGGGCAACCGGAAGGCGCGGGCGTTACGATAAGGTTTGACCCTTAGGCAACCAGGGTTTGGGCGTAGGCGATGAGGGCGGCTCTCGCTTCGGGATTCGAGCCGTTTTTGTTCGTCCAGATGCGACGGGTTTTCGCGCCACCGAAATCGAACTCGAAGGGGGTTCCGGCTTCCGTGTTGTAGACCTCGTAATGCTCGTTGAACCAAGGCGCGCTATCGGCGGCCACGGCTTTCGCCCCGAGGACGACGTCGCCCGGGTAATTCGCGGCCTCAAAGGCCTCGAGTTCCGTGGACAAGGTCGCGACCTTGCCGCTCCCGACATAGTCCCAGGTGATGGACTCGATCGTGATGAGTTCATTCGCGAGATAGGTCGCGAACCCTTCTTTGAAGGTATCGACCGCGGCGGTATCAGTCACTTGCTTCTGATAGAGGATGACATGCAAGACGGGGAGGGTAACCGGGGTTGGGGCTTCTTCGCTAGAAGACTCGACGATCGGATCCTCGCTGCTGGACTCGACCGGTTCGGGGGTCGGCTCGCTGCTGGATTCGACCGGATCGGGGGTTTCCTCGACCTCGGGCAAGCCCGCGAGGACGCGGTAATAACGGATGAGGTAGCTCGCTTCGGTCGGGTTGCCAAGGTTCTTGTTGACCCAAAGGCGACGCGCGGTGTTGCCGCCAAACTCGATCTCGACATGGGCGTCCCCATCCTTGTAGACCTCGTAGTGCTCGTTGAACCACGGGGCCTTGTCCGCGGCGACGGCCTTCGCCCCGAGGACGACGTCCCCACGGTAATTCGCGGCCTCGAAGGCCTCAAGCTCGGTGGAAAGGGTCGCGACGGCGTCGCTGCCGACGTAATCCCAGGTGATGGTCGGGATGCGAACTTTGCGTTCGGCGAGGAACGAGGCGAATCCCGCCTGGAATTCCTCGACTTTCGCGGTGTCCTTGATCTGCTTTTGATAGAGGATCACGTGCAGGGTATTGAGGACCGTGAAGTCGCTGTCATCGATCGAGGTCTCTTCCGAAGGGACCGAAGATTCCTTTGATTCCTCGGTGGTCTGACTCGTGGCTTCTTCTTCCGGGGACGACGGAGTGATGGGGGTGCCGGGGCCGTTTGCCCCGCTGCAGGAGGCAAGCAATGCCCCCGCGAGGAGGACGTTCATGAGGAGGAGGTTCTTGTTCATGGGTTCTTTTTCCTTTCTTTTCTCCATGGGTATCGTTAGTTCACGCCGACTTCATAGGCGATTTTTTTGAGGTTCGCGGCGACATCCGGTTTGACGACGCATTCTTCTTTGGCGTCGAGGGTGACCCCCGGGGTGCCGAGGAAGCCGCTTTCCCGGACATCGACTTGGAACATCGAGGCGATGTGCGTCGCGGCGCTTAAGAAGCTGCCTGCGTAGCTCGGGTGCTTGGCATCGGAACAATAGAGGAACGCTTTGTCGTCATATTGGTCATAGGCTTTCGAGAATGCCTCGCCGACGTAGGTGGCCTTCAAGCCCGTCTCGATCGCGCATTGGAACGTGGCGTCGCGAAGCCTTGCCTCGCATTGAGGGATGGTTTCCCCGCCTTCGCACATGTTCGTGTAGCCCCACGTCGAATAGAGATAGACCTCGGGGCTATCCTGGGTCTGCTCAATCCGCTTGGCGATCTTCTTGACCGCCTCAACGTATTGGCTGTAGTTCTTGACGGGCAAGGTGCTCTGCTCCTGCAGCACGATGTGGGTGTATTTCTTGGTCGTGAGGGCCGTTTCGAGCAACGCCCCAATCTCGTTGCTGGCATTCGCCGTGTCGATGAGCTTTTGGGATCCTTTCGTGATGGATTCGCATTCGATGCCCATCCCGAGGGATTTGCCGATTTCTTCGGCGATGCCCGGGATATTGTTCCAATACGTGAAACTGTTGCCGACGAAAAGGACCTTCGCCCCCTGGATGGACGAAGGGTCAACGGCGCTTGCGATCGACGATGCCGGGGGCGTCAGGTCCTTGGGCTTGCCGACCGTGCACGAAGAAAGAAGGATGGGGGATAGCAAAACGAACAACGCAAAATGTTTTTGTTTCATTAGCCAAAGTGTAACCGCTTACATCCATAATCGAAAATCAAAGTTCCTTATCGAATGGATAAGTTTTTGATATGGGTAAAGGGGCGTTATTACCCAAAAAAAAGACCCGACCCTTCGAAGCAAGCACCCATTCGTCAGATACATGACCGATGAATTTAGACGGTTGCCAAATCCTAACGAAGAACAGCCTCAAAAGATACGGGCCGCATCAAGAAGTCTCAAGGAGGACAATCGCCTTCATCCGTGCGTTTGTGATCAAAACAGCTACGCCGAAGAAAACAATCATTTCTATCATGTCAAGTGCGATTCGCTTTGGGCAAGATTCCTTAAAGCACCAACACCCATCAATGTTTAAAACGCGATAAGATAATTAGCAAAACAAACCCATGGCAAAAGCGAAGTTCTCGAAAGACCCAAAAACCCGTTTGGTTTCCTTACAAGAATTGATTGAACAAAACCCTTGCTTTCTCTTTGGCGTCCCAGAGAATCAGCGGTGGCCTCTCGAAGAGCCCCCAAAGCCCAATCAAACCTATTATCAAATTACGGATCGTTATTTCATTGTCATCCATTTCGGAAGTACCTCTAGGAATTACGGACTCGACATCACAGAAAAACTGGACTCTATCGAGATTGCTCAACGCGATGGCGAAACAGAATACTCCCCTTTCGATGAAACAATCCTCAAACTGAAACAAAAAAGAGGAAAAAGAAATGAAGCAAAAATTGCATGTATAGAACAAGCCAAACGATGCATTCCCTCTTTTCGACCCGAAAATGAAGCCATCCAAGAAACCCGTTTTATCGATTGCTTGGTGGACACGGGATACAAAACCGAATCTAAAAAACGCCAGGAGCATTACGTTGTTTTGGACGTTGAAACCAACGGATTACGAAGGAAGAACGACGATTTGCTTTCCATTTCTCTTTACGACCCCTCAACCGGGTTGTGCTATAACCGCTTTTTACCGCTTGATCTACAGCCAACCGTAATGACTGGCCATATAAACGGCATCACAAACCAGATGCTTGAATACCGCCCCCATCTATCTCAAAAAGAAATGGATGATCTCATTGCTTTTTTCGATCTTAAGAACGCTGTAATCCTTTCGTATGCCGGAGGTAAGGGTCTTTTTGACGCAATGTTTGTTATGAACTATTGCGCGAGGCATGGGATAACTGGATTCGACAACATGCGCTTTGAGAACATAAAAAGCAGCGTCCCACTCACAACCTTCGAAACATCGTCGGAGCTTTCGAAAGATAATCTTTGCAACATCCTAGGAATCGAAGGCGTAAGCAAACATCATACCGGCATGAACGATTGTCTCCTTGAATGGAAACTTTTCGAAAAACTTATGGAGCGGCCGCTTCTTCTGATTGAAAATCAGCTGTATCACTTCACGGAAGGCTACATCATGCCCATCTCTTACCTAGACAGGCATCCGGAACTTGAACGGTTTTTAAGCCAAAGCATTCCATCAATCCAGACATTTGTAGAACCTCTTTTCTCATATGAATTCCCAAAATCATCCCTGTGCAAAATCAAGAAATTGGATACCAACATCCTCGGTATCACAATTGAGCATTCTATCAACACGTTGGTGGGAGCCGAGGCACAGAATAACCAAGCTTTTTTAAGCGAAAACCGAAGAAAACTAGATTATGTCGGGAGCCTTCCGAACCGCTTGAAAACAATTCCCGTCGCCTTGCTAGACGACGGCACGGTCGCCAGCATAGATCCGAAATACGACAAGGAAGTTGACGAAATCAACAGTGTTACGCAAGAAATCGCTAAACGTCTTTCTTCGACCATTGCCTTTATCAAATCAGATATCTTTCCAAACGAGACCATACTTAGCCAGGAGATGGTGATTTCTTCCGACAATAAGATATTGGCCTTGTGCGACTTATCCTCCCCCAAAAGCGTCTTGGAGATCAAAACATTCAACCCTGTTGTTTCCGAAGGTGAGAATCTAATTTTGCCAACCAAAATCGCCCGTCAGCTTTTCTTTCAAAAAAGAGGGCGAAACACTTATCTGTTAACGATAGATCTTTCCTCTCACTATGCTCGAAGCGGGCTTTTCGTCCTTGACGGGGTTTCCGTAACGATTTGGGTCGTCACAATAAAGGAAAAATAAAGGGATTCGCAGAAATAGTCGCCTCGCCTTCCGTTCATACAACAAACGTTCTCGGAACATGTTTCTCGTTGTGTTGCAAAATCCGTCGTTTGCGCCACGCAGGACCTTTTCAACTTCGCACATTAGAAAAGGCGGTTTCAAGAACATCCATTTCCATGGAAGAATGGCTTGCTTTGTAACGAAAAACGATATGCCCCTTTTATGCTCGTTTCACTTCAGACTCCTTGCCGAGACCGGTTTCTTTAAAGACCCTAGGTCAACGACGCCCTTGGACGTGCACATGTGGTCCATCTCTATACACCGCGATCCTGGAAGGAATAAAATGAGGGATCTTTGAACGAAGGGGAACGAGCATGCAAATCTATTCTGGGGATCTCAAAACATTCAACGAGCACATCCTATATGGCGTAATCGAAGAAAAAATTCTTGAGGGATTCCATCGCATTGGCAGAAGCGGCGTCAGCGAAAGCGAAAGACGTTCTTGGAACGCTTCCTTAGACCGTCTTTCCAACGTCCTTGGCCTTGGATCCGGGATCGATCAGGAATGCAAGGTCTCCATCGAATTCCCTTTGCCGCTTTCGTCCAAGCGCATCGACTTCCTCATCACGGGGGAAGACGACAAGCATCGGAAGAACGTCGTTATCATCGAATTGAAGCAATGGGATTCTTGCACAGCCACGAACCTCGAGAACACGGTCATCGCCTATGTCGGGCACGAAAACCGGTCGCTAGCCCACCCATGCTATCAAGCCCTTTCCTATGCCGAGACGCTTCATGATTTCAACGAAGCCGTGAGGTCCGAGCAGATCAGCATGCATCCTTGCGCCTATCTCCATAATTTCCGGGCGAACCCAGAGACCACGATCAAAGCACCCCAATACCATGAAATCCTACAGATGTCCCCCGCGTTTTTGGAAAGGGATGCCGTCAAGCTTCGCGAATTCATCAAGAAATTCATCACCAAGCACGACGATGGAGACATCCTTTATTGCGTCGATAACGGCAGAATTCGCCCAAGCAAAGCGCTGCAAGACTGCGTGAGCGAGATGCTCGATGGCAACGAGGTGTTCCACATGATCGACGAGCAGCAAGTGGCGTTCGCGACCATCAAGGCGTACGCCGATGCGATTTCAAGCGCGGGCAAGCATGTCATCATCGTGCGAGGCGGGCCGGGAACCGGGAAGACCGTCATCGCGATTCGCCTTCTTTCTTATTTCCTTAATAAAGGCAAGAACGTCGCTTATGTGACAAAGACGACCGCGGTGCGCGAGGTATTCAAGAAAGAATTGCTTGCGAACCAAAAAAAGAAAAAATTCATCGATGGCCTCTTCAAAGGATCGGGCTGCTTCGTCGATTGCGAGCCCGACACGTTCGACGTCCTCCTCGCGGACGAGGCGCACCGTCTCAACGAGAAAAGCGGCATCTTCCACAACAAAGGCGAGAACCAAATCAAGGAAATCATCAACGCGGCGCGCATCTCCGTCTTCTTCTTGGACGAAGACCAAGTGGTAACGACCTCGGACATCGGCTCTGAGGAAGAGATCCGCCGGCAAGCGAAAGCGGTGGGGGCCAAGGTGCTTTCCGGCAAGGACCTCGAGCTCGTATCCCAATTCCGTTGCAACGGAAGCGATGGGTATCTTGCTTTCCTCGACCGCATCCTTGGGATTCGGGAGACCGCGAACTTCAATCTCGAAGACATCGATTATGATTTCGAAGTCTTCGACAATCCCTGCGAAATGCGCGAGGCTTTGAGAGCCAAAAACGGGAACAACAAAGCACGACTTCTCGCGGGTTATACGTACAACTGGGTTTCGAAAAACGATCGGGACCAGATGGACATCCGCTTGCCGGGTGGCTTCGAAGCCCAATGGAACTTCAGCGACACCCAGACATGGGCGATCGACGCGGAATCCTTTGACCAAGTCGGATGCATCCATACCTCGCAAGGGCTCGAGTTCGATTACGTCGGGGTCATCATCGGTCAGGACCTCGTGTTCAAAGACGGTTGCATCGAGACGGATTTCACAAAGCGCGCGAAAACGGACAAGTCGTTGATGGGCATCAAGAAGACGAAGAATTACGCGTTGGCGGATCGCATCATCCGCAACACGTACCGAACCTTGATGTCTCGCGGCCAAAAAGGCTGCTATGTCTATTGCGAAGACCAGGACTTGCGAGATTATCTAAAGAAATTCGCTAATGCGAAGCGATAACCGAACAAGGTTTTCGCACAAAAAAGCCTCCTTTATGAATTCAATATGCCCAACTCGTTTGAGAGCAGTGTTGTTCTAAACGGCTCGAAAGGACAACGTTGAGTTTTTTGGGCTTCATTCCGTTTTCCCTGCCGTTCTCGTGGTCTATAATCAAACCACCGAGGAACCACCCATGAATTTCAAAACCCCTCCTACGCTGAACCCTAACGATCCGGACCATGAGAAGAAACGCGCCAAGCTACATAAGATCGGTTTGACCCTCCTCATCATCGGGATCGTCTTTGACGTCGCCTTCTTCGTCTTCTTTTTCATCAACTTCATGGATTTCGATACCACGTACCCCATCTTCATGTTCTTGCCCTTCCCCTGCGCGTTCATTGGGTTCCCCTTAACCGGCGTCGGGACCACCCTCCTCAAAGCCGCGCATCTTGGGACGATTCAGAATTACGTCGCGAACGAAACCGGGCCCACTTCCGTCGCCGCGGCGAACTACGTGATGGACGGGACGAGAGACGGACTCGCCGAGACGATCTCCGCGGTCAAGAAGGCCATGGATGACCAAAAGGGTGTCGAATGCGTCTATTGCCACGCGAAAAACGACAAGGATGCCAAATACTGCGATAACTGCGGCAAACCCATCACCCACCAAAACGTGTGTCCCACCTGCGGATCGCTCAACGACGAGGACGCCAAATACTGTTCCGCCTGCGGCAGGAAGCTCTGAATCCCTATAGCCCGTGGATCATCCCACGGGTTTTCTTTCGGGCAAAACGCAAAGTAAGCCCGTGAAATCGATGTTTTTACATTTCACGCGCGAACATCGATAATGCCTTGCATTACGAGGTATATCCTTATGAGCCATACCAAACCCAAAAATCCCAAAACCATCAAGACATCCGGGATCGTCTTTTTGATCCTGGCTAGCCTTGGCATCCTTCTTTTCATCATCGGGGCAATTCTCTCTTCCTCGGACGGGAACCACTCCAACGATTCGCCCCTCCTCTCCATAGGATGCATCCTATTCCTCTTTTTCCTCGGCCCTTGCATCGCCAATCTCGTCTGCCATGCCAAGATCATGAAGCAAGCCAAGGAAGTCGATGGAAAGAAGGACTTCTCTTCCGTCGGGACCAAGGGGATGCGCAAAACGGGTTTCATCCTCCTCATCGTTTCCCTCTCCCTTCTCGTCGTCTTCGGCATCGTCCTTGCCATCACCCTGACAGAGCCGGCGAAAGGGATGGTTACTCCCATTTGGATTGGCTACGTTTTCGTTCCCCTTGCCATCGCGTCCGTCCTCATGCTTTCCGCGAGCATCGCGGTCCTGAACGCTTCCCGTTTCGGGGACAAGACGAAACAAGCCCCGAAGAAGCAAAAGCCCGTCGCGAGCAAAGGTTCGGATAAGTCGTCCCCCAAAGGCGAGAGCCCCATCCTTGGGGACGTGTCCATCCTCGGCAACCGGGCGGGCATGGTCCTCTCCTTTGCGATTGCCTTTCTGATTTTGGGCATCTACGCGATTCTCAGCATCCTCGGCCTAATCGGGTATCACGGCGAAGGCAGCAATTGGGGTGTCTTCTTAGTGATCGGGGGCGTCCTAGGCCTCCCTTTCCTCGGGGCGAGCATCGCCATGTTCGCGGTTCGCGCTAGCGCCAAGAAAAAGCCCGCTTTGGATTTCACCAAGGCGCGCAAGATCGACATCATCCTCCTTTGCGTGGCCCTTGCCTTTCTAGTCGGGGGCATCGTTTCCCTCCTGTTTGACATTTTCCTGGACTTCACCTGGCACATGATAGTCTTCGTGACCTTGCCGATCGGGATCGTCGCCTTCTCCCTTCTCGGCGTGAGCATCGGGCGCTTCGCTTCCCACCGGATTCTCAAGAGCCAAAAGCCCAAGAAAGCCATCTTCTTGCCCATCTTGATCGGCGCACTCGCCTATATCACCGGTTTGACCATCGATCTGACCACGACACTCATCTCTTCCGAAGGGAATTTTGGGTCCTCCATGGCTATGATCTTTATCCCAACCGCCTTGGAAGCAATCGGGGGAATAACATTACTCGTCGCCCTCATCATCTTCTTCGTCCGTCGCGCCAAGAAGAAAAAAGCCGCTTCGGCCGCATCGCCGGCGAAAGCGAAAAAATCCAAGGCAGAAGCCGCGGAAGTTGCCCCGGAAACCGCTCCTGAGGTGGATGTGGCACCCGCCGAGCAAGATGCCCCAAGCGCCGAAAAGTCCGCGGAAACCACCGAAGCCCCGCGCGAAACGGCGAGCTTCACGGCCCCGAAAGAAGAGCCCAAGCCCGTCTCCAAACCGGCTGAGAGCCCCAAACCCACCGCCAAGCCGGTTCAGACGCCGAAACCCGTCGTGAAACCCGCCCCGGCGAAGAAAGCATCGAGCCCCGTCCCCGCGGGACACATCCGTTGCCAACACTGCGGGACCATCAACGAGGATAAAAAAGAGTTCTGCTCTTCCTGTGGCAGGCCCCTTGATATCAAGAAGGTGTGCTTCAACTGCTACGAGCTGAATGACCCGAAGGCCACGGTTTGCGCCCACTGCGGATCCCATCTTGATTAAGCGGCCTTCGGGTCGCTTTTTTGACGGGATTCATCGAATTCGGATATCGTACCAATAAAGACGCGCGCTTATCCGTCTTTATTGATGTCCATGGATTTTGAAACTTCGTTCCACGCCATAGAGAAAGGGGACACGTCCGCCTTCCCCGCCTTTTACGAATCGACGAAAAAGGACGTGTTCTACAACATCCTTTCCTTGTGCCGGGATTACGCCTTGAGCGAGGACCTTCTCCAAGAGACGTTCATCCGCTTCCTCGAAAATAGAAACCGCGTCTCCTCCCCTTCAAAAGCCAAGGGTTATTTGATGCGGATCTCGCGGAACCTGACCCTCGATGCGCTTAACAAGCGAAACAAGGAAAGTCAAATCGAGGACGATTCCCATGTCATCGCCCCCAAGGACCCGATCCGGATCGACGAGGAATTCTTGCTAAGGCGGCTAGGTAAAGTCCTGAACGATTTCGAATTCCGGATCCTCGTCCTCCACGTCCTCGACGACATGACTTTCGAAGAAATCCGGCGCCTCCTCCATAAACCCCTCGGGACGGTGCTATGGACCTATAACCAAGCGATAAAGAAATGCAGAAAGGAGCTTCAAGATGAAATACCAACCCATCGATGACACGGACGTGAAGAACGCCTTCCGCGAGGCTTCTTCCTATGCCATCCAAACGGATGCCCAAGACATCCTGAATAGGGCAAGTGCCCCCAAGAAACGTTTCCCTTACTTCCCCGTCTTCGCCGGGGTTGGGGCGCTTGCCATAGCGGCTTCTCTTTCCCTCGTCTTCTTGTTTCCCAAGGACGAGCCTCATAATGAGCCGACCTTATCGATGCTTTCTCCCGCGAAGAACGCCTCCCTTGCCAAGGAGATCCTTTCCTTCCATTCGTTCATGGAGGAAGAAAACCGGGCTTTCTCGTTACGGCCCCTCCTTCAAAAAAGCGACCTATCCGAAAGCGACTTTCTCCTCGGGGTCGATGGGTACGAATCCATCGAATCCGGGGTGAGGGGGCTCTTCTCTTCTTCTTCCTATTCCTTCGAGGATGCCGACGCGGAAGGCTATTCTTACGATGGGGTGACCTATGACCGGCGATGTGAAATCAAGGATGGCTCGACCTTGATCGCGACCTATTACTACGTCCTTTCATCCTCTTCGACCCAAGAAGGGGAAACCAAAAAGGAATACGAAGGACTTTATCAAGAAGGGGAAAAAGCTTATGAAGTATCCGTATCCCTGGAATCCGAGGAGGACGAGACCGAGGTGACGTCCTTGTTCGTCCCCCGTCAAGAAAACGGGGGATGGGTCCATCTCCTGGAAAAGGAGCAAGAATACGAGGGGCAGGCGTCAGAATCCTCCTACACGCATGCGACCTACGCGTCCATGGAAGATTATAAGAAAGGGGAACCTTTGTCCGTCCTTTCCTACGAATTCGAGGACGAGGTGCTCGAAGCATCCTTTGAAACGGGGGACGCTTCCTATGAATTCGCGGACATCAAGAAGACGGGGGAATCCACGTATTCCTTCGTCCTCGAGGAAATGGAAGGGTCTTCCGCGTCGGACATCGTTTATGCCTTGACTTACATCGCCTCGGGGGAACGGCATTACGTCTCGGGGGAATTCGAGACGGTGCGTTCCTAAACAAGTTTTTCCAATAAACGGGAGGGGCATTCCGTCTTTATGGGTGAATAGACCAAAAGGAGGTTCACCTAGCATGAAACAAAAGTCTCTTCTTCTCTTCGTCCCGACCTTGCTCCTCGCGGGTCTTGCGAGTTGCACGATCTCGCGTCCTTCCTCCTCTTCCTCGCCTTCAAAGCAAGAAGTCTCTTCTTTGGAGGCGTTCACCGCGATGAAACTCGCCTCGAAGCAAGGTAATGCTTCTCTCCTCAAGAAAAGGGCCGCGATGACCGAGGAAGACCTTTCCT
The DNA here is from genome assembly GCA_028726925.1 of Caryophanales bacterium. Lineage (GTDB taxonomy): Bacteria > Bacillota_I > Bacilli_A > RFN20 > CAG-826 > Alloenteromonas. The sequence continues at coordinate 9,961 of JAQYPI010000055.1, read as the reverse complement.
CGATCAAGAACGCCTTGCCCGCGTTGGAAGCCTTTTATGAAGGATCGGGGAGCATCGTTTCTTCGGTCGCCGAACAAGAAACCGTGATCGGGGAAACGACCTTCACCCATGTCGAAACGTTGTCCTTTGCCATCGGGGAGATCGAAGAATCCTTCTTCCTTTATTACAACTTGACGATGGAAAGCGAGGAAGGCGAGACCAAAACCAAGAAAGAAGGGCTCGCTTCCAAGGAAGAAGGGGTGTATTTCCCTTTCTATGCCTCCTATGAGGAAGAGGTCGAGGAAGGGGAACAAGAAACCGGGCAGGAATTCTTCCTTTCCACCGGGGAATCCTCCTTCGTCCATGTCGAAGAAGAATTCGAGGTCGAGGAAGGGGAAACCGAGCATTCCCTTCATTACACCGTCCAGGAAAACGGGATCCTGACCACGGATTTCGAAATCGAGATCGAGCAGGAAGGCGGAACCGAGGAGATTTCCCTCGAGATCGCGTCATCCGAATACCGCGTCAAGAGGATCGCCTCGGAAGAAGGCATCCTCTTCGAGATTTACGAAGATCACGGCGAGGAAGTCCTCGCGACCTACAAGAAAGAAACGGATGAATCCGGGAACGTGACTTACGTCCTCCTTTGATTCGTCCTTTCCCTACCCCTCCGATAGGCGTCATCTCTCCCCCCAGGACGCCTCAAGAGGGGTTTTTATATGAATTCCCCACGGGGGACGTAACCGTATTCGTGATAATAAGCCCAGAAATGGAAATAACGGAAAACGAAGAGAATCGTGGTCGCGAGGACGACAAGCAGGCACGGAAGCATGATGTTCCTCGTGACGGCGAGGGCTTTATGGATCTTCTTATCCTCAAGGGGACGGATCCACTTCGCGTAGAGAAGGACCCCGAGAATCGCCCCGAGGAGATAGACGACGAGATCGAAGACCTGAAAGGCCCCAAGATAGCTGAGGCACTGGATGGATTCATCAAGCAGGAAGAGGACCATGACGAGGAGGATGGCCCCGAAGGCAATCTTAGGGAACGTCTCCTTCTCGCCCCGGAGCAAATGCAGGAAGAGGAAAACGAGGGGAACCGGGAGAGCGATGTTCAAAAGGACGGATACAGCCTCGATGACCATGGCCTCGACCTCGCCCTCGAGAAAGGGGCGCAAGGATTCGCGGATCCCGGCGTAGCAAGCTTGTTCCGGAAGCGTCATGCGGTAAACAACGGAATTCGCCTTGAACCCGCAATGGACGAGAAGGAACCACTGCAAAAGGATGAAATAGAGCGCGAAATTCACGAGGAGCAGTTTCTTGAGTTTCTTTTCCATCGAGGGATATTTTTGCCTTTCATCGAAAAAAGGCAATACGAAATAGGCTTCTTTCAATACTCCTCACGCAGGAAGCGAAGAAGGAATTCCGGCGCCCCAATGACGAGGAAGCCATTTTCATCGAGCGCGGCTTTCGCGGGACGGGCCAAGACCAAGACCTTTTGGACAGAATCGTCCAGAGCGAGGAACGGACGGATTTCTCTTTCCCGGGTCGAAGGGGACGATAGATCCGCGCACACCTGAATATAAAGGCGTCTTGTCCCTTTCTTCGCGTAGAAATCGATCTCCGCGTCTTTCCGTATGGTTTTGTTTTCCGCGTCCTTGCCAAAATAATCGAACGTCCCGACCGAAACGCTGAAGCCATGATAGATCAACTCGTTATAGAGGACGTTCTCGAGCATCTGCCCTTCGTCGGAGAAAGCAAAATCAAGCCTCGCATTCCGGAGGCCGACATCCGCGAAATAGTATTTCCGCAACGCCCCGATCTCACGACGCCCTTTGATGTCATAACGCCTCGCTTCTTTCACGAGGAAAGCGTCTTTCAAGGCGAGAAGCCAACGATCAATCGTAGGAGCGGAAACCTTTTCCTTCTTCTTGCTGTCTATCGTGGCGGCGATTTTCTGCACATTCACAAGGGAGCCAGCAGAAGCGCTTAAGACATTCGCAAGCTCTTCGAGGGTTCCCGTTTTCTCGATGCCATATCGTTCGATGATGTCTTTGAGATACGTCGTCTCAAACAGATTCTTAAGGTACGTCTTCTTCTCTTCTTCATCGTCCTTCAACACCGCAAGAGGCATGCCCCCATAGACGATATAGTCCTGGAGGTTCTCATAAGACGACCCACCCCGGAAGGCGGCATATTCCTCGAACGAAAGAGGGGCCATCTCGATCGTGGTCGCTTTGTCCCGGAATTCCGTCGCGACGTCCGTCGAGAGCATCTTGGAATTCGATCCCGTGACATAAAGATCGATGTTGGATTCCCTTGATAGGCCAAGGACAACGTCGACGAAAGAGATCGCGTCGTCGCGATTCTTATCTTTTTGGGGCAATACGACGATCTCTCCACCCGTATAGGCTGGATTCCTCACCGTATTGACCTTTTGAATCTCGTCAAGGAAGACGAACGCCCTGTCTTTCCCCTTGGCCCATGCACGGACGGTTTCTCCTAGGCTGACCGGGTTTCGAAGCCCCGCGTTTCTATCGTCATCGAGATCGATGGATAGGATCTCCTCGTCCGAGACCCCTTGATCCCGTAGATAGGACACGAATACGTTTTTCAGCAAATAGGATTTCCCGCAACGGCGAATGCCGGTAATGACTTTCGGGAATCCGTTGCCCATGGCACGGATCAATGCGTTCAGGTATTTTGGCCTTTGGATCATTTTTATTTTTGTTTTTTGTGTGTACACACAGTTTTCTAAAATATTATACCAAAATTGCTTTCTGCGTCTAGGCAGGAAGGCCAGTTATCAAATCCATTGATGATTCTTCAAAGAAAAAATCGTATTTATGACATAATGCGTGCTTTTTATGCGAACTTGTCATAACCGCTTTATCACGAAATCACCCTAACTTTACGCGTTCTCATCCTTGCCCCAATCTTCACTTTTGTTTTTTGTGCGGGCACACACTTTTCTAAAGTATTGTTCACCTAGCTCAAGACAAGCCGATGGATAAGAACTCAGTCGGCTAAACGCCATTCCCCGTATAGAACCAGAAATTGATTTGCGGTTCACGCATTCAGATTTCATTTCGCTGTTTTCCGTTTTCACGACAAGAGGAAGCCGTCGAAATATAATGAAGCGAACAATCCGTTATACCATTATGAAGAATGGATGGTGAACGCAAAGGAGGGTTTGCTGATGCCTCGTTTCAAAGAGATGGTTTGCCCCGTATGTGGAAAGACCGATTTTGACCTCCCAAAAGGGCCAGGCAAAGAAAACAAGCTCCGCTACTATGGGCAAGGTCGCATCGTTTGCTATTACTGCGGCTGGATTTATGACGCCAACCAGGCCGCGAACCCCGAATCGAAGAGGGGCCAAAACGAATTGAGCGTCGTCGAGATGCGAGAGGATTACCAAGCAAGGATCGCGAAGGAGCCAAACTATTATTGGTTCTCTACGAAGAGAATCCCTTGGGAATCCCATGTCTGTCCCGTGTGTCGGGAGCATCGATTCCCAAACGAGCCTTCTTTTGACATTTGCCCTGTCTGCGGTTGGCAAGACGATGGGATGGAAGCGAATCCTGAGATGGAGTCGGCGATTGGATTAACGTATCCCGATGCCGTCAAGGAATTCAAGGAAAAGCGCACGAAAAACCCCTACTATCGCTGGGCGGTTGAAGTCAGGCAAAAACGGAAATAGTTCTCTTGGCTAGTCTGAAAACGTCTCCTTTATTGCGGCATATAGATGCGTGAACGTCGCGTGTTTCCTGTTGTAACGCTTCGCAGATTCTTTCGTCGGTTCAATGCGGTTTCCCGCTTGAAGCAAAGCTTCGCAGGCTTCTTTGACGGAAGGATAAAGCCAGGAATAACGGCCTTCCGCGTTGCTTTCTTCTACCAAGGATTCGTCTTTTTACGCAATCGGAATCTCAGCGCCTCTTCAAACCACCAAGCCCTGGAGTTCGGGGCGGACAAGATGCAGCCCATCCCGTAGCATTTCCCACTCGCGTGGGCCAACGATGCATCCTCTTTATGAGGGGTTGCGCCCTGATCGGTTTGGCATTTCGTAACGGGTGGAACGGCCCCCGCCGCAAGAAACGACCAGGCCTTTCTCTGCCATGGCCCGCAAAAGCCTCCCCGCTTGAGCTTGGCTAAAACCGGAGATTTCCTGAACCTCTTTCCGAGTGATGGCCTTGGTTTCTTCGAGGCGCTTTAGAATCGCCTTTTCATTTTGCGATAATGCGTCGGGCCCTTCTCCCTCTTTTGCCTTCTCTCCGGATTGGGGAACGCAATTGCGGTTTGGCAACACGATCTTGAAGGCGTTGCTCGTCGCCTCGATCGTCGGTTTCCTAAGCGCGTCCGCGTAGGCCCCCATGATCTTCTTCATCCCCGTTCCGTAAGCCTCGATGAGTTGCAGGCGATAGAACACGTTCGCGAGATTTGGGTTTCGGCATACGGATACCCCCATCATCAAATCCTCGAGCTCGAGGCCAGGCAAGAGTCCGCCGAGTGAGACGAATTCGATCCGATCATCGTAAATGCCAATCAAGGTGCTCGCGCTATAGCCATAATCGCGATGGACGAGGGAGTTGAGCAACGCCTCACGTACCGCGACCTCTGGATAATCTCGCGTATCGATCCTCAAAAGTTTTTCAAACGTTGCGCGGGTTCGATTCTGCAAATCGATGTAATCATAGGCATCGTTAAGTTGCTCAAGAAGAGAGCCGGTAAATTCCCGGCGATCCTTGAAGACACTTTGGTCCTTGCCCTCGAACACCGCGACCTTCAAGGAAAAGGGGCACTGATCGGACAAAAGAAGCCCAAGATTCGTGAACAAACCATCGCGCGACATGAGCCGCAAGGTCAACATCTGGGGCTGGCCAAAGGCAATCTTTCGAAGCTCGAATTCTTTTTCGGCCGCCCGAAAGGATAGCACTTGATCAACGGAACGCATGTCTTCAAAGCGATCGCCATCCGTTTCCTTAATCATCTTTCGGATTGCGGCATCGGTCGCGGGAACGGAAGAATATCCTTGACGGACGAACACGCCTTCGGGACGAAGCCCTTTCTTCGCAAGATAATAGGGCCGGTTCGTGCCGCGTTGCGCCATGACGGCAACAACGAATTTCCCATCGCATTTAAGGGTTTCATAATGAAGGAACATCGTGATATCGGGTTTCACAGAATCCCTTGCCGCGTTGGAGATTTGCAAGGCGCAAGCATCGGGATCCTCAACGCCAAGAACGGTTCCGTCATCCGCGACGCCGATATAGACCGTCCCTCCGTTGCAATTAACAAAGGCAACCAATTCTTTCACGACTCCTTCTTGAGCCACCGACTTCAATTCAACCGTTTCCGTTTCTCGAAATTCCATGGAGTTCACCTCCTATTCTAATCATTTTTCTAATCATTCTAATCATCATTGTCAAGATAATTGATTAGAATACAGCTTTAGCCGGGGAGAAAAGCCAAAATGCAAAGCGGTTTGTCGCCGCTTCCCCCTTGATGATCTCTCCAAATTGAGAGCGACCGGAAGCTTATCTCATGGATGCGGCGATTCCGCTCATTATTTTCTGCTGAAATCCTTGATGAACCGGGGAAGGTCGTCAAGGAAGAAAGGCAGGTCATAGAAAGGAATGCTAAGGAGGTTCTTCTCCTTGGAATAGCCAAATGGATTCTGACTGACCTTCAGCGCGAACAAGTCCGAATTATGGAAACGGAAGGCGTCTAAGGAATCGAGCCTCCCTTTGTTTTTCTTGCAATCGATGGGGATGAATCCAGAAGGCAAGCCGAGGAGGAATTCCATCTCCGAGGTCGTCTTTCCCTTCCAATAGAAAAGAGGGTAACCTCGAGCAACGAGTTCTTCCGCGACATAATTCTCAAACACAATACCCGAAGGGGTGTTGGAAGACAGCGAGTCTTTGAACGAGGCGAAGTCCGCGCCCGATTCGAAAGCGAATAGGCCACAGTCGGGGAGATAGACGCGGAAGAGGGATTCTTCGTTTTCTTGCAAAGGATAGGTGACCCGTTCCTTCACGAGGTGGCTTTTGTTCACGAGCCTTGCAAGCTCAAGCCAGTCAAAGGGAGAGAGATAATCGCGGTATCGCTTCCCTTTCTCTAGAAAGGAAATCTTGAAATTCTTGTTCTCTTTGTTCAGTTGCTGATAGATGTTCTGAAACACCATGCGAGTCCTGGAAATCGTCGCGGATGAGATCTGATAAAGCGCCATGTCAGACAAATAGCCATCGAAGATTCCCTGCAATACCCTTTGGGCCCTTAGCGTCGATTGCGTTTCTAGATAGACCGCAACCGCTTCCGGCATGCCTCCGACCTGAAGATAGGCGAAGAAAGCGTCAAGTGCCATTTCGTGCAGTCCCGAATCGAGGGGCTTTCGTTCGAGAACACTTTTCTGAACGAGAGAATGGAGTTTTTTGTTCCTCGCCAGCAAGAATTCATCGAAGGTCATGCCCCGCATATCGAGCGTGTCGAGCTTCCCAACCGGATAGAGGAAATTGTTGTGCCCATCCTGGTTTTCGGGTTCGATTTCGGGATCTAGGCGGATTTTGCCATCCCGTTCATCCCTCTCCAGTTGCTTGAGGCGAACGCGGACCAAGGAGCCCGTGATGATGACCGGAAGTTCAGGGTAATCCTGGCAGAAATACTTAGCCGCAGTCAGGATTTGGACCGCCTCTTGGGCCTCGTCAAAGAAAAGGAGGGTATCCTTGTCGATCTCGGTGTTATAAGCGACTTCAAGATAAGCGAGGATTGCTTTGGGGTCTGGGTGATTCTTAACGTAACGGCGAGATGCGGCATCCCGGCGAAAATCGACGAAGACCCACTTCTTGAACTGAGTCTTGGCGAAAAGTTCCTGAACCGCATAGGTTTTTCCAACTTGTCTTGCTCCCGTGATGAGAAGCGGCTTTCGGCGAGGGTCGTTCTTCCATTCGATCAATTCTCTGAGGATGGTTCGTTCCATGGGTTTCCTCCACGTTTATTTTACAAGAAAGCACCAGGAAATCCACTCCTTAACTTTGAATTATGTGTAACCGTTGCACATTTTTAAGTTTGATTATGTGCATCTATTGCACATTTTTAAAAGTTTCGTGCGCGAGATCTTGATGAGAGTCGTGAAAACGACGAGGAAGCAGCATGCCTGTCCCATCCTTAAAGGCATCGTTTCCGCGTTAAAGGAGGCGGTGCGATAAGGGGGGGTCGCGAAAGCAAGAAACCTTTATCCTTGGTTTTCCCGCCCCCTTCAATCGACCTTGTAATATTTCGCGTATTTGCCGCTTTGAACCATCAAGATTCGGCCCGCCTTTTTGAGCTCGCCAAGAGCTTTTTCAATCGTCGTCCGATTGAGGTTGATCAAGATCTCCTCGATGTCTCCTTTCGCGATCGGCGTTTTGGCATCTTGGATGACTTTCAAGACCTTTTCCGAGGCTAGGCCCGGAAGGGAATTGATTTCCAAAAGATAGGCAAGTCTCTCGTATCCTTCTTGGAGGCACTCCAGCATGAAATGGACAAAGAAGGATGGGTCGTTCTCGTTTTGGTTCCAGCCAATAGAAGACTTCTCCAGCGCTTGGTAATAACGGTCGAGATGGCGGAGGATAACGTAAGACAAAGAATAATACTGGTCTAGGCCGTAGCCGTACTTCAAAAGCAAGAACGTCGTTAAAAGCCTCGAGACGCGACCGTTTCCGTCGGAAAAGGGATGGATGCACAAAAAATCGAGCACAAACACGAAGATGGCCAGCAACCGGTTGCATTCCGAGTCTTTCATGCACTCGTTGAATTGATAAACGAGATTTCCCATGAGGCCACTTGTCTCCTCGGGTCCCGGGGGGACGAATACGGTACGGGCGAAGCCGCCTTTCTTATCGTATTCGCGAATGGCGTTCGGCTCGCTTTTGTACTTCCCTCCAAATTCCGGGGCAAAGGAAGCGTAAAGGAAATAATGAAGGTCTTTGATATAGGATTCCGAGAGTTCTTGATAGGGATATACGACGAACACGTTTTGCAAGGCTTCGTTATACCCGTGGAGCAAGTATTCTTCCTTCGTCTCGGGATCCATATGGCGGACGAGGACTTCTTCTTCCCGGGCTCTATTGACCTTGATGCCCTCGATCTCGTTGCTCGAGGTGACGCTTTGCCGCTTCATCAGGTCGTGCAGGCGATTCAGCTTGACTTTCGGAGGCAAGCGAAAGGTTTTGCCCCGATTCACCTCGACGCCTTGCAGCATCGCGATGATGAGGGGGTCCTTGAGAGCGAGAACTTGTTCTTTGAGGCAAAGGATCTTCATGGCCCTATTCTATCCGTCTTTGCCTGCTCTGTACATTTTAATTGCATATTTTTCGACCTAAAATATGCAGTTAGATTTCAAGGGACGGGCAACCGGCCGTCAGAAAACCCTTCCGACCACCCGGATTCCGGCTTGTTTAACACCCCTTAATGGGCATCATCCTCTTCTTCGTAATAATAGGAATGGTCAATGCCTTTGAGGAACAATTCCCGATTGTTGACCTCATCCGTCAAGGCATTCTGTAACAATCGATGGATCGGCCTGGCGTCGATGGGGCTTCGAACCATCGCGTCCAGATAATTCTTCTTCTCGATTTTCGACCAATCCACGCATCTTCCAAGCCTTTCCTTCAAGAGGAAATCGAGCCAAATTCGAGTGGCTCTTCCATTCCCCTCAAGAAAGGGATGCGCAACGTTCATTTCGACATATTTATCCACGATTTCATCGAAGGAGGAGTCCGGCATCGCGTCGATTCTACTCAAGGTTTGGGGCAAGAAATCGCCATTTGCGAAAACAAAGCCGCCTTTTGAGATCGTCTTGGTTCGGATCTTTCCCGCGAAATCGTACAAGCCCTCGAAAAGAAAGGCGTGAATTTGCTGAAGGAGAACCGTTTTCCCGGCGTTCGATGAATCTAGGACATCGGATTCCCAAAGGGCATGTGCTTTCCGTTTGCTCTGCTCGTCCACCGAATCCAAAGATCCTTCGACCCATCTTTGGAATTCGAGGTTGTGTTTGCTATGAAGAAGCATGCCTAGCCTTTGGATTCCCTTTTCATCCAAGACATCGCTTTCGTATTTTTTTCCATCCTCGGCGAAAAGCTTTTGGCTACTAGAAAATGCCCGGAGTTCCGGGTTCCTTCTCTTGATGGCGTTCCAATAGATTCTCGGGTTCTTGGAATCCATCAACGCGAAAACGACGTCCGTGGCGGAATACCACCATTTCGATAAAGTGTCATCCCAGACAGCCCGTACAGGTTTGCCATGGAAATCGCGAACGGAATGCTTCTTCACAATCATCTCGGACACATTCTACTTCAGTTGTCTACAAACTGTATACAACTGAAAGCGAAAACAAAAAGGGGCGTAACCCCACCTCCCAATGAACGGGAGGTTTTGTGGCTCAATAACTTCTATGGTGGTTGAAGATTTTCCCCAACCACCTCGATTGTTATAGCTTTTGGCGGTTTCCGTTAAAGGAAAAGGCCTCCTTTGCCACGCTTGGTTTGCTGAAGAACCACCGCGAAAGGAGACCATATGGATTCCAACGCGTTTTGCCTTCCTTTGGGATGAGACCCGAGTCTTTCGATCGCGGCGAAGGACCCATCGGATCAGACGATGGGCCCGTCCAAGGGGCATGGGAGACCAGAAAAAAGCCAGGGGGCTCGCGAAGAACGAATTCGGGGTCGTGCTGAGCAACGCGAAGATCGAAGCCGGGAACGACGTCGCCCAAACCATGATAGACGCCGCGTACGGGTATCGAAATTTCGAGAGGTTCAGGAAGCGGTTTCTGCTCATGAGGTGGAACGCGAGAAGATGAAAGGGGCACCCGCTTTGAAATGTACCCAAAAGTCTGGACTGATATCAGTCTGAGGCTGGAGGGTATTTTTCATGAAGTGGACGTTTGAGCAGAAGCTAGCGTGGGTCAAGGCGTATCTAGCTGGGGAATTCGTCCCGATCCCAAAGGGGTT
>JAQYPI010000054.1 GCA_028726925.1 Caryophanales bacterium | reverse complement strand
CCTTCCTCGCCCTCAAGGAATCGTTTTGCAGTTTCCCACGAAACATTCATGCGGACTCTCTGAAACCCCCTTCACTAGATAAGACGCGTCTCTTGGGCGAAATGTCTAAAAATATATAGAATCTTTCCGTTTCTGAGTTGCGCAGATGGTTTTGGGCTTTCCCAAAATGATAATCTTCGCTCACATTGCGAAAAGGGAGGAAAACGAAAAAGCCTCCGCTTTCGCGAAGGCTTAAGTCACCGTGTGGTGACCCCAACTGGAGTCGAACCAGTCATTGAACCTTGAGAGGGTTCCGTCTTAACCGATTGACCATGGGGCCATGTTCGGCTTTGAAATTAAAGCATTTCTGACCAAGGGGCGCAACACTTTTTTTCGCGGCCACGCGCATTTTGGAATCAGGCCGCAGAGGAGGACCCGTTTTGGCCCAGGATGATGAGCGTTACGACGATCGCGATATAGAAAACAAGGAAGGCCAGATACGTGATCCATTCCGCCTTTCGATGGATGCGATGGGTGGCCGCGCGGACGATTTCCACGATGCCGAAAACGACCGGGGCGGGGCTCCCGTAAACGAGGTAGACGAGCAAGAAGGCGACAACGCCTATCGCCTGCGGATTCGGGATATATTCAATCAGGAAGGAAGCGAAGAAAGCGGCATACCCAGCGAGAAGGAGGCTATGGATGACCGTCAGGACGATGCCGGTCACCCCACGCTTTTCAGGAAGTTCGCTCATGGTTCTTCTCCTTATTTTTCCAACAAGGCAGCGACTTTCTCAAGGCGAGAGACGCAGCGGTCCTTGCCGAGGATCTCGATGATTTCGTGGAGGTTCGGGGATTGCTTGGAACCGACGAGGGCGACGCGAAGGATTTCCGCAACATCGCTCAAGGAACCCTTGAAGGCATCGGGGTTCGCCTTGTAATCCTTGTTCGACACGGCGAAGCCAAGCTCGCCACCCAAAACCTTGACCGCGTCAAACCAGACGTTCTCCTCGACACCGAAGGGCATCTTCTTCGCGGCAGAGCGAAGGACGCTCGAAAGGAGGGATGCGTCGAATTTCTCTTGGAAAGGAAGGGGATTTGCGAGGATCGCTTCGTATTCGTCATCGTAGAAGAAACGGATGAGAGGATAGATATCGCTGTATTTCGCGTAGTCTTTGCGCGGGTTTTTGCGATCCTTCTCGATGTTCAGGATCTTCTTGAAGTAAATGGGATCGCTTTCGATGCGGGAAGCGAAGGATTCGTCGTGGGACTTGGCCCAGGAAAGGACGTCCGCGAATTCCTTTTCGAGAGGTTCTTTCGCGAGGAGTTCTTTGGCGAAATAGTTGAGTTTGTCCCCATCGAAGAGGGCCCCGTCGAGGGACATCTTCTTGAGGGAGAACGGGAAGGCGGAAAGATCGAAGCTCTTATGGGCGATCGTCCATTCCTCGAAATTCGAGTTCGCGATGGACATGAGATAGACCTTGAGGGCATCCGGGGAATAGCCTTGCTCGAGGAAATAGGACACCGCGGCTTCGGGGTCCTTGCGCTTCGAGAGCTTTCTCTTGTTCCCGTGGTCCAACTTCATGATCGAGGGGATGTGCGCGTATTTCGGGGCTTTCCAGCCGAGGGCCCGGAACATGTCGAGGTGAATCGGGGTGCTCGGGATCCATTCCTCGCCGCGGGTGATGAGGGTCGTGCGCATGAAATGGTCGTCGCAGACGTGGGCGAAGTGATAGGTGGGCAAGCCATCGGATTTCAGGATGACGACATCGGTGTCGTTGTCTTGCAACTCGATCTCACCGCGAATGGCATCGGTGAATTTCGTTTTCTTGTCGTGATCGCCCATGGATTTGAAACGGATGACCCAGGGGGTTCCCGCCTCGATGCGGGCGATGCGTTCCTCGACCGACAGGTTGCGGTCGCGGGCGTAGACGCCGTAATAGCCGGGAAGGACCTTGCTCGCTTCCTGGGCCTTGCGGATCTTGTCGAGATCTTCCGGGGTGCAGAAATCGGGATAGGCGCGTCCGCGACGGACGAGTTCCTTGATCACCGTGCGATAGATGTTCTTGCGCTCGCTTTGCTTATAGGGGCCATAGGATCCTTGGTCGCCTTCGGGGAAATAACCCTCGTCCGCGACGATGCCAAAGGCCGCGAGCTGAGAAATCAGCAAGTCGCCGCTTCCCTCGATCGTGCGTTTGGTATCCGTGTCTTCCAAACGGAAGAAATAGACGCCGCCCGTCGATTTCGCGACGGTATAGGAAATCAAAGAGGTGAAAAGGGATCCCGTGTGGAGGAAACCGGTCGGGCTAGGGGCAAAGCGCGTCACCTGCGCGCCTTCTTTCAAATCCCGCGCGGGGTAGCGCGCCTCGAGGTCCTCAATGCTTTCCGTGACGTCCGGGAAGAGGAGATTCGCCAAATCTTCGTTCGTTGCCATAAAGAAAATCCTTCTTTCTATCGCCGAGATTATAGAAGAAACCGGCCACGGCTTCCACTAGGGAAGAAAGGAATTCGCGCGCGGAAAGCGCCTACGCGTGTGTCGAGGCCGGAAAAAGGCCCATGGGCGATCTCCACCCTTTGCTCGAGGGTGAGATGCTTCCAATGTGGTAACATATTGTTGTCCTTTCTGTTTCTTTGCCGGGAAACAGAGGACATTTTAATTTATCCGGGCCTATTATCGAACTTATCGCAGTTCCGCGGCTTCAAACGGACTTAACTATTGGAATCGTCTCCCGAAAAAAGAAGGCGAAATTCGCCCTTGCAAGAAGGGAGGAGGCTTTATATAATAACCGAGCCTTCAAAAGAAGGTCGTGCAGGCGTAGTTCAATGGTAGAACATTACCTTGCCAAGGTAAATACGCGGGTCCGATTCCCGTCGCTTGCTCCAACTCAAAGAAATAGGCCGCGATTCGCGGCCTTTTTTCGTCATTCGTCCTTTTTGTCGCCGTCATCCGAAGTATCCTCGGGGCGGCTTTCGTTTTCGTCCATCTTCTTCATCTCGTCGCCGTATTTCTGGAGCATATCCTCAAAGGCGTCGATATCTTCCTGGGAGGCGTCTTGCTGGGCTTTGAATTGCTCGAGGCTCTCTTTCATGCGTTCGTAGGAATAACGCACGAAATGGGGCTGGAAGCGCCGGAAGAGGAACCCGGTCCCGCTCGCGAAGAAGGGAAGGAAGAAAGCCATGAAAGTGAAGGCGCCCGCCATCGCGATGGGAAGGACCACGTAAAGGGAGGTGGAAAGGGTCATCGCGAGCCACATCCCGAGGCCATAGCCGAGCGCCATGAGGAGATAAAGGGGCCAGAAAGAACCATAATAGGCTTTCGAGAATTCGCCGCGCCTCTCCCGGATCGTGTTCCGGTAGATCATCGTGACCGAGGAAGGGATGGGGCTTTGGAACATCGCGTGGCAATACGTGTTCATGCCATAGACGAACATGTTGTGCAGGAACAAGGCAAAAGCGAAGAAAAACGCGAGGCCAAGAAGCAAGGCGGTGAAAGATAGCAACGACGGGTTCCCTTGGAGGAAGGCGGAAGCTTCCCCGATCGCCCCGGCGTTGACAAGCGAGGCGAATTCGCCCATCGCCGCGTCGAAATCCGGCCAGACCAACGGGCCAAGATACGTGAACACGACCGAAAGGACGGCCAGGGAGAGATCAAAGGCGAGAATGCCCTTGAGCAATCCCCAAAGCAAACGGAAACTGCCCCGGAATTTGGGGCTGAAATACGTGCGGAAGAAACGCCAGCCAAGACCGCTTTGAAGGTCGAATTCCTTGTCTTGGCTAAGGCCTCCGAGCGTGACGATGTATTGGTACAAGGACGGGGCGAACACAAGGGGGACCGTCAAGACCAGGGCAATGGGCGAAAGAAGGGCCGGGGCGATGGTGACCATCGCCATAACCCAAAAGCAAAGGGTGGCCGCGGTGACGGCGGCCGGCTTTTTTTGGAGGCCTTTCGCGGCCTCTTGAAGGATGGTTGGTTTCTTATTTGGCGTCATGGGATTTCATTTTCGAGAGATCGTTCGCGAGGGATTCTGCGACGAGGGCGTTGATGGGGGATACGTCTTCCGCTTCCTTGAGGTCGACGAATTTGGCGAGCTGTTTGAGGGAAAGGAAATATCCGGAAGCGTCGTCCTGTTCGAAAGGGGTGTAGTAGCAATCGTTGTTCACGAGCACAATCGGGATGACAATGGAACGGTCAATCGGGGCCAGAAGGCAAAGGCGTTCGACGCGGAAGCGATTGATGCTCACGGGGTTCGAGATTTGCACGGATTTGGTTTTGCCCGAATAGAAAGTCCACATCTCATCCTCGGGATCGGACAAAAGGGTCCCCGGGTAGTAACGGTCCCGGATGCAATAGATGTACTTCTCGCCGATCAGGATGTGGTCGATGTGCAATTGGTCACCCCCAGACAAGGAACCCACGAATTCGTTCACGAGGAAAAAGTCGTGATCGAGGGCGACTTGGCGGACGACGGGATAATAAAAGCGAACCGTGAAATGGCGATAGAGGAATCGCTTGATCGGGCCCGTCAAAACCCAGGCAAGATATGCCAGGATCAGGAGGGTGGAGACGACGATGAAGATGGTGGCGCGGAGTTCGTGGGTCATTCGGCGAAACGCTCCGCGGTCGCGATGCCGATTTCCGCCATGGCGACGAGGCCGGTTTGGCGTTCCTCGCTCGTCATGATCTCCTTCGCGACAAAGGAATCCGAAACGGTGAAAAGGCCGAGGGCGCGTTTCTTGCTCACCGCGGCGTTGCAATAAAGGGCATAGGTCTCCATCTCGACGCCGAGAACGCCGAGATCCGCCCATCTCTTCCAGGCGGTTTTGTCGTAATCGTAGAACACGTCCGCGGACAATACGTTGCCGACATGGACGTTCTTCCCGAGGCTCTTCGCGGCTTCATGGGCGGCGAGGAGGACATCGAAGGAAGCGACGGCGCTATAGGTACCGCCAAGGGCGAATTGCGAGGACCAATTCGAGTCGGTGCAGGCCCCTTCCGCGAGGATGATGTCCCCGACGCGAATGCCTTGCTGATAACCTCCGCACGTGCCGATGCGGATGATGGTCTCGACGCCATATTCCTCGTAAAGCTCATGGGAATAGATGCCGATCGAGGGCATGCCCATGCCGGAAGCCATGACGGAGATGCGCTTGCCGTTTTTCGTGTAGCCCGTGTAGCCGAAAACGTTGCGAACGGTTTGCACGAGGACGGCATCATGGAGGAAGGTTTCCGCGATCCATTTGGCGCGAAGGGGGTCGCCTGGCATGAGGACGACTTTGGCGAAATCGCCGGATTTGGCATTGATGTGCGGGGTTGGCATAGGTGTTCTCCTTTATTTGGACGTTTCTTCGGAAGGTTCGAGATCCTCAGTTACCATGGACATGTATTCGAGGAAGGTATCGTAGAACTGGTCCGGCGAGATGGGGGTGAGTTCCCCTTGGTAGGCGATGGAGATGCGGCCGGTCTCCTCCGAGACGACGACCGTGACAGCGTCGGAAACCTCGCTGATGCCGATGGCGGCGCGGTGGCGGGACCCATACTTCCCGCTTAGTGGGCGGGTCGTCGGGGTGAAGAAGACGGCGGCGGAAGCGATCTTGTCGTTGCGGATGACGACCGCGCCGTCATGCAGGCGGGTGC
This sequence comes from Caryophanales bacterium, assembly GCA_028726925.1. GTDB lineage: Bacteria > Bacillota_I > Bacilli_A > RFN20 > CAG-826 > Alloenteromonas. Next base: position 4,454 of record JAQYPI010000054.1, on the reverse strand, counting down.
CGGGATAGAAAATCGTGACGAGCAACTCGAAGGTGATCGGAGCGTTGACCGCGGTGCCGCTTTTCATGACCTCCGAGAGGGACATCTTGCGCTCGAAGGTGATGATGGCGCCCATCTTCTGTTTGCTCATGTACCGGACCGCCTGGTCGACTTTGCGGTAAACCTCCTCGCGATCGAACAGGGCTTCCCCTTGCTTCTTGCTTTCCCGGTGGAAAACTTTGAAGCCCTTCCCCTTCATGTTGTTGGAAAAGGCGGGGGCGCCGACGGAGGAATTCGCGATGAGGGCATAGGTAAGAAGGACGATCATCGCGGCGAGGGCGAGGAAGAACAGGACATCGAGGCCGAAAAGGTAAGCGAGGACGAAGAGGATTTGGCTGACGATCAAAGAGATGCGGACAAAATTGCGGCGGAAGAGGAAAAACGCCAAGACGTTCACCGCGCCCGGGACGAGCAGGGCGAGCAGGAAGTTGATCAGGATGACAGGGTCATCCAAGTGCCCTGCCGGCACATCCAGCATTGTCAGAAAAACCATGGAATCGCTACCTCTTTTCTAGCCTATGCCACAATCATAAGCGCATTCGCGCCTATGTGCAAAGGCGCAACGAGCATTTTTCGTGCAAAAAAGCGACGGATTGTCCATTTTTGTCCTAGTGCTTTGCAACCTGCTATCAAATCGGGCGGGATTTGGCTAAAATCAGCCTATGAAAAAGTGGTGGAAGCCGAACGTCAATTCCCTCTTTGCGTCGATGATCGCCTTCCTTCTTTCCCTCGTCGGGCTCTCGGTTTTCCTTTACATCTGGATCTTGCCGGGGAAGGAGGTTCTCGTCGCGGTTTCGGCGGCTTTCCTGAGCTTGTTTTCCCTCTATCTCTTCTTCTCCCTTTTCGCCATCGTCCATGGCTATCTGCGCAAGGTCGGCGGACTCAAGAAAGGCTTCAAGCTTTACCGGGCAGACAAGAAAACCAGGCGGGACGTCAATGCGTTTTTGAGCGCTTGCTATTCCTTTCTCTTTGGACTTGCGCAATTCGGGATGGCTACCGCGGAGTCGAGTTCTTTCCTCCTTTCCGTCTCCGTCATCGCCTTCTTGATTTCCCTTTCCAAGTTCTATCTGCTCTCGCATTCAAACGAAAGGAACGCGGAAAGAAGGAAAACCCTGTTCCTCTTCTCCGGCTTCTATTTCGTCATCGCGATCGCCATCGCTTCCATGACGAGCCTTCTTTGGGGAAGGGATGGGGATTTCGCGTATTCCATCTACCAATGTCTCATCAACGGCACCTATACCTTCACCTTGCTTGGATTCACAATCGCTTCCACCGTCCAATCCTTGAAATCCAAAGACGGGGAAAACCTGCTCTTCCTCTCGGTTCGGCACGTCAACACGGTTTATTCCATGTTCGTCTTGACGATTTCCTTCCTCAATTCCTTCTCCAAGAATCCGGAATCAGAAAAGAACTTCATGGTCCTGGTCGGAACGATCGGGGCCCTTCTCATTCTCGGGTATTCGTTCGCCTTGCTTTTCTTGGCTTGCAAAAAGAAGGCGGTTTCTACGAAATAAAACCCTTGACCAAGGCCTCGTTCCGGCTTTGAAGAGGAAGCGACCATTCGTAATCGAGCAAGAACTCGCTTTGGAACAAGGAATGGTCCCCATCGAGGAACCGGTAATAATCACAATCGATCTTGGAGGTGTCGAGCGTCATCTTTCCTTTGAGGAACGTAACCCCGTCGAACCCGATTTCCTTGAGGACGGAACGGAGGCGCCACACGGCATCGCGATAAAGGATGCGGGCTTTGTCGAGGTCCTTGTCGGGCCAAAGGCAGGTGATGGCGTGTTCCATCGTGAGGGTTTTCCCACGCATCGAAAGCAACAAGGCGAAAAGTTCCTTGGCCTTGGAAGACGAGAAGCGGACCGCGATGTTGCCCATGAAGCAATCAAACGTTCCAAACATCATCGCGCGAAGGCGCCTCGCCTCGTTGGTGAGGGTCGAGAAAAAACAGCTGAGTTCCATCGCGTCAAGGGGCTTGTGGATGATTTTGACGACGCTTGGGGCGATGCTTGCGGGCAAGTCTTCCCAATCGACGACAAGGCCCGTGACATAAACGATCTTAACGTTTTTGCGGACGGAGAGGATGCTGCCGGCTAGGCGGAAGCCATCGACGGAAGGCATGTTGATGTCGAGGAAAGCGTAATCCACCTCGTGGTTGCGCACGAAGGAAAGGATTGATTCCTCATCGTCGAGAAAATAGGAAAACTCGAGCTCGAGGTTCTGCGACACCGTCTTGTCGAAGAATTCGTGCAGGTAATTGCGTTCATCGTCCACGACCAGAACTCTCATTTTCATTTTCCTCCTGTTTCGGAATGTAGATGCGAATTTCCGTCCCCTCTCCCGGGGCGCTTTGAATGTGCATGTCGGCCCCAAGCAAGGAACGGAAGCGTTCTTGCGAGGAACGCATGCCGGCGCCGATGGGGACGCTTTTCGGGTCGAACCCGACCCCGTTATCGCGGATGGAAAGGAGGATGGAATCCCCTTCCTCGTGGGTGGAGATTTCGATTACCCCTCCCTCTTTATTTCGGATTTCCGCGTGTTTGACCGCGTTCTCGACCAAGGTCTGGACCGCGAAATTCGGGACGGGGAAGGACGTCTCCTCGATGTCATAGATGACGGGAAGGTCCTTCCCGGTCTTGAGGCTTTCGAATTCGACGTAATCCATGATGCCCTGGATTTCCTTCTCGAAGGGAACAAGACCGGCATCCGCGCTTTCGACGAGAGTGCGGAGGTTGCGGGAAAGCAAGCCGATCGCGCGGTCCCCCTCCTCTTGGCTATGGCCATAGCAGGCCTTGACCGTGTTGAGGGCGTTAAAAAGATAATGGGGTCCCGCTTGGCGGAGCAAGACGTTCATCCGGAGGGATTTGGCTTGGCTCTCGAACTTCTGCTTCTCGTATTTTTCTTTGTTCGATTGGCCCATGAAAGCGAGATAGATGGACACTTGGAAAATCGCAATCAGGAACGAGGCGCCCTGCAGGAGGCCGAGGCCTTTCCCATATCGATAGCTGAGGACTTCCCCCAAGATGGCGAAAAGGCCGAACAGGGAAATGAGGTGCGTCGCGAGGAAGGCGTAACGGTCTTTCTTCAAGAAAGGAATGAAGAGGAACGTCTTGAGCAAGGCGAAGACCCAAAAGACGACGATGACGATGATGACGAGCACGAACAAATACGTCTCCGGGAAGAAGATGTATAGGATCGAAAGCCCGGTGGCCAAGGCGACGAAAATCGCGAAGAAGACGAATTCGAGGGGATAAAGCGGTAATTTGAATTCGGAATGGAAGAAAAGGAAGATGAAGAGGATCATCGCATGGAAAGCGAGGATCGTGATGACATGGAACGCGTGGTGTAAAGGGGAATAAAGGATGGGCGCTTCGGAATAAGGGAGCACGAATTCGGTGGAGAAGGCGATGGCAATGGTGAAGCAGATGGTCGAGAAGAAAGTGTGCAGATTCGCCTCGCGATTCACGAAACGGGAGACGGATTCCACGACGGAAAGGATGCAAGCAAGGGTCAAGGCGGTGGCCGCGGAAACCCCGTTCCCCCTTTGGAAGGAGGCGGAGTCGAGCCAATCGAGGTTTGAGCGAAGCAAGGCGACGAAAAGGATGAAACTCGCCGCGAAAACGGCGTCGACGGCGAGGATGATCCAGCTTTCTTTCTTCATCTTGGTTTCAAAGTTTAATGGGCCGCCTCTTTTTGGGCAATGCCGAAACGACGGGGGCGCAGGGAAAAGGTTCTAGAAGCCCGCGTCAATCCCGCGATGCCACGAAGCGGGAATGGGGCATGTCAACACCGCGATAATGCTTGGTCCATGTGTCCTTTTTCTTCATGCCGTTCCGGATGGCCACGTTCTGGGAGGCGATGTTCGTGTCCCGGATGATCGAGCAAACCTCGGGTGCTTTCAGGATTTTGAAAGCGTATTCCTTGCAGGCTTTCGCGGCTTCCGTCGCATAGCCTTTGTGCCAATAACTCCGGTTGAAGAGATACCCGATTTCGAGCACCCTTTGGTCTTTCCAGGTCTGCATCGTAAGGCCGCATTGACCGATCATTGCCCCGTTCTCCTTCAGGATGACCGCCCACAAGCCATAGCCTTTTTCGCGATAAAGGGTCCGTTGCCAATCAAGCCATTTTTGCGTTTCTTCATCGGTGAAGGCCCCTTCATAGGCGACCATGGCTTCCTCATCCTGCAGGATCTCGCGCAAAGAATCGAGATCTTCTTGGGTCATCTCCCGAAGAGTGAGCCTTTCCGTTTCGATGATCATGGAGAATCTCCTTCGATTTTTTCCTCGCGAGGTCCTTTGGACACCCCCTTAGTTGAATAATTATCCACCGGACAATCCGGTGGTATTTCATTTTCGGGCACTTAAGCCCTCTATTACCAGCTGCCACTCAAGGTGGCCGCGGAACGGACCGAC
>JAQYPI010000053.1 GCA_028726925.1 Caryophanales bacterium | reverse complement strand
GATGGCCTTCTTGATGTAATCGACATGCTCGCCATGATCGAGGTGGACGGCCACGGGGATGGAAGCGGCTTTCGCGCGCATGATCATGACGGGGCCGATTTTGGCGAGGGGCGCCTGGGGCTCGTGGAGCTCGGCGTGAGAGATGATGACGGGAACCCCGAGTTCTTCCGCCGCCTCAATGACCGCATCGAGGGTCTCGAGCGTCGGCGTGTTGAAGGCGCCGATCGCGCAATTGTGTTCCTTGGCGAAAGCAAGGACTTCTTTCAGAGTTGCTAGCATGTTCTTTTTCCTTTTTATATTTGTTTGAAACGGATTTCGAGGGTATGGGTCTCCTCTTTTTGTGCCCCAATCGTCCGATAGGCGAGATGATCGTCTAGATGGGAAGTGCAGGGCTCAAGACCGACAACGTAATCGCCGCTCGCCCTGGATTTCCATTCGACGAAGTCTTTGAGGGAACTCGTGACGGTTGCTTGTAATCCGAGGTTGGGGCTAGTGATGGACATCGATCCGTTGCCCGTCTTCACGAAATAGCAAGTCTCTTCAATGCCATCGACAGGTGCCTCCATATGCAAGGACTTGGCGACTTCTTGCTTGGCAAACGGCGTCCGGGGTTCGCTTGCGAGGATATCCCCCGAAATCTCGCTTCTCTCATCCAAGAAAGGATAGCCGAAGTTGCAATGATAGAGGAGACAATATTTCGCGTCTTTGAACCCTTCGTTCACGAGACGGTCCTCGAGATGGAAGGCCGGGTCCCCGGCTTCGAGGACCAAGGACCGATAGAGGACAAGTTTATCTCCGAACAAGGCGGTATCCTCGATTCGGAGCAGAAGTTTGATGCCCGTTTCCGTTTCTTCTTTCGAAAGGACTTCGGCGGGGGTGTTGTGGATGTTCCCGTGAAGGTAATGGCCAGGGACCCCTCCAATGGCATCAAGACCGCAGGTATAAACCATTCCGGCGGGGAAGCTCTTGAGGAAATCCGAATGTTCCCCGACGAGCCCGTTCTTCGTAAGGAAGGAGACGTTGTTTCCTTTGTGCCATAACTGATGGATGTCACCGCAATGGCTGAGATTCACGAGCAGCGTCAAGACGCCGTTGTTGAGCCATAGCAATTCCTGTCCCATCCCTTTGGGGTCTCTCGACTCCAAGTGGTAAATGGAACACGCTTGTTTCACGTTTCCGATTCGTTTGTCCATATTCATTCCTCCATGAGAGGGCGTATCGCCGAATAGATTTTACGATAACGGGAATAGGTTTTCGCGTAGGCTTCCCGGGCTTTGGGGTCGGGTTCAACGATTCCCTTCACACGGACGAAGGCGCTGGCCGCCTCTTCCAAACTCGCGAACGCTTTCGCGGCGATTCCCACGAGCATCGCGCTTCCGCGCGCGCCCGCTTCCTCCCCGTCTAGTAAGGTGATGGGCACGCCGATGACATCGGCTTTGATCTGGTTCCAAACGGGGTTCTTGCTTCCGCCGCCACTCGCGATCAAGCCATTGACGGAAATGCCATCTTTCTCGAGGGTCTCGAGATTGAGTTTCGCTTCATAGGCAACGCCTTCGAGCACGGCGAGATAAAGATCCGAGGCATCCGTGGAAAGATCCATCCCGAGAATCGCGGCCTTTGAACCGAGATCCATATACGGCGTAGCCGCGCCCGCGAAATGGGGCAATAGCAGCAATCCAGTGGGGGCGTGGGTGTATTTTTCGCAAAGAACCTCGTGAATGCTTTTTCCCGTTTCCTCCGCTTTCGCCTTGGCTTCCGGGAGGATTTTCTCGAGAAGCCACTGGACCGCCGCCCCTCCGGTGTAGGAGAAGGCATACGTCAGGTAACCGCGATCAAAATACGGAACGAGATTGTAATTGTCTTTGGCGAGGGCGCTTAAATCCGGAATATCTTTCACAAGGGGGACGATGCATTCCACCGTGCCCGCGCCTTCCATCGCTTGACCGGGTTGCAAAACCATGGAACCGAGGGAGCAAGCAAATTGGTCGTGGCCCGCGGGAAGCACGATGAAGTTTTCATGCCCAGGGCCGAATTCCTCGCGGAGTCCGCGGACGGGTGTGCCCGCGGGAACGGGAGTAGAAAGCAAAGAAGGATCGAGGCCGAGAGCCCGGAAGATATCCGCGTCGTACCCTTTTTCCTTCAAATTGAAACCAAGGGTTCGGGATGCCAGAGAATAATCGATGAAACGCTTCCCCGTCAGCAAATAGAGGCAATAATCCTCCATGAGGAAGACTTTTTTGACGGAAGAAAAGCCTTTGGGATCATGGGATTTCCAATAAGCGAGTTTCGGAAGCGAATACATCTCATGGGGCTTGAGGCCAGTCTTTTGCTCGATGGCTTCTTCCCCAACCGAGGCGATAAGGCGGTCACATTCGTCTTTCCCGCGCGGATCCGTGTAAAGCAAAATCGGATATACGGGTTCATCGTTTTCGTCCAAGCACACGAAGCTTTCCCCAAAGGAGGCAATGCCAAGACCCTCGAGATCCGGGTGCTTGTCGAGAACGCGACGGAAAAGGGAAAGGACAGAATCGCGTAGCAGCGAGGCGTCCAGTTCCTGTTTCGTTTTGTCTCGGGACGAGGGATAGGCTTGATAGACCTTGTCGAGCAAGGCACCGTCTTGGCCGAAGACGACGATCTTCGCCCCCGTGGTCCCGACGTCGAGTCCAGCGAATTTCCGCATGATCAATCGATATCCACCCAATCGTAGTGGAGATAGGTCGTGAAGGCTTCCTTAAGGACTTCCTTCATGTGGCCGACGCCGATGGAGGTGTGATGCTTGAAGCCGCCGCGGGCGAGGGTGATGAGTTTGTTTTGGAGATTGGGGATATCGGCAACGCCACCGCAGCCAAAGAAGGCTTTCTCGATCGGGAGGTCCGTCATCTCGCCTTCCGAAGCGTAGACGATGAGCTTGCCATCTTTGGTCTGGCAGTTCGAGAAAGTCATCGGGAATGCGCCGATGCGGCCTTCGTTCGTGCCCCAGCCGGAACCGGGATCGCCCTTGTCGAACATCTTGTGGGAAGTGAGGGTTCCTTTGCCCGCCATGAGGGAT
>JAQYPI010000052.1 GCA_028726925.1 Caryophanales bacterium | reverse complement strand
GTAGCAATCGAATTGCAACATCGCCCCCTCGAAACGGAGGAAGGCGCGCCGATCTTTCTTGTCGTAAGAAAACGTCTTGATGTAGGTGAATTCGCCTTGGTATTCCTTTTCCGAGAAATCGTGATGGGAGAAGAGCTTCACGGAGTGGGGGAGGTCGACGTCGACGGCCCCGTCGGGGGTGATACGAAGAGAGGCGAAGTCAAACCCGGGAAGGAAGGACCAGCCGAAGGACAAAGAGGTTTTCATGGTTTCTATGGTGGGTTGTTTGTTCTAAAATGATAGCAATGATTACCCATGAAAACAATTCGTTCCACCTTTCCGGGAAGGGCTTCTCCTATGTCCTCCGGATCGATGGCAACGGCAAGCCCGTCCTCGACCATTTCGGGCCCTCCATCCCCCAAGGGGAATCCCTCGATTCCTTGATTCCCCAGCCTCCCCTCCCCAAAGGGCGAAGCGCCATCCTCGACGAGAAGAAGGAACCAAGCCTTGCCCTCGCCGACGCCTGCAACGAATTCTCCTGCCCTTTCCGCGGGGATAACGAGAACCCATCCCTCGTCTTAGAGAAAGGGGGCGCGACCTTCGATTTCCGTTACGCCTCGTTCGAAATCCGGCCGGCTGTGCCCCTAAAATCCCTCCCGACTCCTCGGGGCGGAGAAGAACTTGTCCTGACGCTTCTCGACCAAGAACGCGCCGCTAAACTCGAGCTTCATTATTTCCTCTATGAAGAAGAAGGAGTGCTCGGGCGTTCCATCGTCCTCGAGAACCTCGAGGGGGACGACCTCTTCCTCAAGAAGGCGATGAGCTACCAAGTGGCCCTCGAGAATCGCGATTACCTCCTCGAGACCTATTTCGGGACCTGGGCCGGCGAATTCCAGAAGGAAGAGACCCCCGTCGGCCACATGGGGTATTTCTTCGGCAGTGACACGGGCTCTAGCGGCCCGGGCAGGAACCCTTTCTTCCTCCTCAAGGAAAGGAAATCCACGCGCGATTACGGCTATGTATACGGCTTCCAACTCCTCTATTCCGGCAGCTTCCGGGCCGAGGTGCAGGAGAATTCCTTCTCCCGCATCCGCGTTACAGCAGGGGTATCGCCCCTCGGGTTTTCTTTGTCCCTCAAGCCCGGGGAACGCTTCGAGTCCCCCTTGGGCTTATTCACTTTCTCTGACCGGGGAAGCGATGCCGTTTCCGAGGCTTTCGCTTCTTTTAGTCGGGGGCGCGTCTTGCCTCTTTCCCACCAAGACGAGCTCCGCCCCATCGTGTACAACAACTGGGAAGGAACCTATTTCGATTTTTCCGAGGCCAAGCTTCTGCGCCTCGCTCGACAAGCCAAGAAGCTCGGCATCGAGCTCTTCGTCCTCGATGACGGGTGGTTCGGCAAGCGCTTCGACGACACCTCGAGCCTCGGGGATTATTCCCTTTGCAAGAAGAAATTGCCCCATGGTCTCCGTTCTTTATCGCGCAAGATCCACAAGATGGGCCTCCAGTTCGGCCTCTGGGTCGAGCCGGAAGCGGTGAGCCCCGATAGCGACCTCTATCGCGCCCATCCCGATTGGGCGATTCAAGATGGGGTCCATGGTCCCGTCCTCGGACGCCACGAGCTATTGCTTGACCTCACGAAGGAAGAAGTCCGGGATTACCTCTTTAACGAACTCACCCGCGTCTTCGAGGAAGCGGAAGTCGATTTCGTGAAATGGGATTATAACCGCGAGCTCGCGGACGTCCCTACCACGAACGCCTTCCCTTTCCGTTACATGCTCGGCCTTTACGATTTGCTTTCCCGCATCCGGGAACGTTTTCCCCGCCTTTGGATGGAGAATTGCGCTTCCGGAGGATCGCGCAACGACCTCGGGATGCTCTCTTTCTTCGACACGTGCTGGGTGAGCGACAACACGGATAGCTTTTGCCGTTCTTCCATCCAGACGAACATGGCGAAAGGCTATCCCCAATGCGTGTTCTCGAACCACGTCTCGAACAAGACCTCCCACCAGATGCTGCGCAAAACGAGCCTCGACACGAAATTCGACGTCGCTTGCCTCGGGGTGCTCGGTTACGAATTGAACCTAAGCGAGCTCGACCCGATTGACGAAGCGGAAATCAAGAAACAGATCGCTTTTTACAAGGAGCATCGCCCCTTGTTCCAGTTCGGCAAGATCGAGATTCTCGAGCAAAAAGAAGGGGGACGTACCGCCGTTTTCGTCTCGAAAGGAGAAGAAGCCGCGACCTTCCTTTTCTATGGCGTCGCCCCCACGAACCCGGGAGAAGAGACCTTGCCCGTCGGCATTCTCGAAGACGAAGCCCTCTATTCCTACGACGTTCGGCGGGAGGACATCTCGTTCCTGCGCTTTGGCTCCCTCATCAACATGGTGAGCCCGGTTCGCCTCAAGGAAGAAGGCAAGATCGTCCATTTCCTCTCGCGACGGAAGGCAATGCCAAGCGAAGACTTTTCAGGGATTGCAAAAGGGAAGACCCTCCGTTCCGGCGGGGTGAAGCTCGGGCAGCAATGGAACGCGAACGGGCTATCTTCCTCGACCCGCGTTCTTGGCGATTTCGGGGCAAGGATCTACCTCCTGCGCAAGGAAGCCGCGGATTAAGACCCGTATCGTTTGCCGTGTTTTGCCCGATAGGCTATTCTTATTTCGCATCATCATGGAAACCTTCTACCAGATCCTCGAGATCGTAAACTACGTCATCATCGGCATTTGCTCCTTAAGCCTCCTATTCCAGCTCGTCATGATCCTTTTCTTCTGGCTGCCTGAAAAACATTTCAAGAAGAGCGAGGATCTCGCCAAAATCGCCCTCATCATCTGCGCCCGTAACGAAGAGGCCGTGATCGGGGAGACGATCGAGCACCTCCTTTCCACCCAGGATTACCCCCGGGACCGTTACGACGTGTTCGTGGTCGCGGACAATTGCACGGACGCCACCGCGCGAAAGGCCGAGGAAGCGGGCGCGACCGTCTTCATCCACGAGGATCGTGACCCCGCCCATCACCGCGTCGCCTATCCCCTTGCCTATGGCTTTTCCAAGATTCGGGAACTTGGACGGGATTACGAATTGCTCATCCGCATCGACGCGGACAACCTCCTGAAAGAAGATTATTTCCGGCGCATGAACGACGCCTACCGCTCGGGCGTGAAAATCGCCCGGCCTTTTGAAGCGAGCCGCAACGCCACCCAGAACACCTGGACCGCCGTCTCTGCCACTTATTACCTCCGGGATTCCTACATCGCCTGCAATTTCCGCGAATTCTTCCATCTCGATTCCATGCTGACGGGCGCGGGGATGGTCGTCGCCTTCTCCGTCCTCGAGGAAATTGGGGGATGGGATGCCTTCACGTCGTCGGAAGACGCCGAATTCACGGTCAATTGCCTGCTTAAGAAGCGGCGCGTCCATTACGTCGCCGACGCGGTCGTCTACGAGGACCAACCGAGCACCTTGGCTGACACCCATAAACGGAACGCCCGCATGGGCAATGGCCTCCATACCGTGTTTTGGAAGAAAGGGTGGAGCCTCTTCGGCCATTTCTTCGTCTCGGGAAGATGGTCCAACGTCGACCTCTTCGTCCAGTTGCTCGTCATCCCGGTCGCGGTGCTTTGTTGCCTTTGGTTCCCGGCCTATTACATATTTTATTGCATCGCCCACCTCGTGAATATCCTCGGCCCGGAATGGCTCGGGACCGTCGTCTCGCTTGACGGGAGTTTGCTTACGGCAGCCAAAAGCACCGATTTGCTGCTCCATACCCTCCTCCCCATGATTGGGGTGGTCCTCGGGTCCTACTTGGTCCTTTACCCCCTCCAGACGTGGATCGCGGTCGTCCGTTCGAAAAAGAAACTCGGCATGAAGAACATGAAGGGGCTCAAGCGCGGCATCTTGCTTTCCCCGCTGCTCATGATCCTCAACGCTGTCTCCATCACCTATGGGGTCTTGACCCGCGCCGGATGGAAATCGGTCAAGAGGAACGTGAAAGCCGGGGAATGAGGCGAATCTTAGAATCCCCGTTCATTCCCATGAAACTCGCGGTTGACGAAACGGATAAAGCCGAGTAGAGTAATCAAGCCGATGAGAAAGAATCTCGCGGGATAGAGCAGCCTGGTAGCTCATCAGGCCCATAACCTGGGGGTCGGTGGT
>JAQYPI010000051.1 GCA_028726925.1 Caryophanales bacterium | reverse complement strand
TACCGTGATGAAGCAAGGGTCTTCGGAAAGATCAATCCATTCGATTTCCATACCAAAATCTTATCAAATGTTTCAAACCTTTTCAAAGTTTTTCAATTCAGTTGAATAAATTTTCCAAAACATCGAATGGCGAAGCCTGGTTCTCTTCTTCGCCTTCGGCGCAAAAAGACCATCCATCTCCCCCGCGAGGAAGGGATGAATGTCCGCTCAATGGCTTAATGGGCGTCTCGCTTCGGAGAACAGAAAACACGACATCATCCGTGTCGATTCCGTTACCCGGAAAAAGATAACCGGTGACATCGCCCTCCGCTTCTTCTTCAAGCAAATCGACGGGACCATCGACCGTAACATCCATTTCAAATGGTTCGTTTGTTCTTGCGTCGGCAAGCACGAGTTTTCCGGAAATAGTTCCAGAAAACACGACGATATCATCGAACTTTTGAAACTCGCCGGATATCAACGCATCGCGAATCCCAAGAAGTGGGTACGTTCCAGAAAAGCGTTCCTCGGGAAAAGAAACCGCTTCTTCAATTGGGAAAGGACGGGCGTCCGTAATGGAACTGCGATAGAGTTTCATTCGCCGCGAATCTCCGCTCCGAATTTCACCTTAATCGATTGAATCGCCTTAGCCACCGCTTCGGAGATTTCCGCTTCTTTCAAGGTGTGATCGAGGCTCGATAAGGTCAAGGCGAGCGCCAGGCTCTTTTTCCCGTCGGGAATCCCTTTGCCTTGATAGACATCGAACGCCTGAACTTCGGAAATCAAAGCCGAGGATTTTAGGACCTCTCTCTTAATGGATTGATAGTCGACTTTTTGATCCAGGAGGATCGCGAGATCGCGACTAACCGAAGGATACTTGGCCGGAATAACGGCTTTCGGATTTCCGGTTTTAACGTTGCAAAGCTCCTCGAAATCCAATTCGAAGACAACGGCGGTTTTTAAACCTAGGCGTTTGGAAAGAGTCGGGTGCAATTCGCCAAGATAGCCGACGAGTTTCTTCCCAATTCGGATTTCCGCGGAACGGCCGGGATGCATTTCTTCTCCGCCAAGGGACCAAGAAACGAGAGAATAACGATTTGCTTTGATATCCAGGACTTCAAAAACGCTTTCGATGAGGCCTTTTGCATCAAAGAAATCGAAGGGCTTTTCACCGATTCTTCCCTGGTCTTTGCGATTACCGATCAAAACGCCGGCAAGATAACGCGTTTGAAGGCCATGGGCATCAATGTCGGAAATCTCAAAAAGGCCGAAGTCTTTGTTTTGCCTCGCGACGTTAAACGCGGCCGTTTCCAGCAAAGACGGAAGCAAAGAGGGACGAACAAAGGAACGCTCAACAGTCAAAGGATTTTTCAACCGGTAGGGTTGCGCTTTAGAAAGGTATCGGAACGAGGCGGAGGTAGCTTCGGAAACCAAGGTGTAAGTGAGAACTTCATTCATTCCGAGATCCCTCAAAACGGAGCGGACATCGTTCTTTTTCTTTTGCTTTTCCGTCAAACCGGAAATGGAAAGACGGGTCGAAGGGAACTCGCTTTTAATGTTGTCGAGGCCCAAAATACGAATGACTTCTTCTGTCACATCCGCCTGCCCATCCATGTCAATGCGGTAACTCGGGACCTTGACGGTAACCTTATCACCCGAGACATCGGCGACCAAATTATCGCGTTTTAGCGCGCGCAGGATTTCTTCAGGCTGGAAGTTTGTCCCCAAACGGCCGTTGATGTAGGAGAACGAGGTTTCGATCTCTCGCTCAGCATGGGGCAAGGCATCATAGGATATCGTTTCCGAAACCTGATCCGCATCGGCCAAAGAAAGCAAGCTTTCCGACGTCTTGGCTTGAACGTATTCCATTTGATCGGGGTTGATGCCTTTGCAGAAACGAAGGCTGGAATCGCTCGATAGCCCGATTCGATTGGACGTGCGACGAATGAAAGCTCCGTCGAAGTACGCTGCTTCAACAACGAGGTTTTGCGTGTTTTCATCGACGCGGCAAGCGTCTGCCGTCATGATGCCCGCGAGGCACATGGGTTTGCCTCCGCTCGTGACAACTAAATCGCCTTTCTCAAGTGGGTAGCGATTCCCGTCCATGGCAAGGAAATCTTCGGAGAGATCATCGCGCACAATTAGTTCGGGGACGGGAAGCTTATCCAGGTCATACATATTGAGGGGCTGGCCGGTGAGAAGCATGATGTAATTGCCGATGTCGACGACGTTATTGATCGAACGAATCCCACAAGTCTCAAGCATTCTTTTCATCCAAAGCGGGGATTCTTTCGTTTTCACCCCGCGAATAACTCGAGCGGTGAATAACGGGCATTTTTCCGTCGAAGAACCGACGTGAAAAGCGGTCTCGGTCAACGATTGAGAAGACACCTCTTCCGCTTTGAACGGTCTTTCAAGAAGGCAGGAGACTTCTCGACAAACATTCTCAAAGGAATAGAGATCCGGGCGATTCGGCAAAATGGAAAGATCGAGAGCGACATCATCAAGCCCCAGATAACCGAGCACATCGGTTGAGCCGACGGGAGCATCGGATGGCAACTCCTCGATTCCCGAGCATTGATAATCCGAGAGATATTTCCTATCCACTCCGAGTTCGAGGAGCGAGCAGCACATACCATCGCTTTCCACCCCGCGGATTTTGCTAGGCTTGATCTCGCCTCCGGGCAGTTTCGCGCCGTTTCGGGCAACGATGACATTCAAACCTTCCCGAGCATTTGGCGCGCCACAAACAATTTGATGAACGCCAAACTCAGGCCCCTCATCGACTTGAAGAACGTGGAGGTGATCGGAATCCGGATGAGGCAAGCAAGATAAAACGTGCCCGATGACGAGATGGGTTCCTTGGGCGAAAGGAGAAACCTCCTCAACCTCGGCGCCCGCAAATGTCAGTTTGGCGGCTAGTTCTTCCGGGGTGATATCCGAAAGATCGACGTGATTCTTTAGGTATTTGAAAGAAACTTTCATCTGTCAGTCCTCACTTTCCTACAAAAGGTTCCAAGAAGCGAATGTCGTTTGCATAGAAACGGCGGATGTCGTCGATTCCATAACGAAGCATCGCCACTCGTTCTACGCCGACCCCGAAAGCAAATCCGGTCCATTCTTCGGGATCATAGCCGCAAGCTTTCAGGACTTTCGGGTTAACCATTCCAGCACCGAGAATCTCGATCCATCCCGTCCCTTTGCACATAGCGCAGCCCTTTCCGCCGCAATTGAAGCAAGAGACGTCAACCTCCACGCTCGGTTCAGTGAAAGGGAAATAGGAAGATCGCAGACGAATCTCTCGTTTTTCACCGAACATTTTCTTCGCGAAAAGCTCGAGAGTTGCCTTGAGATGGGCCATAGAAATGTTCTTATCGATGACAAGGCCTTCGATCTGCGCGAATTGATGGCTGTGGGTCATGTCGTCGTCATCGCGGCGATAGGCTTTTCCGGGGCAAATCAATTTAATCGGCCCTTTCGGGTTTTTCTCTAACATCGCGTGAGCTTGGGCGGCCGAGGTTTGGGTTCGAAGCAATAAATCGCCTTCGCCCTCGACGTAGAAAGTGTCCTGCATATCCCGAGATGGATGATCCTTTGGGACGTTCAGCAATTCGAAATTGAAAAGATCCGTTTCGACATCTCGTCCTTCCGCGACCTCGTAACCCATCGTCAAGAAAATATTCGTCACCTCGTCAATCACTTGATAATAAGGATTTTTCTTTCCAATGGCGTTTTTCCGACCGGGCAAAGAAATATCGATCGCTTCAGACGTCAGCTTTTGATTGAGTTTTTGGGCATCGATCAAGGCTTTCTTCTCTTGATAGCTCTCCTCGACGATCTTTCGTGCCCCGTTGACCGCGGCCCCAAAAGCCGCCTTCTCGGATGCCGGAATTTCCCTCATCCGGCTCATGAGGGAACTGATGCTCCCTTTCTTCGCAAGGAATTCTGCGAAAAAGGAGGCCAACGACATTTCGTCGCAAACCGACTTAAGCTGTTCTAATGCTTTGTTCTTCAAAGCTTCGCATTCCGCGATGCAATCCATAATAGACCTCCAAAAACAAAAGGGACGGCAGGGAACGGAAGAATCCGCGGTGCCATCCCTCATTCATCATCCCAAAATGGTTTAATGCTCTCTTTCCCTATAACGCGGGGCGGCTGCGTTTCCGCAGCGTTCTCCAAGGCGAATTCACGGGCTTCCTGCGGAAGGGTCTCACTATCCCTTCTTCCCTTTGTTCGGAAGTAAATCCGCTACTACTCCTTTTCAACGAACATGAATATTCTAATCGCTTTCCCTAAAAAGGGAAGGGGCTTTCGGCGTGGATCACGAGTTCGCATCGCCGCTTGCGGTTCCGTCTTGATTCCAAGTCGGAAAAGTGAAGGGAGTCGAATAATCCGCCTTTTCTTCTTCCGTCAGGCGATCGGCGGAAACCTTCTTCGAGCCATATTCTCTCGCGACATCGAAATTAAGTTTCCAAGCACCCGCGGGGAGGATGTACGATTGGTTCTGAAAATCCAAGGGTTCTTCCCCATAAATGGCTTGGGCGATGGTTTCGTGATCGAAGGACTCGATGTCGAGCGCGAATGACTCTGATACCACGCCTGCGTTCGAAGAGTATTCGACGGAATGAAGGAATCCACGGAAATCAACACCTTCAAGAATAAGGTCGAGTCTGTTCTCGAACTCTTCTACCGTCGGCATTTCGAGCGTCCCCCAAGACCCCTCCATGGAAGAAAGGGAATAGGAGTACGAGGAAAACTCATCGAGCGCGGCTGAGATATCTTCATAAGCGGCCATGAGCAAGGTTTTCAGCGAACCCTCGTCGTCGACACGAACGGTCATGCGCTCCAAATCGCCGGTTTTAACGAACGAAAAGTTTTCCGGAATGACGTCATAAGCCGGGGCAAAGAAGCGATCTGTTGGGTCGCTTGCCGAAATATAGGAGCAAAGCCCTTGAAGAAGATTGAATTCTTTGTCAGTCAGGACATGGTTCCCCTGGTCGACAAGTTCCCAGGAGGGATCGTTGAAAAGAGTTCGGATGCCAAGTTGCAAGATGTAATTTAGAAGACTTTGGCGAGAGAGATCTGCATAGAAAGTCCCGTTTTCGAGGTAAGCCTTCGCTTCGATGGGAACCGAGGTGTTGTTGCCGATGAAGGAAGGCAGAGAGGAGCCAGATGCTTTGAAGATGGTTTGCGGGATTGCCAAGGAAGCAGCCATTTTCTCGCGGCCACGGCCAAAGGCGTTAATCTTGATTTCCCCGGAAAGAGTATCGGAAGAAAGCGAAAGGTCCTTCCACGCGGATGGATTCTCGGACTCCATCTCGGTCATTTCGAGACCAAATGCAA
>JAQYPI010000050.1 GCA_028726925.1 Caryophanales bacterium | reverse complement strand
TATAGCGAAGATCGCCTCGCCACTGTTGATCCCTTGGTTAACCTCGGGGATTTCTCGGTCTCGATGGCTTTCGGCCCGACCATGATTTCCATTCTCGTCGGCATCGTTCTCCTCATCGTCATCCTCGCGTTGTTCGAGCGGATGTTCGCCCTTCAAGAGATCGCCATCGCGGGAACTACGGTCCTCGCCACCCTCGCCGCGTTCATCTCCTTTGGGACCCAGTTCAACATCGCCGCTCTCCTCGGCATCCTCGGGACTTTGCTCGTTAGCCTTTTCCAAAGCCTTTATTACACGGCCCGTCTCAAAAACGAAGTCTACAAAGGAAGAACGTTGAAGAAAGCGCAACAAGAAGCCTCGAAAGCCTCCGTCTTACCGATGATTGACTCCGGCTTCATCACCATCTTGCTTGGCATCTGTCTCTATTTGCTCGGCGGTTCCGTGTGCCGCGCGGGTGGTGTCATCTTGACGATCGGTGGATTCTTCAGCATTTTCACCGGTCTCATTGGGACCCGCTTCATGGGTTGGCTCATTGCGAACGATTCCACCGTCGCCGGGAAATTCGACCGACTCTTCGGGATTCACAAAGATCGCATTCCGAACCTCATGGCGCAAGAAAAGCAATCCTATTTCGGGCCTTTCCAGGATAAGAAGTTCGTGAAAGGCAAGAAATACGCCTATATCGTCGCCTCCCTTCTCCTCCTCGGCGGGATCGGCGCGACCATCGGGATCGGCGTGACCCACGACGGCGAAATCTTCCGCAGTTCCGCGGTCGACAACCCGACTGTTCTCCGCCTTGAGGTGAAATCCACCGAACAAGATCGTATTTCCGTCGATAATTTCTCTTCCGTCAGCGAGATCTATGACTCCGAATCCTCCGATCACTCGGATTTGTTCCACGTCTATTCGCTCGACGGGAAGCCTCTCGCCGATTACGTTACGTCATTCTCCCTTTCGGAAACCCCCAAGGACGTTTACGAAACTCCGGACCAAGGATCCGAAGGCACCCATTATTATTATTTCTATTACGAGGCGCGTCTGAACTCCGTCCTCGATCTCGATAAGACCTACGAAATCGGGGAATGGGATCCTTCTGCCGCCTCGGGAGAAGGCGCCTATGTCGCGATCAACTCCGAAGGCATGCAGCTTGTCGAACTCGCGGAAACCATTTCCGACCTTGGCGGAACCGACCGCGACCAAAACCCGAATGTCACCGTGACGTTCAACGAAACCCGCGCCAACCAGCAATCTCCGTATATCGGGGATGTCTGTCTCGGCCTTGGCGTCGGATTGGCCGCGATTCTTGTTTATCTCATGCTTCGTTACCGCCCGTCCCGCGGCATCGCCACGATGCTTGTGGCCGTTGCGGCTGGCTTCATCGCCCTATCCTTCTTCGTCTACACGAGAATCGCTGTTGCCCCTGCCGTTAGCCTCGGGCTCATCCTCGTCTTCTTGGTTTCCCTCCTCGGATCCCTCTTCACCTTGAACCGCGAAAAGGAATTGCGCAAAGAGGATCATGATCCCGAAAAGAATTCGGCTCAGAAGCGCAACGCCGCCTTGGAGTTGGCCAATTCCTACGAAGCGGGCAATGTTCTCCGCTTCGGGATTCTCGGGCTTTATCTATCCCTCGTCGGCTTCGGCCTTGGCCCCGTCGCTTATTGCTCGCCCTATCTCCTCGCTTTCCTTGGCATCGTGTTCGCTGCCGTGCTCATCCTTGTCACCATGACGCCGATTGCTTCTCGATTCGGCACGTGGCTTTCCAAGATCCACCTGAGCGGGCCGAAACGGAAGAAGAAGCAAACGGGCGGCAACCTCATGAAGAGGAAACGCTCCGGAGAGCCGGAAGAAGCGATTTTCATCGGAATCAACGACTGATCATGGATTTTCGGGAAAGGCTTCTCAAGCACCTGAACATTTCCAAAGAGGAGTTCGCGTTTCGCACGCGCGAACCCTCTTTTTCCGATTTACCTTCCTTGCCCGACAATCCGACGATTCTTCGGACGCGACGTCGAATCATGGATGCAATCGCGAAAAAAGAGCCCATCTTGGTTTTTGGCGATTACGATTGCGACGGCATCATGGCGAGTTCCATCATGGTTTCTTGCCTCACGACGTTGGGGGCCGACGTTTCCTGCTTGATTCCCTCGCGATATCTCGACGGCTATGGTCTTGGAAAAACGACCGTCCAAGAGATTCTTCTCCGGAAACCCGGGCTTTTATTGACCGTCGACAACGGCATTTCCTCGGTCAAAGAAATCGAGGAACTCCAAGATTCTGGCATCGATGTCATCGTGCTTGACCACCACGAAATCGGACCCGAACTCCCCCACGCCTTCTCGATCCTCCATTTGGATCTCATCCCTTTCGGCAAAACCCCGGTGAGCGCGGGATTCCTGACCTATTTGTTCGCGAAATTCCTTCTCCGGAAGGACGACCCCTATCTTGCGACCTTGGCTGCTTTGTCGACAATTTCCGATTGCATGCCCCTTATTTCCTACAATCAAAAGCTCGTCGCTCTCTCCCTTCGGTTTCTTAGGAAATACGATTTTCTGACTATCCGGAGTTTGGCCGATGATTCCCCGCGCATCGACGAACGCGTTTTGGGAATGACCATCATTCCCCAAATCAACGCGGTCGGCCGGCTCCTAAAAGAGCGGGAACTCGACCGTCTCGTCGCTTATTTTGCGCTTTTTCGTAACGTTGAAAGCACGGCGATTTGGATGAAAGAGCAAAACGAGGAACGGAAGGAAATGACGAAACGGGCTGGATCCGCGCTGTCTTTGGACCCGGATGCCCCCGGGATCGTCGCGTTGGCCGATCTCCCGGAAGGATTGAACGGCCTCTTAGCAAACCGCTTGCTATCCGAATGGGGGAAAACCACCATCGTCTTCTCACCCTCTTTCAGCGAAAAAGGGCTTTTGGTCGGCTCCCTGCGGGCCAATCCCGGTTTTTCGTTCGTTGATTTCCTCGAAAAGACCCGGCCCATCATCGAAAAAGGCGGAGGTCACGATCTTGCGGGCGGCATCAGCCTGCGAGAAGAAAATCTCGAGGCCTTCAAAGAAATCTTCCTTTCCTATTGCAAGGAGCACCCCGCAGAGAAAAAGGAAAAGGAGGCAATGCGCATCGATGTTTCCGAAGTTACGATGGAGAATTTCCGTTTTTTGCGCTCTCTTGGCCCGTTTGGTCACGATAACGAAGAACCCCGCTTTGACCTCGTGAATGTTCCTACCTCTTTCCTCGGGTTTTCCAAGAATCAGGAACACATGCTCGCAACGTGTGAAAACGGCGTGAAAATCGTCGGATTTCGCATGCCGAGGTCTTCCTTTGCCTTCGGAAATCCATTCGTCACCTTCCACGGGCGCATCGGCATCGACTTCTACAAGCAAAAGCCCCAACTGACTTTTTACGCGGATCGCAAAACACAAGATTGATAGTTCCGCGCGATGTGCTAAGGTATTTTTCATGGCAGAAGAGAAAAAACAACTGATTCCCAACGGCGGCTACCCCATGCATTCCTTCGAAGAACTGAAGGAACTTTTCTTTGCATATATCAAAAACGAGAAAGATCGCGACCTCGTTCAACGGGCTTACGACCTAGCAAAAGACAAACACGGGCCGCAATTCCGCAAATCCGGGGAGCCTTATATCCAGCATCCGATCGAAGTGGCTTATATCTGCGCCCAGCTCCAAGCGGGCCCGGCGACCCTCGCAAGCGCCCTGTTGCATGACGTTGTCGAAGATACCGACGTCACCATCGAAGATATTCGCGCGTCCTTCGGGCCTGAAGTCGCCAAAATCGTCGACTCCCTCACGAAAATCCAACGCATGAAGCTTTCCCATATGACCGCGGAGGATTTCGAGGCAGAAGACCATCGAAAGATCTTCCTCGGCATGGCCCAAGACGTGCGCGTCATCATCGTGAAACTCGCCGACCGCCTTCACAACATGAGGACCTTGGATTCCCTTTCCCCGGAACGCCAGCACGCACTAGCGAAGGAAACCGTCGAGGTGTTTACCCCCATCGCCCACCGCCTCGGGATTTACACCGTCCAAAGCGAGCTCGAGGACCTCTCCCTTAAATACCTAGAACCGGAGAAATACGCTTACATCACAAACCTCGTCAACGAGCGTTTCACGAGGAAAAAGCAATCGCTCGAAAGCTTGAAAAAACGGTTGGCAGATATCCTTTTTGAACAGGGCATCCCCTTCCGAATGGAATCTCGCGTCAAGTCGATTTACAGCATATATCGCAAAATGTATAAGAAGGATAAAAACTTCGATGATATTTTCGATATTCTCGCTATTCGAGTCATCACAAAGACAACTTTGAATTGCTATGAAATCCTTGGGATCGTCCACTCCACCTACAAGCCCATCCCGGGGCGATTCAAGGATTACATCGCGATGCCGAAACCCAACATGTATCAATCCCTCCACACGTCCATTCTCGCGGGAGACGGCAACGCCTTCGAGATCCAGATCCGCACCGAGGAAATGGACCAAATTGCTGAAACGGGCGTCGCGGCCCATTGGCGCTACAAGGAAGGGTCCTACAACCAGCAAGCCGAGCAAAAAGACATCGAAAACAATCTGGCTTGGTTCCGCGATTTCGTTTCCCTTTCCGACGAAAATTCCTCCGTGTCCGCGCACGAATACCTCTCCAACCTCACGAGCGATATTTTCGGGGCGAACGTCTACGTTTTCACCCCGATGGGACGCGTCATCGATTTGCCCGCAGGAGCCACTACCCTCGATTTTGCTTACAAGATCCACACGAAAGTTGGCGATTCGGCCACGGGAGCGGTCGTAAACGGAATCGGGGTGCCTCTCAACACCGTCTTGAAAACGGGCGACGTCTGCGAGATTCGCACCTCGAAAACCGCTTCTCCCAACGATTCCTGGCTTGAGATCGCCAAAACGGCCTCCGCGAAAGGGCATATCCGTCGGGCCTTGCAAAAGAAGCAAGAAGCCTTCATGCGAGAAGAGAAAATCCGCGCCGGGAAATCCAATTTGCTCGATGCCTTCAAGGCCAACGGAATCGACGAAGAAGAGGCAATGCAAGCCCTGGAGGATCCGCGGCTGGAAAACGAATTCCATTTCGCGAGCCTCGACGATCTTTTCGTGGGCATCTCCGCTAGAAACCCCACGCCGAGCGCCGTTCTCGATGTCCTAAAAATCCGGAAGAAGCCGCAACCCGAAGATTACGTGAAAAGGGCGACCAAGCCGAAGGAAATCGACAAGATTCCCGTCGCCGTCGC
The DNA here is from genome assembly GCA_028726925.1 of Caryophanales bacterium. GTDB lineage: Bacteria > Bacillota_I > Bacilli_A > RFN20 > CAG-826 > Alloenteromonas. The sequence goes on along the minus strand of JAQYPI010000050.1, from coordinate 625 downwards.
CGGAGGAGTCACGGGCCTTGCAATTTCCCTGGCTCGCTGCTGCGCGCCTATCCCGGGCGACGATATCGTCGGATACATCACGAAAGGGAAAGGCATCACGGTCCATCGCGCAAGCTGCCCCAACGTCTCTTCTGGGGCGCGCCTCGTTTCCGTCCACTGGAAAAGCGACCTCGGCATTTCCACCTACCACGTCGACATCGAAATCACCGCGAACGACCGACCCTCCTTGGTCGCCGACATCTTGCAAGTGCTTGGCGCAAAATCCGTCGGGGTTTTTGATTTGAAGGCCCACCTTATCCGCGAAACCATGAATGTAATCGTCGACCTGACGGTTTCCGTGACTGATGCAAAATCGCTCGCCGATGCCTTCTCCGACCTCATGGGGGTCAAGGGCGTCTTCGAGGTAAAGCGTTTGGTCCATTAAGCCCTATACTTGCGCGTGCGCATGTTGAAGAATAGGGGCTTTCGCATTATACTAGTGCAGCCTTTTGGAGGTTTTTTATGCCCTATATCGCCGTGAAAGGAACCCAAGATCTCTTTGGCGAACAAGCCAATGGATACGCCTATATCCAAAGCGTTTTCAAAGCCGTCGCCGAGCTCTATGGGTATCGTCCCATTGAAACGC
>JAQYPI010000049.1 GCA_028726925.1 Caryophanales bacterium | reverse complement strand
TGCCGCCTTTGACGTAAGGGCAGAGGAGGTCGATGACCTTGATGCCGGTCTCAAGGACTTCGCGCTTGGTCGTCTGCTCTTCGAAGGTCGGGGCCGGGCGATGGATGGGCATGCGCTTCTTGGCTTCGAATTCCATGTCGTCGATCGGCTCGCCAAGGACGTTGAACATGCGTCCGAGGGTCTCCGGGCCGACGGGGACCGTGATCGGGGATTCCGTGTTGATCGCCTCCATCCCGCGGACAAGGCCGTCGGTCGGGCCCATCGCGACGCAACGGACGACGTCGTCGCCGATGTGCTGCATGACTTCCGCGACGAGGGATTTGCCGCCTTCAAGGGGGATGCGGAGGGCCGTGAGGATCTCCGGGAGGTGCTTCTTCTCGAACTTCACGTCGATGACGGGGCCGACCGCCTCGACGATGGTGCCGATGAGGGCTTCGTTTTTCTTTTCCATTGGATTTGCCTCCTGTTGCTATTGGGCGTTCGCGCCGTTAATGACTTCCGTGATCTCTTGGGTGATCGCGGCCTGGCGCGCTTTGTTGAATTCGACGGTGAGTTTGGCGAGCAATTCGTCGGCGTTGTCGTTCGCGTTTTCCATCGCGGTCCTACGGGATGCCTGCTCGCTAAGCTGGCTTTCTTGCAGGAGGGCGTAGAGCTCGCCTCCGAGGTATTGGCCGAGGATCTCGTGGATCATGACGCGGGGCGCGGGTTCGAAGAGGGGCGGGCAATAGGCTTCGCTTGGCTCTTCCTCGATCTGGATGTCCACCGGCAAAAGCACGCGGGTGCTCGGCTCGAAACGCAAGGAATTGACGTAACGGGTGTAGATGACCGCGATTTTCTCGTATTTTCCGGAATTGAATTCGTCGCGGATCTTGCGGGCGGCCGCGAAGATGTCCTTGGGTTCCATGCTGAGGTCGAGGCCCGCGAAATCTTCGATAGCGCTTCGGATGCCTTCCCCGCGGAGGTAATGGGCCTTGCCCTTCTCCCCGATGAGGGCGAGGGTGTCTATTTCGGAATTGAAGAACGAATCGAGGTAGGCGTAGAGGTTCGCGTTGTACCCGGCGCAGAGGCCGAGGTTCGAGGTGATGAGGAGGTATAGGCTACCCCTGGCTTTCTCGGGGGAGGTCGCGTAATGGCTGCGGGTCCCTTCGTCGCGGAGGAATGCTTCCCCGAGGGCGTGGCGGAGCTCATTGATATAAAGCGTGCCACGTTCAAAGCCGTCCTTGAACCGGCGAAGCTTCACGGTGGCGACCATTTCCATGGCCTTCGTGATCTTCTTGGTGCTCTGGACGCTAGTGATGCGACGTTTTGTTTTCGTGAGTCCGCTCGCCATGGCTTATGCGCGCCTTTCGAAGAATTCCTCGACGGCCGCCTTGAGGGCGGCGGAAAGGTCGTCATCGAGCTTCTTCTTCTCGACGATGGCCTTCAAGACCTCGGGATGGGCGCTCTCGACGTAGGAATCAAGGGCCTGCAAGGTCGGGTTCACGTCCTTGCGGTCGAGGTGGTCGAGGTAACGGTTCTTGACCGCGAAAAGCTCGAGGATCTGCTTCTCGACGGGGTAGGGGTTATATTGCTTTTGCTTGAGCGTCTCCATGAGGACGCCGCCGTGGGCGAGGATCTTCTTCGTCGCGGCGTCGAGGTCGCTGCCGAACTGGGAGAAGGAAAGCATCTCGCGGTAGGAGGCGAGCTCGATCTTGAGGGAGCCGGCGACTTGCTTCATCGCCTTGATCTGGGCGCTTGAGCCGACGCGGGAGACGGAGAAGCCCGAATCGATCGCGGGGCGCTGGCCTTCCGCGAACAGGTCGTTCACGAGGAAGATCTGGCCATCGGTGATCGAGATGACGTTCGTGGGGATATAAGCGCTGATGTCGCCAGCCTGGGTCTCGACGATCGGGAGGGCCGTGATGGAGCCCCCGCCGTAATTCTCGTTGAGGCGGCAAGCGCGCTCGAGGAGGCGGCTATGGAGGTAGAAAATGTCGCCAGGATAGGCTTCGCGGCCCGGGGAGCGCTTGAGGAGGAGGGAGAGGGTGCGGTAGCTGACCGCGTGCTTGGAAAGGTCGTCAAAGACGATGAGGACGTCTTGCCCTTGCTCCATCCATTCCTCCGCCATCGCCATGCCGGCGAAGGGGGCGATGTATTGGAGCGGGGCGCTTTCGCTCGCCCCCGATGCGACGACGGTCACGTAATCCATGCAGCCAAGCTCGCGGAGACGATCGACGAGGACGGCGACGGAGCTATTCTTCTGGCCGATCGCGACGTAAATGCATTTCACGCCTTTGCCCTTCTGGTTGATGATCGTGTCGAGGGC
>JAQYPI010000048.1 GCA_028726925.1 Caryophanales bacterium | reverse complement strand
CCCGTAAGCGAGGGCCACAAGGCTCGTCGCGAAGAGAACGGCTTCGGCCGTCAAGGCCCCCGAGATGGCGGCCCCGGCGAAAAGTCCTCCGAGGGTCGCGGTCGCCCCGATGGCAACCGGGCAAGTTAATAGACCGAGGACCCCAAGAGCCAGGCACGCGGAAAGGATCTCTTCCCTTTCCTCGTCATGGCGCTTGGGGGAAAGGGCCTTGAAGTTTTCATAAAAGCTATGCAGCAAGGGAGAGAGGACGTCTTTCCTCCCGTAAAGGAGCGAAGAGACTTCTTCTTCCCCGCGCTTCTGCTCGGGATGCTCGCGGTCCCCCGCGAATAGGGAGAGGGCGAATAGCAGCCTCGCGTTCCCGCGCTCATCGGCGAAGAACAAAAGGGAAGCAAGTTCCTTGGCCCTGTTAGGGGAAATGAGGGACGGGTGGTCTTTTTGAAACGCTTGGAGGGCCTTTTCCGCCTCTTGTCGACGGGCACTCGCGTCCGAAAAGGCGCGGCGAATGCCCCGTCTTACATTCTCGAAGGTCCCTTGGAAGGTGGGGGACCCTTCCTTGAGGGCCTCGTCGCGGCGGACTTTCTCTTCCGCCCCCTCGAGGTCCGCAAGCAGGCGGAGATAGCGGCAATAAAGGCGAAGCTCTTCTTCGTTATGAGACAAGGTGACTTCATTCATGGGGATTCCCTCCTTTGAGGTAATGGAGCAGCGCGTCGAAATCGATGCTCGAGGCGTGGTCCTCGATGTAGCGGATCGCTTCCCCCATCTTGCCCGCCCGGGGGGAGGAGGGGAACGCTTTCTCGATGTAGTCGAGGATCTCTTTCTTCGAGACCAAGCGGTCATCCATCATCTTGAAGAGCGTGACGAAAGCATAGGGGACGGACCCATAATCCTTTTCTTGATACAAGGACAGGTATTTGTAGATCGTCGGCCTGCTTTTCCGGGTCAGGCTTGATAATTCCGTGATGGGGATGCGCGAATCCATACCAAAACAATAGGAAAGAAACAAAAACTTGTAAAGTCTTTTTTACAGTTTTTTACATTTGCATTGTTTCCGATGGCTTGATGCTTCTTCCTCCTTTTGAGCATTTGTCACGATAAATGGCACGAATGATGGCACGAATAATGGCGCGATTCACGCAACGAAAAAGGGCCAGGTTTCCCTGGCCCCATCGGCTCGTCTTTATTTCGCGGGGAAGCGTTCGCGGCCTTCAACGTAGCTCGTGTGGAGGAGTTCCTCGGCCTTCTCCGAGCACGGCTCCCCGAGATAATCTTTGTAGAGGCGGATGATGTCGGGGTTGTTGTGGCTCTGGCGGATCGGGCGCCCCTCGTCGATGCGGTAGAGGATGTCCGCGCGCTTCTTCCGGTAGGTGTCGAGGATGTCCTTGCCTTCATTCGGCAAGAGGGCGGGCTTCACGAACGGCTGTCCGCCGCCATTGATGCAGCCGCCGGGGCAAGCCATGATCTCGATGAAGGCATAGGGGGATTTCCCTTCCTCAATCTCTTTCAAGAGCTTCTCGGCATCCTTCATGCCGCTTGCGACGGCGACCTTGACCTTGGTGCCCTTGATGTCGATCTCGGCGTCTTTGACGGAAGCGAGACCGCGCACCTCGTGGAAGGCGATCGGCCCGTATTCCTCGCCCGTGAGGGCGTGGTAAGCCGTGCGGAGGGCGGCTTCCATGACCCCGCCGGTGGTCCCGAAGATGGCCCCGGCCCCGGAATAATCCCCAAGCAAGTCATCGTCGAATTCTTCGTTCGGCAATTCGTTATAGGCGATGCCGGCGCGCTTGATCATGTCCGCGAGCTCGCGGGTCGTGAGGACGGCGTCGACGTCGGGGAGGCCGTTCACCGCGTTCTGCGGGCGCTTGGCCTCGCCTTTCTTGGCGACGCAAGGCATGACCGAGACGACGAAAAGGTCCTTCGGGTCGATGCCATGGGCTTTCGCGAAATACGTCTTGATGATCGCCCCTTCCATCTCGTGGGGGGATTTGCACGTCGAGACGTGGGGGATGAGATTGCCATGGAAATATTCCAGGTAATTGATCCAGCCCGGGGAGCAGGACGTGATCTGGGGGAGGACGCCTTCCCCTTTCAACC
>JAQYPI010000047.1 GCA_028726925.1 Caryophanales bacterium | reverse complement strand
AAGAACTGGCCAATCGAATTCTGGAGTCGGGTGACGTTTTCCTGGATTTCCTTGAAGTTATCCTCTTCTTGGATGTCGGAAATCTGTTCGTTGATTCCCTTGATCTTCGTTGCGAAATCCCTGATTTCCGCTTCCATCGAGACAACCCGTCTTTCCATCTCGGCGAGTTTTGGGTCGATGAGATTCTGGAAGAACGCGGCTTTTTGTTCGGAGAGCCGATCCTTTAGGCGCATGAGAGTATCTTCGATCTCATCGGCATGCTGCGTGATGTACGCATAATCGAATATGTTCCGCAATTGCAAATCGAGGGTTGCCGATGCGGATTTTCCCACCTCGTTTAGCTGGTTCACGACGGAAATCAGTTCGGCCTTGAGCCTTTGATACTCTTCCTCTTTCCCGGGTAGCACATCGTCAAACTTGTTCTTAATGGCGCGGATTTGGCGATTAATATCCTCCCTTTTGACTTCGAGCAATGCGGCACTGGATTCGGGATCCAGCAACGACAATTCGCGACGGGCAACCGCTAGGTCAATCGATTCCACGGCATCCAAAAGGACGGGGATATCCATCGTTGAGAACATGCTCCCCGTGAAATCATCTCGAATTGAAGCAAGATACTTTCCAAGGATGATTTGATCGATGTCTTCGTCACCGGCAAGGCGGTTTTTCTCGATTCTTTTCCTCGTTCGGCGCAGGAGGTCAAGCTCGGTTCTGAGGTTGTCGAGATCCTCTTTTTTCTTAGAGCGCGCTGCGTTGATCCCCTTCGCGCTTTCTTCCAAGGCCATAATCTTTCGCTTGGCATCTTCCAAGAGCGACTGGTGCCGACGAATTCTCTCCCGCAGGCTTTTCAATTTCTCGAATTCTTCCTCGAACTCGTCTTTGTTCCGCTGGAAGTTTTGGTAACGCGTAATCGCCTTCTTCATCGCGTCCGAGATGTTCTTGTAGAAGTTGTCGACGAGGTATTGAGGCTCGTAACCGTTTTCCCTCTTTCGGTCGCCGCGCGTTGGGATCAGACGGACGGGCACGATTTCCGCGGTTTTGGGAAGACGATCGAAAACATTGTCGATCGCTTTATGAGTTTCGCTGGAAATGAGCACCTTTTTGCCCTTCTTGACCATCTGGGCGACCGTCTCGGCGATGACTTGGGTCTTGCCGGTTCCAGGCGGCCCTTGAAGAAGGAAAATACCGTTGCTGTAGACGGCTTTCTTGACGGCTTCTTTTTGTTTCTCATTCAACGATTCAAGATACCAGGTCCAATCCGCGTCGATTTGTTGGGTGGGGTCCATCAAACCCTTTGGGTCGAAGAGGTAGGTGGAAAGATAGGGGTTTTTGACATAGCCGGAATAGAAGGCTTTTAAGGCGGTCTCCTGCCGAAGGAGTTTGGCTTTCTCCGCTCTGGAGTCATAAACGATATGTTCGCACGATTCGATGAGGTCGCGCGTATCCTCCTTCACCTCGGTCATCCCTTCGGGCAGACGGAAGAAGAGGGAAATGCGATAAATGGTCTCGTCCTCGATGATCGCCTGGCGTTTTTGGCCGTATTCCTCGTCGATGCTAGTTTTCGCCTCGATTTTCTCGTTCCGAGCATCTTCGCGATTTTTGGCCTGAAGGGCTTCACGGGTCGCTTTCGCGTAACGATCTAACTCACGCTTTCCCGCCTCATTTTCCTTTCTTTGCAACTCTTGGAGCAGCTTTTCGTTTCTCTCGCGGTAAAGACGTTGGATGTCGATAGTGGTGTATAGATCATTTAGTCGCGCTTGATAATCGACATCCGATTCCTTTTTGCCTTTTGGGTTCTTTTCCCGGATGCGAAGTTTTTCTTTCTTAATGACGGATAAGATCGCTGGATCGTTGTTGGCCGTAATGTCGTCTTTTAGCCTAGCCTCCAAGGAAGCCCTTGCTTGGCCCAACTTTTCGAGAATCGAGTCTTTGATCTCTTGCTCCTTCGCTTTAGTCAAGGCATCCAGTTCGCGCTTAACGTCCCTTTCGTGCTTCTCGTCGATTGCATCGCAAGCCTTTCGGAAGGCGTCTTCATGATCGATTTCGAGTTGATTTAAATGCTCTTCGGGAGCGATATCGAGCGTCGCGGTCCAGAATCGATCGCCCAACTCGAATCCGTGACGAAGCAAGTTGCCGAGGACGATTGATGCTTTCTCTCCCGTTAAAGCGGATGGGTCGCCGGTGGTGATGAAGACGTTGTCCCCGGCCAAGGAGCGAATCTTGATTTCCTCCTCGTTGACGAGCCGTTTCCCCCGCGTGACGCGGGCTTCCATGAATTGCTTCTTGTTCCGGTCGATGTCGAGACGAATCAAGGGGAAGGGCTCCGCGTTTTCGACTTTTTTCGACAAAACGACCATCTCGCCTTTGGCAAAATCCGCGATGCCATCGAGGACAAAACCTTCATAAACCGACTGGTTTTTCTTGAATTCTCTTCTGTTGACGGCGTAGGACTCAAGATAAAGAGCCCGATCGAGTTTGAAACTCCTTTTCGCCTGTTCCTTCAAATAATATTTTCGGAACTCCATGTAGCGTTGCCACTGGTCGTAGGTTTGACGCACCTGGAGCGGGTTGCTGACGGTAAAACAGGAGTCAATCAATTCTTTGATAAAGTCCGGGGAAAGCAGGTTTTCATAAGACTTCCAATCGGAAACCTTCCATAGCGGAACCGTGACTTTTTTCCCGGTTCTAGAGTTCACGAAAGACGTCATCTCGAAAGCGTTGATGGCCGCGGCCTTGACTCTTCGATCGCCGGGGGCGAACATGGATTCGTCGATGAATTCGATGCCCTTGACCGTGAATTCCGCGCGCTCGCCCCGTTCGGCGATATTGCCGATGAGGATGACGTTTTGGCCATCGGGAAGGCACCGACGCATCGAAAGCGTCAACTCGGGACGGATGACAACGTTATCGAGGAACGAAATCGCCCCTTCGTTTTCGGACCGGAGTTCGCGAAGAAAATTGGGGCAGGAGAAGTAATAAGCCTTTTCAAGACCCGTCGTGAACGTGGCCTCGATGAATTGCTCCAAAGACTCAATCCGTCGCTCGGGCGGGATTCTTTGTTTCAGCAATTCGTACTGGTCTTCTAGAGAATCGCGGTAAAAGTCTCCTCCAAAAGTGTTTTTCCTCGCGATGTTCTTAACGAAAGAAATGAATAGCGCGCTCATGTTTGTCCCCCTTCTTTATAGCCATGGCGGAATCCCTAACGGGTTCTCGATGGATTCGATTGAGTCATTCGCGATTTTGAGAAAATAGTCGTCGTAATCCCACTCGGCGGTCTTGGGATCTTCCCCAAAGCCGTGTTGGCATACCTCGTCGAAGAAGTCGCAGATATGGTCAAGCACATATAGGATGTACTTTTCGTCGAGCTTGATGACCGAGAGGGAAGATTGCCCGCTTCGATAGTCGTCGTTTGGATCGTAGATGCGGTCAGGGTATCTCTCCTTCAAAACTTGATAGGCACTAATGGCATTATGCTTCAAAAAATTCCAAACGCAATACGCTTCGTCATAGACGTGATAATGCTCATAATCCTCGAATTTTTTCGCGGGCGCCCCTTTTGAGTTTTGCTTTCCTTGGATATATGTGTCGAATATCTGCCTCGAAAAACGGTCTCCGGAGAAGCCTTGATTGACCACCACGCGAAGGCAGAGGGCATCGAGGTCTGCCATCATCTGATGGAAGAACTGGGCATATAGCGACTTTATCACGAACCGATATTCCGGAACTCTCATGGCTCCTTCGAATCTTGCGCCCATTTCCGCTTCATCGAACTCGAATATCCCGTTACAGATTAAGCCTATGCGTGCGTCGTCTTCGACTTGTTGAGGCGTTTTGATCAGTTGAATCGCTTTTGAAAACTCGTTGATCCAAAGATGCTTGATTTCGGAGACTGCCCCGCGGAACACGTTGCAAACGTAATCCGACGCTTTGACGCGAGTGGGGGTGTAGTAGACCGACGAGCGACGCTCGATCCTTTCGTCGGGAAGCGGGAAGAACTTGCGAAAACGCTTGCTGTCCAAACGGACGCGGCCACTCTTCATCAGAATCCCGTAAAACGCCAACTGATCGGCCCCGTATTTCTCGTAGTTCTGACGGATAACCCGGCTTTGTTTCTTCACGCGGGAACTCCTTTCGATAACCGAAAAAGGGACATTGGCACCGCCAATATCCCCACCAAACGCAGTGAATGGTTCGTTGCGTTCGATTAATACCGCGACGCCACGCTCGAGACTTGGCTTTCAACCATCGGTTTGCTTGAGACCGGCGGTACTGGCGCCGGCTTTCGTTCCGATATCTCTTTAGGCGAAGTTCCGCGCTACATGCGCGAGAACCTGCTTACGTATGTGAACATATTTTAGAACACGGATGTCCTATTTTGTAGGATGACTTGGGAACCAAACCATCTTTGTCGCCATTATAGGTTCAACGCTTTCGGGCCACCATGTACCAACGGTACAAAAGAAAACGTCACCGCAACACGATGACGTCTTCGATCTGGACATTAAACATTCGCGCCAGGTTCGCGAGATTCTCGATGTTCGGGAGTTTTTTCCCGGAAATCCACTCGTAGATGACCCTGGGGGAGGTGAAGCCAAGAATGGCAGCGACCTCCTCGAAGGTGATCTTCGATGCGGTGATGAGATTCCCGATTTTTCGACCGGTCCGTTTTTTGTCTAATGTGGCTTTGATGTAATCCAAATTATCGTTCCTCCTTCGAGCCATCGCTTTCGTAGGAACGTTGGATTACGCAACTATTGTGCCTCTCCAAGAACGGCAGAGTCAAAGAGGAATCGCCGTCTAAAAGGCGATTTTGAACGGATGGTACATGGTCTTGCGATGGGCATGGCCGTACCATGTGTCGGCTTCGTTTTGCTTTTTTGGACGAAGCTGCTTGGGGGATATCCCCTTTTTTGTCACCTTTTTTGGGACAGAATCACAATCGGAATTGAGACGGATGTATGGTTTCCTTGCGATTGGATTTGCTTAAAAAACGGAACCCGTATTGATACAATAGGAAGATAAATCAATCGCTTACGACGAATTGGTCTAGGAGGGTAGGCGATATGGCCAAGATCAGGATTAACTCCATCATGAAAAATCCATCTCTTTGCGATGGGTATGGGTATCGCACCGTCGTTTTCCTGCAGGGATGTGATTTGCGTTGCCCGGGATGCCATAACCAACGAACGTGGGATATGGAAAGGGGCGTCGAGATGGAGGTGTCTGAACTCTCATCCTTGATTCGCGAGGCTTGTTTAAACAAAAAACTAACGATTAGCGGCGGAGAGCCTTTGCTCCAGAAGGAAGCGCTTGAGGAATTGCTTGAGAGTTTATCCGATTTCGATCTTTGCCTTTATACCGGTCATGAGTTGGAAGACGTTCCAAACAGCATCCTTCGGTATCTCAAATACATAAAGGTTGGCAGGTTCGTCCTTGAAAAAAGGACAAGCACCCAGCCATTTATCGGTTCGACAAACCAAAAATTTATGAGGGTGAACCATGAAAAAGCAGAATAAGAGCGATAACGCCGCGAATCGCAAAAGCTACGTTGGCCACGTTTTCAACATCGGCGAGAAAAAAGAAAAGGAATCCATTCTGAAAAGCATCGATCCAGAATGGGCGAGGCTTCATAAAGAGGGTTACATCCATATCCATGATTTGGATGCCTATGGCCTGACATACAACTGCCTTACCTTCGATATCCTGAAGGCTTTCCCCTACAAAGACTTCGAAGGCTTGAGCCAGGAAGAAATCATCATCGGCGCCTTCGATTTCATCAAAGAGCTTTTGGCGAAGATAGGAAACGAGCAAAGCGGCGGGATGTCTTTCGCGAATTTCGACAAGGACTTTGCTGAGATTTTCACGAAACTTGGGGTCGATTACAAAAAGAACGCCGCCATTTTCAAGGCAAGCATCCGGTCCTTGGTCATCTGGTGCAACAACGTCCACACCAGGATGGG
>JAQYPI010000046.1 GCA_028726925.1 Caryophanales bacterium | reverse complement strand
GGGACCTCATTTATAAGCCAAACATCGTCTTCAAAGTCCACAAGGGTGTGAATCGCTTCCCGGAAGACCCCAATTATGATGTTTTGACCTCCGCCCTTCTATGCACCGCGAAGAAGATGATTCCGACGTATTTGCTTTGTGACTGTGAAGCCGATCGCGAAACCGATCCGGAAAGGCTTTCAATCATGGGCTGCCGGACGAGAGTTGTTGACGATCTCTTTGGTGAACGCGGGGCAATCGGAAGGAGCAATATCGACAATATCACCATAAACCTTCCTCGATTGGCCTTCGAAGTTGCCGCCGAATTGCCCGACGCCACCCTCAAAGAGAAACTTAGTTTGTTGAAGAAGAAGTGGCTTTCGGTTGCGTCTACCACGAAAGACATTCTTTTGGATAGATACAGGAAAACATGCGAAGCGGATTTCGACTTGTTCCCCACGATCAAGGAATACCCATTGACGGTTGAAGACATCAACGAAACCGGGCTAGAAGGCACGTTCCGTCACGGGACATTATCCATTGGATTCATTGGGCTTAGCGAGGCTTTCGAAGTTCTTTCCGGCAAAAAGTATTGGGACGATGAGCCCGTTTATCAAAAGGCGTTGGAGTTCGTCAGATTCATGAGAACGTATCTCGATGAGTTAACGCAAACCTTTCACTTGAATTTCTCGCTTTTGGCGACAAGCGGCGAATACATCAGTGGTCGATTCGTCGAGATTGACAAAGCTTTATACGATTCGCCCGTATTGAAGAAAGGCTATTACACAAACTCGTTTCACGTTGACGTGGATAGCAGGCTTCCCGCTTTTGAGAAAATACGCTTAGAAGGCCCCTTCCATATCCTCTCAAATGGTGGGTGCATTACCTATGTGGAACTCTCGGAAGCGCCATTAGGCAATGCTGAAGGCTTGGATGAATTGATTGAGATCGCCATCCAATCCGGCGTCCACTATTTGGGCTTCAATTTCCCAAAGGACGTTTGCAAGCATTGCGGAACATCGGGGACGTTCGATTCCTGCCCGATTTGCGGCAACAAGGACATCACGAGAATCCGGCGCGTTTCTGGCTATCTAGAAATCCAGGACTACTTCACAAAAGGCAAGATGCGCGAAAGCAAGAACAGGAAGACGAACTGATGAACTTCTATATCTCGGATCTGCATCTTGGTGACGAACGTATCTTTGCATTATGCCGTCGGCCTTTTTCTTCGTTAGGCGAGATGGAGTCCGTCCTCGTTAAGAGGTGGAACGAGAAAGTCGCTTGCGACGATGACGTATACATTCTTGGGGACCTTGGCAATGGATCCGCGGAAAAAATCGCCGCATTCCTTTCGAGAGTGAAAGGCAAAAAGCACCTCATCGTTGGAAATCATGACGAAGGTCATGTCGAAGGTTATGCTTCGACCGGGCTCTTCGTAAGCATTGAGCGCCTCGCTTACGTCGATGATTGCCACCGAAAAGTGTGTGTTTGCCATTATCCGCTGATGGATTGGTTCTCCGGAAAAGAAACCATCTACCACGTTTATGGACACATCCACAACAAAACCAAAGAAAACGGACAAATGTACGCAGACATAAAAAGCTACTATGCAGATAAACCCGCGTTCAACGCGAGCGCCGACGTGGTCGGTTTTGAACCGGTCACGCTCGACGAATTGATCAAACGCAAGGAGGAACATAGACATGATTCATATATCCATTGAAGGGATGGACGGCGTCGGCAAATCCACGACGTGCAAGCTTTTGGCCAAGAAACTTGGTTACAAGTTCGTTGAGAAACCGCTGCATTATCTCTTCGATAAAGAGGAAGATCGTTTCGATGAATACTTGAGAATTCGCAACCAAGTGAACGCGAATCCAAATCGCGATTTCACCTCGTGGTTTTATGGGTTGGGCAGTCTTTTCATGTACGAAACGTTCAAAGAGGAAAACATCGTCACGGACAGGCACTTGGCGTCCAATTACGCTTGGAGCGGCGCCGACTATAACGAGGATGTCTATGACCTTCTCGTCAAGAAACTTGGGGCTCCAAAACTGACTGTCATTCTTTATTCCCCTTCCGATGTCATCGTGAAAAGGCTTATCTCGCGGGATAGAAACGACAAAGACATCGTTAGGGCGAAACAATCGGAAAGGATCTACGAAAGAATGATCGCTTTCTGCAAAACATACTCCTTTCCTTATGTCGTGATTGATACCTCTAAGCTCAGGCCCGAAGAGGTCGTAAACAAGATTTTGGAAGAACTCAAAGAACCATGGCAAAACTGAGCGACTTAAGATTAAGCAAAAACATGAAATATACCGCTCTTTATTGGGCGATGCGGTTTTTTGAACGGGAAGAGGATATTTTCGAGAAAACCTTCTTAGACGGAACCCATATCAGGATCGATTCCAATTCGCAGGAAGTCTTCCTTAACGGGGCTCCCGCCTTTTTCCTTAATTCCCATGAGAGCTTCGTGAAACTCGAGTGCATCAACAGGATATTGACTTTGGGGCACCCTTTCTCTGAAATCACGATGGATAACGAGCGCTTTTCCTTTAAGGGTTTCTCGATTCGGTTCATCGTGTGGGATGATGCTTTTCCTCAAATTCCGATGGATGGCCAAGCCGTTTACAAGTCCAGGCTGGTCAGCGGCGTCCTGGAATACAAAACAAAGATCCGTTCGGGCGGCAATGTCTATGATTATGGTTTGTTCGAAGGACGTGGCATTGATTTGAGGAAAGCCTTGAAAGTCGCCTATGACGCACCGGATTTCATCATCGAAGAGAACCGCGTCATGCGCTATGTTGGACGCCAGAAAGTCGTTGTCGTCCCCGAGGGCATTGAAGAACTGGAATCGTCCTCCTTTTGGGACAACCAGTCGATTGAAGAAGTCATCCTCCCAGATTCGCTGATCAACATGGGAGGCGATACCTTCTATAACTGCAAGAATCTTCGAAAGGTGAACATCCCCAAGAACGTGCGGCTAATGGGCAACAACCCATTCGCGGGATGTCCGCGGGTCGTTATCCAGAACGCGTCTCCCTATTTCGTTTTAGATGAAGGCGCTCTTTATACAAAGGACATGGCGAC
>JAQYPI010000045.1 GCA_028726925.1 Caryophanales bacterium | reverse complement strand
GCCTACGTCGATCTCCAGGAGATCCTCCAGCAAAAGATGTTGGAGTCGATTCCCGCTTCCTCGGGCATCACCGTTTTCAACAACTTCGTGATCGATCCGAAGCGCGAGGTTTATGTAATGGACTTCCAAGACGGACGCTTTTACAAAACCCATTCGGATGACCGCGTTCTGACGGACGCCGAACTTCAAGCGGAAGGCCTGAACCCGAGTTACGTTCGAACCGCCTTGGATCGGCGCCTCAAACTCAATTTTCTCCGTTATTCCAAAATCGCGATGTTAAGCCGGGTAGAAGAACACCTGCAGGACAAGATTTATGATTCGCCCTTCCTCGAGGAATTTGCAAAACTCCCCGAGAACGCCGAACGAGCAAAACAATGGAAAAAGGCGACGATCAAAGCCGAAATGACGGGAGGGGTCTATACGTCGAAAGCCCTCGCTCTCCAGAACGCCCACCAAAAAGACAAGGCGTTTGCCTTCAAGGTATCGGAAGGATATATGGATTTCGATTCCCGCTTCATGGGCCTTGACTCCTTTTCCTTGCCGGCGGACAAACTTTGGTCTTTCACGGAAATCGAGAAGTATTTCAACTGCCCCTTCTCATATTGGATGAACCGGATGTTGCCGGATACCAATCGGAATTGGCGTGATGCCGCGCTAGGCATCTTTTTCCATAAGGTTTTTGAGAACATCACCGCCCCATCCTTCTCTTTCCCCGCCGCCTTCGAGGAGGCGGAACGCGCCTATCGGGAAGATGCGGAGAAGAACCATCGCGAGCTCGAGGGCATCGACGAGACCTTTTTCCTGCTTTATCGCAAGGTCCTTGAGAAAATCGTGTGGCATGGCCTGCACTTCCGCAGCGCCATGAACATTTTGGAGTCCTATCCGGAGAAAAAGGTGAGATGGGAAATCGAAAATAGCGGGGACGTGTATCGATTCCAGGGCACGATCGACAAGATTTTGGTCGTGGGCAACGGAGAGAAATCCTATTATTTCTTGGTTGATTACAAAACGGGGGCAACGGAATTCGACGTTAAAGAAATCCCCTACGGTTCTTCCATGCAGCTCCCGATGTATGCCTATGCGATGACCCGTTCCCAAGAAACGGAAGACATCGCGAGAAACCGGGATTTTTTGGGCTTCGGGATTCAACACATCGATTTCTCAAGCGCGAAATCCCTTGTTTCTGAAAAAGCCGGGAAGGCCCCCTTTGGCCTTGGCTTGGCAAGTACGAACGCTCTTTATTCCAAGTTGGCCGTCTCGGGCCTCGGGGTTTGCGACGAAGCGGGCTGGGGCGCCCTTGACGTAACGGCTTTCAAGACGGATAAGAGTGGGGGATCCGAGTGCTCGTTCAAAGGCACGTTTATAAAATCCAAATTTACGACAGACATTCGCTTCGAAGGCCCCATCGCCGAAAACGTCGGTCCGAAAAAAGAGTCTTGGACGTATGGCGACATGGAAAACGCGGTGATTGAGAACGCCCTATGGGCCATTCGCGGGATCAAGGCGGGCGATTTCCCGATTCGGCCGACGTCACGTCCAAAAGGGAAACCATTCAATGTCAGGAACGCGAACTGCAAATTCTGCCCATATGGCGACATTTGCTATAAGAAGTACGGTCGCGACGCCGTATCGTGCTTCGCCCCAGCTCCGTCCAAGGAGGAGGAATGACCATGGGCTTCAACAAAGAACAAGCGATGGCGATTTCCGCCGGCATCGACGAAGACATCCTGATTTCCGCCGGCGCGGGGTCCGGGAAAACTAAGACGCTTTCCGAAAGGGTCTACCGCATCATCAGCGATCCTTCCATTGGCTTAAAGCCAAGCGAACTCCTCGTTTTGACGTTCACGAACAATGCCGCCCACGAGATGAAGACGAGAATCGTTGCCCGCTTCGCTTCGGAAGGGAAAGAAAAAGAAGCTTTGGCCGCGGAGATGCAAAGCGCCCACATCCAAACGTTCGATTCCTTCAATGGGGATCTCGTCCGCGCCTATTCCGACCGCCTTGGCTTGCCGGATTCCTTCATGGTCGCGGACGAATCCGTCCTCGCCGTCAAAGAAAACGATATCCTCGATTCCGTCTTGAAAAGGCGTTACGACAATCCGGAAAAACGAGAGATCATGGCGTCCCTAATTGAGCGTTTCTCGTGGAAAAACGACAAACCCCTGAGGCAATGGCTGCTCGGGATTTATCACGAGGTCGCGAAATTCGTCCCCGCGAAAAAGCGCCGGTTCTATGAACATTATGAAGAGGATTTCCTTACCGATGAATTCTTGGCTTACGCCTATCGCGATTTCATCAAAGAAGCGAAAACGTCCTTGCTTGAAGTGCTTTGCAAAGCCCATTTCGAAGGGGAGGTCGCTCGCGGAATCGCTTCGGAAACCTTGCTCTCCGACCCCGCTTTTTGGCAAGAAGATCCCCATTCCTACCAATTCGAGGATTCGGCCTACGCCATGCCCGCCCATCAAGCCATTTTGAATCTGATCGATACGCCGGAGGACTCTTTCCTAGACGAAGCGCGGGCTTTTGGAGACGCTAACAAAAAGCTTTTCCCCACGCGTTCTTCGCGTCCCGGGGTTGCGAAGGAGGAAAAGGAAAGGCTTGATGCCGCGTGGAAAGAACTCAAGAAGGCATATGGGAGAAAGGATTCGATCATCAATGCCCTCGCCCTCTGCCCAACCCTTAACGAAACGAAGGTGATTTGGGAAAAAGACCGACCCCTGTATGCCCTCGTTTTGGAAATCCTGCGCGAATTCAACGAGCAGATGATCCTGAGCAAAAAGGCGATGGCGTCCTTCACATTCGAAGACATCTCCTCCTTTGCGCTTGAACTTTTGACCGCCCCCGAATACGAGGATATTGCTGAGGAAGTACGCACGCGCTTCCGCTACATCATGGTCGACGAATACCAAGACACGAACGATGCCCAGGAAGTTTTCTTGGAAAGCTTGCTAAAACCAAACCGGAAAGGGACGAGGGCCCACCTTTTCTGCGTCGGGGATTCCAAACAATCGATCTATGCCTTCCGCAATTCGAACGTTGAACTTTTCAAGGATCGGCAGAAGCGTTATCTAGACGGAAAAGGGCATCGCGTCATCGCCATGAACAAGAACTACCGTTCGGGGCCAGGCCTGCTTTCCCATCTCAACGTGGTTTTCGAAAAGTATATGCGTTTGAGCCATGGGGGAGTCGATTATTCCGATCCGATGGAAAGACTCGCCTATGACGAACAAGTGAATCTCTACTCGGAGCCTTACGCGGATTTCGGGATTCAGGAAATCTTCCTAGAGAACGGGAATTACACCGTTGCTCAAGAAGTCGCGCTAGAAGCCCAAGCGATCCTTTCCGACATCCAAAAGAAGGTTTCGAGCGGATACCTTGTCTATGATCGATCCTCAAACCCCCATATCCGTCCTTGCCGTTATTCGGATTTCGTGATCTTGATGCGGAAGAAAACGCATTTTGGTTTGTATCAACGCCTTTTCAATCGAGCGGGGGTCAAACTCAACAATCTCCTGTCGGATAACCTGCGCGAAATCGACCCCATAACGGTCTTGCAGTCCTTGTTCGGCCTCCTTTGCTATTTCTATGGCGACCATTCCATCGACGCCGCGCATCTCTTCGTTTCGGTCGCGCGAAGCTATATCGGGAATCGCTCGGACGAGGAAATCTATTCCTTGCTCGCTGCCCGGGAGAAAACAAAGGTCTTGGAAGCGCTCGCCAAGGATCCTCTTTGGCGGAAAATCGAGGCTTTCGCGGTCGCCCATAAAGATGGTTCGTTCCGGAGTGTCTTCTTGGATTTGCTCTCTGATTTCGGCGTGATTGAGAAATTGAACCACGTGGGGACGGTTGGCGATCTTATCTCGAAAATCGACTCCCTGTATGCCCTGATTTCTGAAGAAGAGAGCATCGGGGAAGGCCTTGAGAGCTTCGTGAAACTCATGTCGAGCATGTCGAAATACGACTTGCCTTATCGAGCCGATACCATCGTCCGGTCCGAGAATGCGGTGGACCTCATGACCATTCACGCCTCCAAGGGGCTTGAACAAAAAGTCGTCTATCTTCCCGCTTCCTGCAACGAACTAGCAAAGACGCCCGTCTCCAAAGGACCCAAGCCCTTTTCTTCGCGCTTTGGCTTTGCTCTTCCCAAAGAATTCGACTTCTCCTTCTTCGAAGACGAGGAGAATCCCCATCTCGACGTCAATCAGTCGATCGTGGAAAACCGCATCCTTTCGGAAGGGCGGAACAACGGCGAAGTCGATGAGCACGTTCGCCTATATTACGTTGCATTGACCCGAGCGGAAAACACGGTGATCTTCGTCGGGAACCCCTTCCGTCAATTCCAGAAGGCCGAGAAAGAAAATTTGCATTCGTTGCTCTCTGGGTGCGGTCCGCTTTTGGAGATCAATCCTTCCTATCTAGAGAAAATGGTGGCCGAAGGCGTTTTGAAAAAGGCGGACCTTCTGCGTTATAAGGCTTGCTTGATGCGCGAAAACGCGTCAACGTCTCCCCTATTTTGTTCGGAACTGCAGCCCTTTGCCCGCGCGATCTTTGACGAGAAAAAGAAACGACATGACGTTTTCGATCCCCGTCAGGAGAATCTTGAAGCGGTGAGGGAGGTCGAGAATATTCTCCTGGATCATTATCTCGAGCTTCTTTCGGAAAGAGGGGAGGATCCAGATTTGCTCGCCCGTCTTTCTTATGAATGGACAAGCGGGGCGGTCAGTGGCCGCGGTCGCGTCCAAAGCGCGCAAGATTATTCTCGGTTTCTTTCGACCTTTGAATCTCCCCAAGAAGAGGAAGAAAACCAAGATGCGGACGAGGGAGAAACGGAAGAGGGTTTTGAGTCGGCCTCCGAAGAAGCTTTGTCTCCTGCTGCCTCTCAAGATATTGCGACGACATTGAAGGGGGCCATGGCGAAAGAACCAGAAAAGGCCCTTGCGACCCTTGCCTATGTCTTTGATGGGGAGCGCGATCCTTTGGGCATCGCCTATCAATCCGATGATCTATCCATCAAAACGTGTTTCTATCATGCCGAAGAAGGCGTCTTTGCTTTCGCGGCGACAACGTTTGAGCCGAAACCGGAAAAAGTGGACGACACCATCCTCGAGTTCCCCGTTCGCGTCAAGGAACGGGCCTCGAAGCAACCCGTCGTTGAGGAGGACCCCGCGATGACCGCCGCTCTTGATCGCGGCGTTGCCCTGCACCGGTACATGGAATTGCTCGATTTCAAAACCCTGGACCTTTCCTATGTGGAGGACCCAAGAGATCGCAGACTCATGGAACGCGTCGTTTCCATCCCCGTGATGGCCGCGGCGAAAGGGGCGAACGTGTACCCTGAATATGGTTATTACGACACTCAACTGGAGACAAGCGGATTCATCGACCTCCTTTATGAGAAGGATGGAAAATACGTCATCGTTGATTACAAGTCATCCCACATCGACGATCCTGCTTACGATCGCCAGTTGCGTACTTATGCACGCAACGTGTCGCGCATCTTTGGCGTCAAAGAAGAAGAGATTCGACTTTATCTCGTCTCGATCGCGAAGGCGACCTATCGCGAAGTTCGCTGATTTTACGAAACGTATACACTTTGTTTTTGGGGGTATGGTCGCCCCCTTTTCTTTTTCCGGACACTATGGGCGTCGAAAGAAAAAGGAAATGAAAATGAAAAAACACATTTGGTTGGCTCTTCCGGTTTGCCTTATCGGGGCTCTCGCTTCTTGAGGGAACTCGGGATTCGATGCGAACCGCAGCATCTCCATCATGGTCTCCTTCCTCGCGTAAAGCTAAGAGACCCGATGAGGGGTCTTTTTGGTTTTCTTATTAAGAAAAACGAATATACTAGATTACAGGCTATGGATTACGAGATGCGCCACGGAATCAACGGGGAAGAAGACACCCCCGTTTTTGTTCGCGGCACGACCGGGAAAAGGATTCTGGCTTCCTTGGCGGATTTTTTCATCGTCCTGTTCGTCGGGATGATTCTCTATGCCGCCTTGGTCAACGTCGTGACGTTCGGTCCCCTTGCCTCCGCCCCCCAACAAGAAATGAGCCTCATCATCGAGGAGCAGATTCGATCGGGTTTGCAAGAAAGGACGAACGAAGGATCCCTCAAAAACCCGGATCAACTTTGCTACACCTATGCCAAAGCCTTGGTTGCCTATGACGGGACCGGAACCCCGAACGATTTGTTTTATCGCTTTTATTGCACCTATGAGGCGGAAGGAAAAGAAGCGATGGGCACCCTCGATTTCAACGAAGGGATCCGTAAATCCAATCAGGATGGATCTCTTTTCGTTGGCGGAGACGCGTCGAAGGTCGCATGGCTCAAAGACGAGATTAGAACCCCCCTTTCCGCCTATCTTGCTGGCAACGAGGAAGACGCAGAGCCCATCAATGCCTATCGTGCGGTCAAGGAAGATTTCGACGCGACCTTCGAGAAAGCCTGGGAAGTGCTGATGACGACCCCGTATATGCAGGAACGCTTTCAAATCTACGCTTCAAGCGCCACGAGGTATTACCTGAGCCTCACCGCCGTCGCGGTCGGTGCCTTCGTTTTGTCTTCCGCGATCTTTCTGTTCCTCGTTCCCTTCATCCATCAAAAAGGCACCACGATCGGGAAGAAAATCCTCCATCTCGAGCCTCGTGGGTATGACGGTTCGCCCATCCGTCCCTCCCAAATCCTCCTGCGTGGGACCATGGACATGCTTGGCCTGACGGTCGGCATGCCGCTCGTCCCGATGTTCATCTTCGGCGTCGACGGTTTCTCGATGCCTTTGATCGCCGCGGGGAATTTCGTGCTACGCCTTTCGGTTTTCTTCCTCTTCGGCGCCCTCGTCCTCCTCGCTTCGTTGGGATGCGTCCTCATTCGCAAGGACCACCTGTCCCTTTCCGGGCTTGCCTCTTCGACCGCGACCTTCACGACCGACATGGCGATTTTGGCGACCGAGAAAGAAAAGCTGCGCAAAGCAAAGGAGGCCAGCCGTGGAGAAGCCGATTAACCTCGAGTATTTCAAGGCGCCCATGACGAAACGGACGTTCGCGTTCCTTTTCGATTTCATCTGCATGGCGGTCGTCGCCCTCGGCTTTTTCGTCGCGGGTCGCACGATCGTCGAGAACAGCGGCTTTTACCGCGAAGCGTTCGATACCTATGTGCGCGTTTCGCGGGACTCTTGCCTCTACACCTATGAAGAGACGGACGACTATCTCGTCACCGTGACGGATTACGCGAAAGTTACCTACGCGGAGGATTCTTCCCAGAGGGTCTCCTACTTGGAGGACCACTTCAAAACCTTCTATGTCGAAGACCCCGTTTCTTGTTTTCAAAACGGGGAGGGCGCGGACATTTACGTTTCCCAGAAAGTCGGAGAATCCGCGATAAAACAAGCGGACGGATCCCTTTATTTTGCCTTGAACGCTGAGCGCGTCCCGGAACCCATCGTGAGTGACGAGACCCTTTGCGCCTTTTACGATGAAGCGATGACCAAGGCCCTCGTTTATCTCAGCAACAACGACGCCTATGTCTCGGCGACCAGGACCTTGAACCGTACCTACAACGTCGCCATTATCCCCGTTTCTATCGCCCTTTCCTTTTTCGTGTTCGAGTTCCTCGTTCCTCTCGTTTTCTTCCGGAGAGGCTACCAAACCCTTGGGATGCGCACGTTCCGCCTTGGTCTATTGACCGCCGGGGCTATTTCACCGCGGTTTCCCCGTTTCTTTGGGCGATTCGCGTGGATGCTCGTCGTGGAGGTCCTCGTTTCGCTCGTGACGTTCGGGATCCCGCTTTTCTTCAACGTCGGCATGGCGTTCATCCAAAAGGATGGGCAAGCCCTGCACGATTACATGACCGGCGTGTACATGGTCGATTGCGCGGATCAAAGCATCTATCGTTCCAAGGAAGAATACCTTCAAATGCAAGCGAAAGCGGAGGCGACGCAAGCCCGCCCGTATTTATCGACTTGGAAGGGCGATCATTTGGACCCGGCGCCTAAGAAAGGCGAAGGTTCCTCTATTGAGGACGCGGGAAAAACCACCTATAATCATACGGAATACGACATAGAGGAGCCTGGTCAAGATGGAAATTCGCATTAAAGACTTGACAAAGATTTTCCCGGGAAACCCCAAAAAGGGCATTCCCGACACCCATGCGGTCGACAAGCTGAACATCACGATTCCCGATGGCCAGCTCGTTGGCCTCCTTGGCCCTTCCGGTTGCGGCAAATCCACCACTCTTTACATGGTTTCCGGCCTTTTGGAGCCGACCGATGGCGAGATTTGGTTTGGGGATGAAGACGTTACCGATCTTGAGCCGGAGAAACGCGGCATCGGCCTCGTTTTCCAGAACTACGCCCTCTATCCGCACATGACCGTTTACAAGAACGTCGCGTTCCCCCTCACGAACCTTCGTCTCGAGGAACCCGTCCTTGGACCCGATGGCAAGCAACGCCTCGACGTGGATGGCAAGCCTGAATACAAGAAGCGTAAGCTCACGAAGGACGAAATCGACAAAATCGTCCGCGAAACCGCCCGCATCGTCCAAATCGAGCCTTATCTCGAGCGCAAGCCGAGCCAACTTTCCGGCGGCCAGCAGCAGCGCGTCGCCATCGCTCGCGCCCTCGTCAAGAAACCCAAGGTCCTCCTCCTCGACGAGCCGCTTTCCAACCTCGACGCCCGCCTCCGCTTGCAGACCCGCGAAGAGATCCGCCACATCCAGCAATCCACTGGCATCACCACGATCTTCGTCACCCACGACCAGGAAGAGGCGATGTCCATTTCCGACAAGATCGTCGTCATGAAGCTCGGCATCAAGCAGCAAGAAGGCGTTCCCCAGGACGTTTATAACGATCCGTGCAACAAATTCGTCGCGAACTTCCTCGGCACCCCGCCGATTAACCTCTTCAAAGGCCGCATCGTCGACCACAAGGTTTACGTCGGCGACGATTGCGTCCGCGTCATCACCCCGGAAGAAGTCGAGAACGCCGCGAAACTTGGGCGCGACCTTTCCGATCAGGAAGTCACGGTCGGCATCCGTCCCGAGGGCATCGTCATCGGCGGAACCGAACCCGACCATTTCCATTTCAAGGTCGAGCGTATCCTCACGATGGGCCGCGACATCATGCTCGTGAGTGACCATGGCGAGAAGCTTTCTGATACCAAGTTCGTCATCGACGCTTTCACCAAGGTGAGCGTCGGCGAAGTCGCTTGCTCCGTGAAGCCGCATAAGTGCTTCGCGTTCTCTTTGGCGGACGGGGAGCCGCGTTTGATCTGATATGGCTGCCGAGAACACTCCCGTCAACGAAAGCAAAAAGACCAACCCCATCAAGGATTTTTTCGGGAATCTTTTCAAACCGAAGGAGCGCGTTAGCGCCGATGCCGGCGAGAAGAACAACTGGAAAGCCTGGCTTTATCTCGCCCCGACCATCATCCTTCTTTCGGTCTTCACCTTTTACCCGCTCGTCAACACGATCTTCATCGCCTTTTTGAAGAATTACGACTACGTCACCCAATCCCATGAGGGCTTCACGTTCGACAATTTCGGCGTCGTCCTCGGCTTGCTTGGCAAGGGCGTCGGCGGCGCGATGATTCCGCGGTGGCAGTGCATCGGCTTCGAAAGCGAAGGCGCGCTCGGATATTACCTCGATGCCGCTGGCCAGCAGCAAAACGCCTATTTCACGATGGACGTCATCCGCTACGCCTTCCCGAACACCCTCATCATCACCTTCATCACCGTCCCCGTCTCCATTATCATCGCCTTGCTGATCTCGATCGGCCTCAATTCGATTCCGGCTTTCCAGAAGATGTTCCAGACGATTTTCTTCATCCCCTATGTCACGAACGCCATCGCGGTCGGCATGGTCTTCGCCGTCTTGTTCGACTATAAAGGCATCATCAACTATCTCTTCCAGCTCGGCAACCTGACCTGGATTGACCAGGGCGCGCCGACCTGGCGAGCCATGATCGCCCTATGCGTCTATATCGTTTGGCATTCCTTGCCGTATAAGATTTTGATTTTCCTCTCCGGTCTCCAAAACATCGACAAGCAGTATTACGACGCCGCGAAAATCGATTCCGCGGGCGGCTTCAAGACGATGATGAACGTCACCGTTCCGCTCCTTTCCCCGCAGATCCTCTACATCATGATCACGAGCTTCATCGGGGCGTTCAAGGAATACACCTCGGTCGTCGGCTTGTTCGGCAAATCCTCCACCGATGGCGGCGGAACCAACAACCTCTACACGGTCGTTTACTACATCTATGACCAAGTCAAGGGCAACGTCCAATATGGCGCCGCTGCCGCGGTTTTGCTCTTCATCGTCATCCTGATTTTCACCGCAATCCAGTTCAAGGTTTCCAAGAAGAGGGTCCACTACTGATATGGCTTACGACAATCGCAATTTCATTCAAAAACTCTTCAAGATGCCGACCCGCGAAGAGAAGCAGGCCGCCCGCGAGGCGACGCCCGAATACCAGGCTATCAACACGGCCGGCATGACCCTCACGATCAAGGATCGGGCCAAAAACGCGGACCAGCTCGCGAAAGCGCAGAAAATCGGCCGCATCCTTTTCCTCGTCCTCGTTTACGCCTTCCTCGCCTTTATGGCGGTCATCGTCCTCTTCCCGTTCTACTGGATGATCATCACCTCCTTGAAGAGCACGACCGAAATCCGCGCCCTTCAACAGACGTTCTTCCCGACGAACGTCTTGTGGAGCAACTACATCACCGTCTTCAATTCCTTCGATTTCGGGACATACGTTGGCAACACTCTCGTGGTCGGCATCATCTCGACGCTCGGCACGCTGCTCACGACGATCTTCTCCGCGTTTGCTTTCGCGCGTTTGAATTTCAAAGGCCGTGAAGCGCTCTTTGGAATCCTCCTCGCGACCATGATGATCCCGGGCGAGATGATGGTCATCACGAACTACATCACCGTTTCCCGTCTCCCTTGGTATGAATTCGGCGTCGGCGTGGTCGATGGCTGGCTCCAATACAAGGACGCCGTCTTCGCTTCCATGATCGTCCCGTTCTGGGTTTCCGTCTTCTATATCTACTTGCTCCGTCAAAACTTCAAGCAGATCCCGAACGAGCTTTATCTCGCCGCGAAAGTCGACGGCAAATCCGACTGGCAGTACCTCTGGAAGGTCATGGTCCCCCTTGCTTCCCCGACCCTCATCTCCATCTTCATCCTCAAGCTCATGGGCACCTGGAACTCCTATGTCTGGCCGAACCTCGTCACAACCAACAACGAGGAATGGCGCCTCGTCACGAACGCGCTTCGCGGATCCTTCACGAACTCGAGCGGCGAGCCCCAATACGGCATCCAGATGGCCGCGACGATCCTCGTCACCACCCCGCTCTTGCTGCTCTTCATCTTCTTCCGGAAGTACATCATGCGCGGCGTTGGCCGTGCCGGCATCAAGGGATAAGAGCCTCAACCCCAACCGCAAAACGCCCAACGAACGGGCGTTTTTCATTTTTTGTCAAGGGAAACCTGAATAGAAAGTGCTTTCATAAATGAAAGTCCCCCTGTTTTCTTGGTCGAATCGTGTTAGAATGTCCCGTAAGGATAGCGCGCGCAGCGCATAACAAGGAGAACCCAATGTCCCACAAAAAAATCCCGTTTGTTCTAGCGGTCGCCAGCATGGCCCTTTTGGCTTCTTGCGGCACCCCGTCTGCTGACCCCACCCCCTCGAACTCCTCTGAGTCGAAAGATGACACGAGTGCCACTGCCCCCATCGAATCCAACACCATCGAATCCAACACCAACGTCACGGACGAAGAATTCGATCCCACGAAGCCTGTCACCATCAACTTTTGGCACACCATGGGCAAGACCCCTAACCAAGAAGTCCTTGATTCGATGATCGCTCGCTTCAACGAGATTTACCCGAACATCAAAGTCGAACATTCTCAGCAGGGCGGCTACGACGAACTCCATGCCACGATCAATGAGAACCTCGCCACCGGCAACCTCCCGACCATGGCCTACTGCTATGAAGACCACGTCGCGAGCTACATCGCCCACAACGCCGTTCTCGATATGACCTCCTACGTCGAAGACCCGGTCTATGGCCTCGGCCACAACCCGGCGGGCTACGATCTCGGCGACCTCGGCGTCGAGGACATGACTCCTTCCTATTGGGCCCCTGGCGCCGCTTACGCCGTCGAGGGCCGCTACTCCTTCCCGTTCTCCAAATCCACGGAAGCCCTCTTCTACAACAAAACCGTCTTTGACGCCAACGGCTGGGAAGCCCCCAAGACCTGGGACGAAATGTGGGACATCTGCGAGCAGATCCGCTCCATGCCGGCATACGCGAACAACGACGATTTCTATTGCCTTGGCTACGACGCCGACGCCAACCTCCTCATCAGCGGATTCGAGCAGAGGGGCCTTCCCTACACGAGCCTTGAGCTGAACGCTTCCGGCAGCCATTTCAACTTCAACACCGCCGAGAACAAGGCCTTTGTCGCCGAGCTCAAGAGCCACCACGACAACCACTATCTCATCACGCAGGGCTCCAGCTCCAACAACGGCTATACCTCCGAACTCTTCAAAGCGACCACTTGCTTGATGTCCATCGGCTCCACCGGCGGCACTTCCCACAACCACACCGATAACTTCAAAGTCGGCGTTGCCGGCGTCCCGCAGGAAGACGTGAACGACCCGAAGATGATCTCCCAGGGCCCGTCCATCTGCTTCTTCAAGCGCGGAACCACCAAGGCCCAGCGCACCGCTGCCTGGCTCTTCTACAAGTTCATCACCAACACTGAAAATTCCGCCTATTATGCCTCCCGTTCTGGCTATAACCCGGTCCGCGACTCCTCTTACTCGAGCAAATTCCTCACCGATGAAATGGAGAACGCGACTGGCTCTGGCGCCCTCATCCGCGACGTCTTCCACTACATCGGTGACCCGAACAACGGCTATCTCACCGGCCAGTTCACTTCCCCGGCTTTCAAGGGCTCCTCGGTCGCCCGCAACGAGATGGATGGCCTCCTTGCCTCCGTCTTGCTCGGCAGCAAGAGCGTCGACAAAGCCTTCGACGACGCGATGGTCCACTGCGTCTTCGCCGAATAAAACGCACATTTGCTAGGGGGGATTGCTAGGAGATAACACGATCATGACGAAAACGAATTCGAACAAAACGCTGCTCGGCCTTCTCGCCGCGCTCGCCCTCTGCTCTTGCGGGGGCGGAACGAGTGACCCCGCCTCGAGCGATACGAAACCCGACGGCTCCGAGGCTTCTTCCTCGCAAGAAGCCTTCGACCCGGACACCCCTGTCACGATCAAATTCTGGCATACCATGGGCAAGCAAAACGAAGACATCCTCACCGGGATGATTCGCGAGTTCAACAAGGTCTACCCCAACATCACGGTCGAAGAGAGTTCCGCTTCCGGCAGCTATGACGATCTTTGCAGCCTGATTCTTAGCAACGTCAGCACCGGCAATCTCCCCACGATGGCATTCTGCTATCCGGACCACGTCGCCGAATACATCGATCGCAACGCGGTCGTGAACATGGAGACGTATGTCGACCACGAGCTTTACGGCTTCACGGAAGAAGAAGGCAAGTCCGTCGACGAGCAAGGCGCGGTTCGCGTCGGCGCGGCGGACTATGTCCGTTCCTTCTGGAAAGAAGGCAAGGAATACATGAAAGAGGGCCTCTATTCGGTTCCTTTCGCGAAATCGACCGAAGCCCTCTTCTACAACAAAACCCTCTTCGACCAGAACGGGTACGAAGTCCCAAAAACCTGGGATGAGATGTGGGAACTTTGCCGTACCATCCGCGGGGATTACCCGGCGAAAGGGGACGACGGCGAATACACCTACTATCCCCTTGGTTACGACAGCGACTCCAACCTTTTCATCACGCTTTGCGAGCAGCTTGGCCTCGATTACACGACCAACGACCTCACGAACCACGATTCCCACTTCATTTTCAATAATGAAGGCGTCCGCGGGATGCTCACGGAACTGAAGGGCCTTTATGACGAAGGTCTCTTCAAGACCAAGGGCACGTCCGCGAACAGCACCTACACCTCCACGAAATTCACGAGCGGTGAGATCTTCATGTCCATCGGCTCCACCGGCGGCACTTCCTACAACGACACCCAGAATTTCGAGGTCGGCGTCGCCGTTCCCCCGACGACGGACTTGAACGACCCCGCGGTCATTTCGCAGGGGCCGTCCATCTGCTTCTTCAACCGCGCGACCAAGGCCCAAACCACCGCGGCGTGGCTTTTCTACAAATTCATCTCGAACGCCCAGAACTCGGTTATCTACGGCGTTTCTACCGGTTATCAACCGGTTCGTTATAGCTCCTACGAAACCCCCGTCTATGAGCGGTTCCTCGAAGAATCGGGCGCGGACAACATCTTCGTCAAGGTTGCCGAGACCTCCGCGACGATGTTCGACGACTATTTCACGAGCCCCGTCTTCGTCGGGTCCGCGAAAGCCCGCGACGAGGTCGGCAAGGTCGTCCCGAGCGTCCTCATGGGCACCAAGTCCGTGAACGACGCCCTCAACCAGGCCATGTCGAACTGCGTCAACTACACTCGCGAGTGAGGAAAAACTATGAAAAAGAAAATCGCCTTCCCCTTCCTTCTTCTTGCGACCTTCTCGATGGTCGCTTGCGGGAACGACACCCCCGCCCCTTCCATTTCGATCGAAGAAACCTCCTCGAGCGAAGAAGTTTCCTCGAGCGAAAAAGAGTCTTCTTCCGAACTCTCCCTCATCGACTATGCCGCTGAAACCCACCTCACCGAGGACTATTTCGGCAAATCCTTCCTTAAGGACGGCATCGGCCAAGTCGATTTGAAGCAGAAGATCGACGGCGACACCGCCCATTTCTATCCCGTTGGGACGACGTCCAATTTGATCAAGGCCCGCTACAACTGCATCGACACCCCGGAATCCACCGGCATGATTGAACCTTATGGGTATGGGGCGAGCGATCGCAACGGCGAGCTTCTCGCGAACGCAAAGACGATCGTCCTCTCGACCGATCCCGCCGACCAAGGGGACAAAGGCAGCGTTCCCGTCACCGATTCCACCGGCGGCCGCTATCTCACCTACATCTGGGTTTCCGAGAAAGCGAATGCCCCCTATGACGAGCTTCGTCTCGTGAACCTCATCCTCGTCCAAGAAGGTTGGTCCAAGCAGAAGGGCGCGACCGGCAAGCAGTTCGCTAGTGCCTTCCTCAACGCGAACAACCAGGCGATGCAAGCAGGCTTCAACATCTGGAGTGGGAAGGACGATCCCGATGAGCGTTACCAAAAAGCCAAGGCTCAGTCTTCCGAAGTGAGCCTCAAGAACATCGTCGAGGGCAAGAACGCCGTCGGCGAGGACTTCGATTGGGTTGGTTCCAAAGCCACCTTCGAGGCCACCGTCGCCGCGACCGGCCCGGACAAAGGCGCCTGCTATCTCAACGAAGACATCGACGGGAAGCGCTATGGCATCTACGTCTTTACCCAATACAAGGAACTCAAGCCCCTCACCGTCATCGGCAACCGCGTGAAGATCACCGGCACCGTCGCTCGCTTCGGCGAGGATGAGGAATCCGGCGACGAAGGCGCGCTTCAGCTCGTCGACGCGAAATATTCCCCCTGGGGCCAGGAAGGCGACATCGAGACCCTCGAGAAGGGCGATGGCACCTATCAGGAACTCACGGGCTCCATCAAAGACCTCGCGATCGAGGACAACATCAACGTTATTTGCTCCCTCAAAGGGCTGACTTGCTATGGCGGGAAAGCGGTTCAGGACACCGCGACCAAGACCGCTTACGCCTTCACCCTCAAGTGCCGCGATTCCGCGGGAGAGGAGATCAACATCCGCATCGATGACGGCCTCGCCATTTACCCGGGCGATCAGCCGGGCGGCGATAACACTCAGCCGCGCGTCCAGAATATTGAATACTTCAAATCTGCGACGAACATCGATGTCAAAGGCGCTATGGTGACCTACTATGGTAGGTATCAAATAAAATTGTGCACGAGAACGGATCTCGTCGTGACCGGCGCGGATTCCGCTCTTGCGTATTAACCATAGTTTTCCCTGTCAGTATTGCTTCAGAAAGGAGATTAAAACAATCATGAAGAAACTGAATTTGCTCGTCGTTTCCGCCTTGCTCGCCCTCGGGCTTGCTTCCTGCGGCAACGACACCCCCGTCGCCTCCTCCCCCGTTGAGGAATCCCCCTCCGTGACCACAACGTCCACGAGCGAGGAATCCGTCGCCTCCTCCACGACGTCCACGAGCGAGGACCCCGTCGTCGACCTCGCCAAACTCGCGGAAGATGCGTATACCGCTGTGTCCGCGACCTATGATGCGTTCGCGGCTGGCATCGCCGTCGACCAGAATCTCAATACCACCGCGGAGATCGAGGAAAATTCCGTCAAATACACGTTCTCCATCTCCTATGAAGTCTCCGAGGCCGCCAAGACCTGGCTCGCCATCAGCGAAACCGGCGACAAGCTCCTCGTCACTCCGGACATGGAAGATCACCTCCTCAAGAATGCCTTGACCGCCAAGGTCTCCTACGAAAACGAAGTCAAGTATACCAAGACCCACAACGTCAAAGTCTCCGCGACTAACCCCGTTTCCCTCGCGGAAGTCTATGACATGAAAGATGGCGCGTCCGTCGTCATCGTCGGTCAAGTCACCCGTATCCTCGCAAGCGGCAAAGGCTTCCTCATTTCCGACGGTGAACATTCCATGAACATCTATTCCGACAAGACTTGGGAAGCCGTCACGCTCGGCGCCAAAGTCAAGATCGCCGGCGAGATCGACATCTTCAGCGGCCTCTACGAAGTGAAGCCGAAGACCGTCGATGCTTATGAAGGTGCGGTCGCCGACCCGGTCCCCCTCGAGATCACCG
>JAQYPI010000044.1 GCA_028726925.1 Caryophanales bacterium | reverse complement strand
AGAGGGTTGCCGAGAAAAAAACGGCCGCTTTCACCCGATTCATGGTTTTGAGGAGGGCCGGGGAGGCATCGAGGCATCTCAATGAAACGACGACGTCCTCGCCTTCCCGGGCGGCGAAAAGGGTGAAATTCGCGTTGAAATGCTCCGTCCAAAGCTTGACGAAACGTCCGAATTCCCGGCGGAAATCGCGATAGGGGGAAGGGAACTGTCCCGCGTTGTTCTTTTGCCATTGGTTCTCGATCTTTTTCAGTTTTTCGAAAGCCGAAAACATCTCTTCGGGAAGGCTCGACAACGGTTCGATCTCCTCGGCGCATAAAGGCTCTATCGCTTCCCTGATGGTTTTGAGATGCTTTCGGAACGTGGCGAACGTTTTTCCTTTCAAGGAGGCGATCGCCGCGTGGAGCTGCCTCCCGGAAACCTGCGCGGAATACATGTTTTTCCCGCGGTCGACCATGTTATGTGCCTCGTCCACGAGAACCACGTCCAGGGATGCATCGATGCCTTCGTCGAAATAGCGTTTCAAGGAAACGAAAGGATCGAAGAAATAGTTGTAGTCCGCGATGATGATATCCGATTGTTCAGAGAGGTCGAGTTGGAACTCGAACG
Source organism: Caryophanales bacterium (assembly GCA_028726925.1). GTDB lineage: Bacteria > Bacillota_I > Bacilli_A > RFN20 > CAG-826 > Alloenteromonas. Next base: position 17,359 of record JAQYPI010000044.1, on the reverse strand, counting down.
AGCAAATCCCGTATTTTCGGGCCAGTTTCGTAACACAGGCAAAATCGAATCGCTTCTCGTTCGCGACCGCATCGCGAATGGCCTCTTTCACTTTGGCGTAGTAGCCCTTGGCAAAGGGGCAATCATCCGGATTGCACGCGTGGCCGGGGCAAAGGCAGATTTTCTCCTTTGCATAAAGGGTGCTGTCCCTTCCTTTGAAGCCGGCATCATAAAGCTGACCCACGGCTTGATGGGCGGCGAGGGATCCAGTGTTCTTGGCGGTGAGGTAGAAAATGCGTTCAACCCCTTCTCTCCCGAAGGACAAGACGGCGGGAAAGAGGGCGGAAACCGTCTTCCCGATTCCGGTTGGGGCCTCGCAGAAAAGCCTTCCGCCTTGCTTGATGGCGCCAAGGGCAAGCCGCGAGAACTCCTTTTGACCGGGACGGAAATCCTCAAAGGGGAAAGACAAATTCAAAGAGCTTTCGTTCCGAAGCTCGATATGTTCGGCCCGCTCTAAGGTTTCCCGGAAATAGGAAGATACGATCTCCTCGACTTTGGCGCGCACCTCTTCCGCGGTGAAAACAAAGTTCTTCCGCATCCTATCGCCGTTTTTCTGAGATATATACGAAAGTTGAACGCCAATCGGTTCTTCACTTTCCTTTTCCTGTAAATAAAGGAAGGCATAACACAGGGCTTGCCCGAGATGCCATTCTTTCTGCTGGTCGAAAAAGTCCTCCAATGGAGCGACCGTGGATTTGATTTCGTCGATGACGGGTTCGGTACCGCCCAGGATGATGCCGTCGGCTCTGCCTTGGAGGAAAACGGTCCCTTCTTCTGTTTCGACTTTCCCTGCCAAAGGGTATTCGGAAAGATATTCCTTTCCATGTTTCGCCTGATACTGGGTTTCCTGCTTTTGGTAGGCGATGTGCAAGAGGGAGCCGGCGCTCATGGTGTCGGCATTGTAAACGCGGGAGTCGATGTCGCCGGAGCGCAAAAGGCCGTCCACTAATTGGTGGACCGAAAGCTTGGCGACACGCTTTTTATTCAAGGACCCGCCCTTTCAAGCCTTGGTTTCCATTCACGAAACTGCGGGAATCCATGCGCTTCTTCCCTTCCAGTTGGACGGAATCCAGCGACACGATGCCGTCTTGGAGCTGAACGTGCAGCCGCTTTCTGTCCTCGACGATTTCCCCGGGAGTGCCAACCTTCTCGGACGAGACGAAATGAGCCGAATAGATCTTGAGTTTTTTGTCCCCAAGCATGAGATATCCACCGGGAACGTCGGAAAGGCCGCGCACGTAGCGGAGGAAAGCAGCGGTTCCTAGCGTGATGGAAAGATGCTCTTCCACGGGCAGAATCTTCGGCGCGATGGTCACCTCGGATTCCTCTTGAGGGATTCCCGGCAGCTTGCCTTGGAGGTATGGAAGCAAATCCGAAAGGATCAATTCGCGCGCGGCGACGCCGATTTTCTCGGCAAGGGAAGAATAATTGTCGTCCTCGGAAATCGGCACGATGGCTTTGTCGAACATCTTGCCGGCATCCATCGCTTCCACCATTTCCATCAAGGTCACGCCGGTTTGGGAATCCCCGTTGATGAGAGAACGCTGAATCGGGGCCGCTCCCCTGAGTTTAGGCAACAAGGACCCATGCAAGTTGATGCATCCGTGCCCGGGGATATCGAGCACGCCTTTGGGGACGATTTGCCCATAAGCCATGGTGACGATGACATCCGGTTTCAATTCTTCCAAAAAAGCGTAATCCAGCCGAATACGATGTGGTTGGAAGACGGGGATTCCGTGTTCCAAAGCCACTTTTTTCGTCGGTGGCATCTCGAGTTTCTTGCCCCTTCCGGTGATTTTGTCCTCGTTGCAGACGAGCCCAACGACGGGGAATCCCGCCTCAATCATGCCACGAAGGACAATGGCGCTGATCTCCGGGGTGCCCATATATACGATTCTCGCCTGTGAGATATCCGTGATGATTCGTTTTTCCATGCGGCCATTCTAGCACGGGCGCGCTATTTTGGCATCCTTACGCGTTGCAACGGGAAAGAACACTCAAGAAAATATTCTTCAACAATACCCCTAATCGTTGTATATTTTTCACTATGAAAAAGTCCCAAGAAACCTTGGTTGCCGAGTTCATCGGCGCCACCAAACAATTCGCCGAAACCGCCAAGACGATGGAAGATATCTACAATGCCATCGTGACTCGCGATCCGGACGCCCCTTGCTATCTCTATTTCGACGACAACGGCAAAGCCAAGAAAAAAACGTACGAGGACTTCCGTAATGAAACCTTCAAGATCGCCTCGAAGCTGAGCACCTGCTTCTCTTCCTTGCCCCCGAAAGCCATCGTCGTCCTCAAACTCAAGAACTCCCCGCGCTGGCCAATGGTTTTCTGGGCCATCGTCATGAATAACCGGATCCCTCTTTTGATGGACGCGAGACTCCCGAAAGAAAACGCCGACAACCTCATCCGTCAATCCGGCGCCCAAGCCGTCGTTTGCACGGAAGATACCGAATTCGCCTGTCCTTCTTTCCAACTTAACGACATCATCAATTCTGATCCCGACTACACTTTCCAACCCGATTGGGCCGATTCGATGATCTTCTGCTCTTCCGGCACCACGGGGGCGGCGAAGATGATGGTCTACCATGGCCATAACCTTGTCTCCCAAATCGCCGCGTCCCTCAACATCCCAGGGCGCTCGGTCGACCTTATGTATCCAGGCGACATCCGGATTCTCGCCATGCTCCCGTATCACCACGTTTTCGGCTTCATGGTCGTTTACCTTTGGTACAACTTCTACGGCAAATGCGTCGTTTACCCGAAGTCCATGGCAACTTCTGACCTGCTTTACGCATGCCAAAACGGCGAATGCACCCATATTTTCTCCGTTCCGATGTTCTGGGACGGTGTTTCTCAGGCCGTGAATCGTCTTGTCGCGGGCATGAAACCGGGAAAGCGCGACCTATTCGCGAAGCTCATCGCCTACAACACCCACAAAATCTCGAAAAAAGAAGCTGGACCGGGCGCTTCCAAGTTTATCCTTAAGATTTTCCAGAAAAAGACTCTTGGCAAACACGTCCGCTTCTGCATCAGCGGAGGCGGATTCTTGTCCCCAAAGACCGCTTCCATCGTCAATGGGCTTGGATTCCCCCTCTACAATGGTTTTGGCATGACCGAGATCGGCATTTCTTCCGTCGAACAAGACTCCCGTGTCCAACAACGCATGAAATGCTCGATCGGAAAACCCTTCTATGACTTTGTCTATAAAATCAAAAAGACAAACCCGGAAGCGGAATCCGGCGAGCTTTGGGTCAAATCCCCCGTCATCCACGACGAGGAAATCATCAATGGCGTTCGTCGGAATACGACGTTGGACGAGGAAGGTTTCTTCCCGACCGGCGACATCGCGAGCGTCGACAAAAACGGAAACTACTACATGAAGGGCCGCATCAAGGACACCATCATCTTGAGCAACGGCGAAAACGTGTATCCGGATGAAATCGAATACTACTTCAAGGACGTCAAGAACCTGAACAATTGCGTTTGCCTTGGTGCCGTCCATCCCGGCGAGAAAGAAGAAAAAATCACGCTGGTTTGCGAAGTCGATAATTCCGTTTCCGAAGAAAAGATCGGACAAATTTACTCGGATATCCGTTCGATCAACGCGAAGCTCCCGAGCGAGAAACGCGTCCAGGCCATCCTCATCGACAAGAGGCCTCTCCCGGTCTCGGGCTCCATGAAAGTCAAGCGTTTCGCTCTCCGTCAAGCCATCCAAGAAGGCTCGCCGGACTTCTTCAACGCCGAAGCTCCGACGAAGGAAACCGTATCCTTCGAAGGCTACCCGGAAGGACTCGTCAAGGATACGCTGCGCCGCGTCAAAAAAGTCTTCTCCGCCACGTTGTCCCTACCCGATTACAAGATTTCGGCCGATGCCGTTTGGACGACGGATCTGGGCGGCGATTCGATGAACTACATCGAAGTCTGCCAGAGGCTCAATGAGGAGTTCGATGTCGACATCCCGCAAGAATTGTGGGGCAAGCTCGCCACCGCGAATGATTTCGCGAAGCAGATTCTCGATCTTTTGGAAGAAAGAGAAACCGTCGAAGCCAAAAAGGGTAAAAAGGCAAAGAAATAGTTGAACAAAGCTAGCCTTAAGGCTAAACTTATCCCGCTAACAAAAAAGGAAACCGAAATGCCGAACATTAAATCTCAAATCAAGCGTGATGCGAGCAACAAAGCCGCTCACGAAAAAAACAACGCCGACAAATCCCGCGTCCGCACCGCCTGCAAGAAGGTGTTGGCCGCTGTCGAAGCTGGCAACGCCGAAGAAGCCGCGAAGCTTCTTTCCGAGGCCGTCTCCCTCTTGGACAAGGCTGCCCAAAGCGGACTTCTCAAGAATAACACCGTCTCTCGCAAGAAATCCGCTCTTCAGAAGGCGGTTGCTTCCGTTAAGTAAGCAAGCAAACGAAACGACAAAAAAGCGCCACACGGCGCTTTTTTCACAGAAGGAAGGTTGCCAAGAAACGCTCAAACGCCAAACGCGGGGGTTGCTCTCCCGACAAAATGGCTTTTTCAGTAACATAAAGGGAATCGATGACGCGAGGCAACGATCCCTTCTTCGATCCTTGGAGGTTTCGCAAGGTAACCGAGACGCGAAATGGTTTGGCGGCTAGTTCCGCCGCAATCGCGTCGCTGCCAAGACCCATGTCCGACAACGTCTGGACCATATCCATGAAACGGAATTGGTTCGCCAAAAGATTCATCAAACGAATTTCGTCAACCCCGAAAACCTTGAGATCGTGGTAGATCGCAATCGCCGAGGGAACGTCGTTCCTCATCAAGGCATTGGAAATTGTGAAGGCATCATCCTCCAATTTGGGCGAAACTAGGCGCTTGACCGCATTCATCGAAAGGGGTTCGCCGTTGGCGTAAATCGAGAGTTTTGCCAAATCAGACAGGAAACGACCATAATCCCCATTCACTCGCCGAACAATTTCTTCTGCGACATTCCGTTCGGTTTCGACGCCGTATTTCTTCAAGAAACGCAAAGCGAAATCCACCCACTCCTGGGGGCTCGGGACTTGCACGCCCAGCATGCGACCGGTGTTTTTCACGGCCTGAACGACAGGATTGTTTTCATCCAGGGCCCCGGAATAAACGACAAGATAGAGATCGATAAAATCGTTCGGGTTTTGGCAATACGCGGCGAGACGCTCCAAGGAAGCATCCGTTTTTTGTGCTTTTTTCTTCGGTCCCGTTTTTCCGGTTCCTTTGGCCCGTGCCGGTTTCGCCAAAAATTGGCAATCTTCCGCGAAAACCGCCTTGCGATCGACCCCGAGAGGCAAATAAGAGCACTCGTCGGCAAGATCCTTCAAAGGAGAAACCGCCATATTGAGGGAGATGTAATTGAACTCATCGCGCTCCGGGAACTCCTTCTTGAGGATTTTCAAAGCGCTTCTTCTCGCGAGTTCGGACTCTTCGGAATAGACAAGGTAAATCACAATGTCATTATACCCAAGGCGCCGTGACTTTGGCATAGCGAATCGTCCCCTCCTGATCCGTTCTTCGGATTTCGATTCCCAAGGAAACGAGTCGTTCCACGACTTCCTCATCGGGGTGGCCGTAATGGTTGTTTGCCCCGACTGAGATGATGGCGACCGAAGGGGAACACGCGACCAGCCAAGGCATGCAGGAAGAGGTATTCGACCCATGATGCCCGACTTTCAAGACATCGCAGTCGACATCGGCCCCCGACGCAAGGATCTGCCGCTCGATTCCTTCGGGGGCATCTCCCGTGAACATCCACCTTTGGCCCATAAAATCAAGTTTCAAAACAAGGGAAGCCTCGTTTTCTTCGTCTGCCTCGAAAGTATTAAGGTTCTCGAATCGCAAACCGCCAATTGTGAGTGGGAATTGCCCTTTCTCGTCCACAAATGCGCGAACGTCGAAATGGGCAGCGAGACTCTCGTATGCGCCGATATGATCGTAATCATGATGGGACGCGATGACGCAATCTAGATGATAAATCCGATTCTTTCTTAAGTAAGGAATGAGCGTTTCTGTCGCGAGGTCGAATTGGGTTGTCCCGCCGGTATCGATCAAGACGGCGGTCGATCGGTCGCGGACGAGAATAGCATCCCCTTGCCCCACGTTTATAAAAGTCACTTCTTGCGAAAAGAGCGGAGGAATCGGAAAAAGAGAAATAAGGTATCCCGTTATCAAGACGGCCGGGGGAATTCTCCGCAAAGAAGGGATTCCGCTTTCGAACGCGATTAAAGCCACGACGAGAACGACGTAATAGAGAAAGACAAAAACGTCCGACCAAGGGGGAAGCGAAATCGAAAGGTCGACCTCCGCGAGCTTTTGAAGCAACGAGGACAGGATAGCGCCAATCCCGTTCATGAACGGAACCATCGGCATGATGAGAAAAGCCACCATCCCCAAAACGGCAAAACCGATGGCAAGCGGGGCGGTCAAGACGGAAAACACCGGAGTCAGGAGATGGAGCCTTCCCGTCTCGTTCATCGCAAGGGGAAGCACGATGGCTTGGACGAGGCCAAACGAAGCGATTCTCCTCGCTTTTTTGTTCTCGATCCGCTCGAAGACTTTCCCGAATAGGGAGAACGCCAGACTGATCCCGAAACCTAAGAGGAATCCCTTTTGAAAAACTTGATACGGGGATACGAGGAGGATGATTAAGCCAGAAAGGCATAGAATCTCGATGGAAATCAGCTTTCTCGGAAACAGTTTCGTATGATTATTCAGATATCGGAAAACCCGGACAAGCAAAACCCGCGTTACGCCGACTTTCCTTAGCCCAAGCGGAAGGAAACAAACGAGGACAACGAGGAACCAGGAATCAGCTTTCTTATCGGTGTCGCACGCCTTTCGGAGGATCGCTTGGATCCCATCGAGGATCCTTCCGGCTAGCAAGCCGGAGGAAGACCAAAGGAAAAGGAGATTCATTTCCCGCATGGCCGAAATCGTCTCCGAGTCGTCTTGATTCGAAAAAAGCAACGAGCGAAGCAAGGACGACGTTTCCTCCGAAAAATTGTCGAGGAACTGTTTTTCTAAAGCGCGAAGACGCAATGGAAACGAAAACGTTGCCTCGAGACGCGGATAATCAAATCCATATCGAACGCCGTTGCTTTCGAGGAACGCGCCGAAATCGAAACGCGATTCGTACGTGGTAAACGACAGTTCACGGAGCCTTCCTTGAACGGACAAGACATCACCGATTTGAAAAGAGTTATCCTTGCAAGGGCAATAAACCATGAAAAAAGGACGCCAGAGTATGACGTAGTTTTCCGAACGGCGGATGACGATACCTTCGTATTCGATGGTACCCTCGGCATGGGGTATTCGACCAAGGAGGCCGATTCCCACGCCGAGGAGAAGGGAAATCCCGTACCATGCAGCCTCTTTCTTTTTAAGAGAGAGGAGAAATATGACGCAGGCGATGAGCAAAGCGATAACCCATGGAATCGCTTGCCGGAGAAACCCGGCCGCGATTCCCAAGGCAAGCCCAAGAAAGAGGAAGAGGACTCGCATGGAACGCGTTTACTCGGCAGGATTCTTCAACGTGAGTTTGTCGCGGACGCTGATATACGTCGCTTTCCCGATTCCCGAAACATCTTGCACTTGCTCAAGAGTTTCGAATTTCGTGGAATTCCGGAAACTGACCACGGCGGCAGATGCCGTTTTCGTGAACCCAGCGATTTTGTTCAGTTCTTCCGCCGAGGCTTGGTTCAAATTGCATTTGATGATGGGGGACGTCGCACAGGCCGACGTGTTGTCATAAATCGGGGCGATGTAATACTCCCCTTTGTTCTCCAAAACGACATCGGGGAAAAACGCGAGCTCGTCCGCGTTGGTGTTCGTCCCGCCGGCCGCCTCGATCAAGTCGACCAACGTTGCCCCGGCCCGGAGTTTGTACGTCCCTGGCTTGACGACTTGACCGCTGATGGAAGCGGAGAGCGAGGTCGCGTCCGACTTGTTTTGGCTCGTCGTGGTCGTTGCGCTCGCGTCGGTGAATTTGCTGATCGCGCCGAATCCCGCGACGCAAGCCATCGTGATGAGGACAATGATGAGAATCGTTTTCATATGGTACCTCCGCCTACTTTATTCCAGATTTCCGCCCTTTCTTTTCCCAAAAATGGCAAAGAAAAAGAAAAAGCACCGAATCAATCGATGCTTTTCTTGAATATTTCAGAAATCGTTCCGTTACAATTCGGCCGGAATCGAATTACTTCTCTTCGTCTTCCTCGAAAATCTTGAGGATCTTGACGGTGTATTTCGGCTCGGTCTCGATGGTGACGACATCCCCAACGCGATGCCCGATGACGGATTTGCCGAACGGGGATTCGTTGGAAACGGAAGGAACTTCGGCAAGCGGATCGGCGCCGATGTTGCCCTTGATGCGGATTTTAATGTCCTGATCGAGGCTGTCGTCGTGGACAACAATGGTCTTGCCGATGGTGACGGTGCCGTCGGCCGCGACACTCGCAATCGTGGAATTGTCGAGTTGTTCGCGGATTTCCTTGATGCGGGCTTCGTTGCGAGCTTGGGCATCGCGAGCGGCGTCGAGATCGGCGTTTTCGGAGAAGTCACCGTAGCTGCGGGCAAGGGCCAGCGCATCGCGAATGCGGGGAGCTTCGACGTTGATGAGGTTGGAATATTCTTGTTGAAGTTTGTCGTATTCTTCTTGGGTGAGAACGATCTTTTGCTTAGGCATGGGTAGAGTCCTTTCGGTGCTTAATGATTATACGCGAATTTCCTTGTCTAACAAGGAAGGATTATTCGCCCTCCCGGATTTCCGAGATCATGGGGTCCTCGTTATAGGCTTCCAGGACCTGTTCGGCCTCATCCTCTTCCTCGTCGCTCAGGTATTCGAAGCTCACGCCATCGCTCGTGGAAAGGCAGAAAAGGCTGTCGTCATCCTCGTTTTCGTAAAGGAAATAATAGTCCTTGGCCCTTTCTTCGTTGCGGAAGGTGAAAAGAATCTTGAGGCGGACGACGGTGCCGTCATCGCGGGTGATCTCGATCTCGCGGTCTTCTTCCGCGATCGTTTCTTTGATTTCGTTTTCCATGGATGTCATTCCTTTCCTTCGAGCAGTCGTTTGGCGAGGTCCTTAGCTTCCTCGAAGCGGGCGAGATCCTTCGCCGATCCGGAGGCCATTTCGGGCTTGCCTCCGCCATTGCCGGAAAGCAAGGGGGCCACGGCCTTCATGACCTTCCCGGCACCCGGGTTTTTGCCTTTTCCGCCCGCGAAAACGACGAGGGAAATCCCTTTCGTTCCCTTCCCGGCCAAAAGCAGGAGGTAATCCGAGAGGTTCGCTTTGAGCGTATCCCCGAGTTTCATGAGGTCATCGCGTTCCCCATCGATGATTTTCGAAAGGAAACTCACGCCGGCAACTTCCTCGAATTGAGAGGCGAGTTTCGATGCTTCCGACGCGGAGATCCGGTCTTTCATCTCGGCGATTTCCTTTTTCGCGGAATCGAGTTTGCCGCCCATCGCCTTCACGTGGGCAAGGGCGTCTTTGTCGCTCGCGCCAAGCTCGCCTTCGACGCCGTCGAGGACCAGCTCGCGATTCTTAAGATAACGGTAAGCTCCCATGCTCGTCCGGGCTTGGATGCGGCGGGTGCCGCTTGAGACGCTTCCTTCGCTCTCAATCACAAAGAGGCCGATGTCGGCGGTGTTGTGAACGTGCGTGCCGCCGCAGAATTCCTTCGAGAACGAATCGAAGCACACGACGCGGACGACATCCCCATACTTCTCCGAGAATTCCATTTCCGCCCCGATGGACTTCGCTTCCTCAATGGGTAGGATTTTGGTGTTTCTTTCGATGGATTCTAGGATTTTCTCGTTGACCAACTCTTCGATCTTTTTCAGATCTTCTTCGCTAGGCTTCTCGAGGGCGCCGTAGTCGAAACGAAGATAATCCTCATCGACGTAGCTGCCTTTCTGCTCGATGTGCTTGCCGAGGACTTCCGAGAGCGCGGCGTGAAGCAAGTGCGTTGCGGAGTGGTTGCGCTCGATCTTCTTCCGGCGCAAGGCGTCGACCGATAAGGTCACGACATCCCCTTCGCGCAAAGACCCGAATTCCACTTGGACGTGGTGGAGATGCTGACCGGCCGGGGCTTTCCCGACGTGGAGCACCTTGGCGGAGCAGGAGGCGGAGGAAAGGGAGCCAGTATCGCTCACCTGACCGCCCATCTCGGCGTAGAAAGGCGTTTCGTCGAACGCGACGTCGCCTTCTTCATCCAAAACGGAAACCCGGACGCCATCGACGAAGATTCCGGTCACTTTGGCTTTCAGGGTAGTAGCCTCGTAAGAGAATTCGCTCGGCTCTTTGAAGGCAAGAAGGTCTTTCGACTGTTTGTGGAAGGATTCGATTTCCCCGCGCGCCGCCCTGGCCCGTTCCTTTTGGGCCTTCATACAAGATGCGAAGCCCTCCATATCGGCCTTGACGCCGAGTTCCGCGCAGATCTCCGCGGTGAGGTCGGAAGGGAAGCCGAACGTATCGTAGAGCTTGAAAACGCTCGCGCCGTCGAGTTCGGTCTTGCCCTCGATCATGCCGCGGAGCATCTCTTCGCCGGAAGAGAGGGTCTTCAGGAACTTCTGTTCCTCGGCGAGGATCATCTTGGAGACGAAATCGGCTTTGGCCGCAATCTCAGGATAGAAATCCGAATACTTGTCCACGACGACGGAGACCAAGCGATGCATGAACGGCTCGTGGATGCCGAGCTTTTGCCCATAGCGCATCGCGCGGCGAATAATGCGGCGAAGGACGTAACCGCGACCTTCATTGGAGAAATAGGCCCCGTCGGAAAGAGCGAACACCAAGCAGCGCGCGTGGTCGGCGATGACCCGGTAGCTCATGAGGTTCTCCCCTTCGTAGGGCTGATGGCAAATGGCCTTGGCCGCCTCGATGATCGGGAGGAAAAGGTCCGTCTCGAAGTTCGTCTCGGCGCCTTGCAAGATGCAGGCAAGCCGTTCGAGGCCGCTGCCGGTGTCGATGTTCTTGGAGGGCAATTCCTTGTAGTTGCTGCGCGCGACTCCCGCGACGGAATTGTATTGGGAGAAAACAATGTTCCAAATCTCGATGTAACGATCGTTCTCGATGTCGTTGCGAAGCAAATCCAAACCCCGACCTTCCGGGTCGAAACGCTCGCCGCGATCGAAGAAAATCTCGGTGTCCGGCCCACAGGGACCCTCGCCGATTTCCCAGAAGTTTCCTTCGAGGGGAATGAGATGGCTCGCGTCGATCCCGACCTTTTGCCAAAGCTCGAACGTCGCCTGGTCGTGCGGCTCGTAGGTGATGAAGAGCTTTTCCTTCGGAATCCCGAATCCCTTTTCCTCGTCCGTGAGGATTTCAAACGCCCAGGGGATGACCTCGGGGCGGAAATAATCGCCGATGGAGAAATTTCCGAGCATCTCGAAGAACGTGTGATGGCGCGCGGTATGGCCGACGTTCTCGATGTCGTTCGTGCGAATGGATTTCTGGACGTTCACGATGCGGCGGCTCGGCGGGACTTCGCTCCCGTCGAAATACTTCTTGAGCCCGGTGACGCCAGCGTTGACCCAAAGCAAGGATTTATCGCCTTGGGGAATGAGATTGACCCCGGGGATGTAGCGATGCCCCTTTCCCTCGAAAAAGGAGATCCAGCGAGAGCGGATCTCGCTTCCGGTTAGTTTTTTCATTGAATTTTCCTCCACAAAATAAAGCACCCTTAGGACGAAGGAACGCTTGGGGCGCGGTACCATCCTTCTTCACCTGCTGGGTGCTCTCGATTCGGTTTCCATTTAACGCATGGGACGGCGGCATTGCCCGCGATAAGGGGGAGTGGCAAGTTCCCGATGCCTCTACTATACCCTTTTCTAATGAAAAGAAAAGACTAATCCTCGTCCGCGTCGATGCGCTTTCCTTCGCGGTAGACGCGATCGATGATCCCGCCGCCGAGCATTTTGTCCCCGTCGTAGAAAACGGCGATTTGCCCCGGGGTGACGGACTCGACGGGGGAAACGTAACGCAGGTGAGCGACCTCCCCGTCTAAACGCAGATAACAAGCCTGGTCCGGCTGCCGATAACGGAACTTGACGCCCACGGGGATTTCCCCTTCTGGGCGCGGGCCGACCCAGTTGACCCCGGTGACGACGCATTCGTCGGAAAGGAGGAGATAACGCTCGCTTGGGTGGGCGACGTAGAGGATGTTCTTCCTCGGGTCCTTCCGATAAATGAAGAACGCACCTTCCTCTTCCCCTTTCACCCCGCCGATGCCAAGCCCCTTGTGCTGGCCAAGCGTGTAATAGAGGACCCCACAATGCTTGCCGAGGACCTTCCCAGTCTTCCCTTCGACGATATCCCCTTCCGTGGCGGGGAAGTAGTTTTGGAGGAAAAGGCGGAAATTGCGTTCCCCGATGAAGCAGACCCCGGTCGAGTCCTTCTTGTCCATGACCGAGGAAAGGTCGAGCTCGCGGGCGATTCGGCGGACGTCTTTCTTCTCGATGTCCGCAAGCGGGAAAAGGCAGCTCGCGATCTGGGATTCGTTGATTTGGGAAAGGAAATAGGATTGGTCCTTCGCGCGGTCGAAAGCCTTCCCAAGATAATGGGTCCCGTTTTCCTCGATGCGCCGGGCGTAATGGCCCATGGCGATCGCGTCGAACCCGTTTTGGCGAGCGAAATTCAGAAACGAATCGAATTTGATGTATTTGTTGCAGAAAACATCCGGGTTGGGGGTGCGGCCCCGTTCGTATTCCTTGAGGAAATACGAGAACACGTTGTCCCAATATTCCTTCACGAAATCGCAGCGGAGCAAGGGGATCCCGAGTTTCTTCGCGACAGCCATCGCGTCCTCGTAATCCTTTTCCTGGGGGCATTGTCCTTGCCCAAGCGTTGGGTTGCCCAGGGTATCGTTATTCGCGAGGGCGTCCCAATTTCGCATGAAACCCCCGACGACTTCATGCCCTTCTTTCTGGAGAAGGTAGGCCGCGACGGCGCTGTCGACCCCGCCGCTAAGTCCAACGAGGATTTTCATTTGGAGAAAAGCTCCTTGCTATCGAGGATGAGGGTAAACGGCCCATCGTTTTCAAGCGAGACGACCATGTCCGCTTGGAAAACCCCGCCTTGGAGGGAGGGGATCCTTTCCTTGAGATCCGCGAAGAATTGGCCATAAAGGACCCGGGCATCGTCGGCTTTCATGCACGAGGTGAAGGACGGGCGGTTTCCTTCTTTGACGGAGGCGTACAACGTGAACTGGCTCACGCAAAGGATATTCCCTTTCACATCGGCAAGGCTTTTATTCGTTTTCCCGTTCTCATCAGGAAAAACGCGTAACTTGCATACTTTGTCACACATTTTTTTCGCAAGGGCTGGAGTATCCCCTTCCGTGAAACCGCAAAGAAGGAGGTAACCCCGGTCGATGGACGACACGGGTTTCCCATCGATTGTGACGTTTGCCTTCCGGACGACCTGCAATACAATTCTCATACTTCCCTCCCGATGACGCGGCGAACGATGGGTTTTTTCTCGACTTCCGTTTCTGACAGAACGAAAGAACCTTCCAAGGTCTTAAGGACGTCCCCGACCCCTTCCTTGTTGGTCAAGGCGAGGCAAAGGACATCGCCTTTTTTCACCGCGTCGCCGACTTTCTTCTTCAAGAGGATTCCCGCGGACATGTCGATGTGATCCGCGAGGGTGGCCCTTCCGGCGCCAAGGCGCATCGCGGAAAGCCCGACCGCGAGGCAATCGATCCGTTCGACATGCCCCTCCTTGGTCGCTTTCACCTCGTGGACGAACCTCGCCCTCGGGAAAAGGGACGTGTCCTCAAGATAACGGACGTCCCCGCCTTGGGCGGCGAAGAATTCGCACAATTTCTCGAATCCTTTCCCGGAACGGATGGCTTCCTCGATTCTTGCTTCACCTTCCGTTTCGTCCGGGACAATGCCAGCTTGGGTCAAGAGGATGCCACCGGCCTTGATGCAGAGTTCCTCGAGGTCTTTCGGGCCTTTTCCCTTCAACGTATTCACCGCTTCGATCACCTCGATAGCGTTCCCGACGGCAAAGCCGAGAGGCTGATCCATGTCCGTCAGGATGGCGCGGGTGTCGCGGCCGAGGTTCTTCCCGATCTCGACCATGGTTTTGGCGAGGACCGTCGCTTGCTTGATGTCCTTCATGAAGGCCCCGCCGCCGAATTTCACGTCTAGAAGGATGGCATCGCTCCCGGACGCGAGCTTTTTGGACATGATGGACGAGGCGATGAGGGGGATGGATTCGACCGTCCCGGTCACGTCGCGCAGGGCATAGAGCTTTTTGTCGGCAGGGACGAGTTCGGCGGTCTGGCCCGCGATGGCGATCCCGATGCGCTTCACTTGGTCTTTGAATTCGCTTTCCTTCAAGGCGATGCGCATCCCCGGCACGGATTCCATCTTGTCGAGCGTTCCTCCGGTATGGCCGAGGCCGCGCCCGGACATCTTCGCGAGCTTCGCCCCGCAGGAGGCAACGAGGGGCCCGAGGACCAAACTGGTCTTGTCGCCGACCCCGCCGGTGCTGTGTTTGTCGACCTTGACCCCGGGGATGTCGCTTAAGTCAATCGTTTCCCCGCTATGCATCATCGCATCCGTCAGGGTCGCGGTCTCTCGGGAATCCATCCCACGGAAAAGGACCGCCATCGCGAAGGCGGAAGCCTGATAATCGGGGACCGTACCGTCGACGTATCCCCGCACGAAGAAGCGGATCTCTTCATCCGTCAAGGACAGGCCGTCGCGCTTCTTCTCGATAATATCTACCATTCTCATGTCTTTTATTCTAGCGAATCCCCGCTGGTTTCCCTAGAGGGAAAGGACGGATTCCCCCTTCTTTTTAAGGAAAATCTCGTCATCCCTTGCCAAGACGGTGAGAAAGGAGGCTACAATAGCCCCATGAGTCTCGAAGATGCCTTGCGTGAAGAATATCCCTCCGAAGCGGAAGCGTTGATCGCCTCCCTCGACGATCCGCGGACCCACGCCCTCGTCCTGCATCCCAAGAAAATGGAGGACGACCGTTTCCTTTCCTTGTTCCCCAAAGTCAAGAAACACCCCTTCGTCCCCCATGCCTACCTTTACGATCCCGCCGATTACGATTTCGGGAAATCCTTCCTTTACGACGTCGGGGCCTTTTCCATTCAAGACGCCTCGTCCATGATGGTCCCTTTCCTCCTCGACCCGAAACCCGGGGAACGCTTGCTCGACCTTTGTGCCGCCCCGGGAGGGAAGACGATCCTATCGAGTTTCCTCATGGAAGACGAAGGCTTGATCCTCGCTAACGACATCTCCTTCCCGCGGGCCAAGACCCTTTCAAGCGCCGTCGAGCGCATGGGACGGGGCAACATCATCGTGAATTCCTCGGATTTTTCCTTCTCCGCGCCTTCTTTCGAGGGATTTTTCGACAAGATCCTGCTTGATGCCCCGTGTTCGGGAAGCGCCATGGCAAGAAAGAACGAGGAGGCGCGAAAGGAATGGAGCCCCGCGAAAGTCCATCGCTGCGCCCTCGAGCAGGCCGCGCTTCTTGATCTTTGCGCCACGATGCTGCGTCCCGGGGGCATCCTCGCCTATAGCACTTGCTCCTTCTCGCGCGAAGAAAACGAGGAACAGATCCTCGCCTTTCTTGCCCGCCACGAGGATTTCTATCCCGTCAAGGCGCCCATCGATTCGCCCCTTTTCTATCACGACGCGATGCTAATGGAAGGCATCCATTTCCTGCCACACCTCTTCCCCGGGGAAGGCCAATACCTCATCTTGCTGCAGAAAAAAGGGGAATCATCGCGCAAGGAATTCCTTCCGAAGAAAGACCCTTTGGCGCGCAAATACGCCGCTTTCCTTGCTTCCTTTGGGCTCGAAAACCGCGAAAACCTCTCTTCCCGGGGCAAGTTCTATTCCCTCTCCGAGCCCTTCCCCCTCGATAAACTCAACACCTTGCGGCTCGGGGTCAAGCTCTTCGAGTTGCGCGACATCTATTTTCCGGACCACGCGCTAGCCCGCTACCTCGGCCCGGAACACTCGATTCCCCTCGACGAAAAAAACGCCCGCGCGTATCTGCGCGGCGAGACGTTTCCCTTGGCGGGCGCGGAAGGTTTCCGCATCGTAAGTTATGGAGGCCTCAACCTCGGGTGGGTCAAAATCGTGAAAGGCGTCGCGAAGAACCATTACCCGAAGGGGCTTCGGCACGCTTACGAGACCCTGAATTCCTCGCGGTAGGACCGGAGGGTCAGGATCGCGATCGCGACGAGGCATGCCCCGATCACGAGCAAAGAAATCAAGAATTCGATTTTCCCGAGGAAAATCCCCATCGGGATGCCGGAAACGGCGGTCAAGGAGCCATAGACGATGCCGAGGATCGAGACGATTCCCATCGTTTTTGGGCGTTTCGAGACCGTTAAAAGCCCAAAAAGGCCGCATCCGAGGCCCAAAGCGGCGAAAAAGCCGTAGGAAAGGACCCAGGCGAGAATCTCGGGGAACGCGACCTCTTCTCCGAAGCCTTTGCTTTGCTGGAAGGCGTAAAAGAACGCGAGGAACGAGATGAGGGCGGCGATGAGGAGGGAGGAGGCGAGGGTTTTCGCCAGCGATAGGGTTGGGGAATTCTTTTCCCCGCGGCTTGGATTCATGGTTGGTTTCCTTTCTAGATGCCGGCGACCACGGTGGACCTAGCCGGGACGACGACGTCTTCTTTCTCGATCCGCGCGCCTTCTTTCGTCGTGAGGATGACCCGGGCGGAATGATAGAGGCGGAAGCGGATGTCGTGGTCGGTCGGGTTGAAGAACGCCTCAAGGCGGCGATACGGCTCGATGAGGGAAGGGTCGGTGGCGCTTGCATGGACGCAGCCATCCGCGTCCGAGACGAAGATGGCCCGGTCGATCGTGGCGGGATCGAAGGTGCGCAGGAACGGGGTGTTCTTGCGGAAAGCGATGAAGCGGGCGAGGGTCTCGACCATGACGTGTCGCTCATCGAGCAAGGCATAGCTCATCTTGTTAAAGCGGTCGCCCTTGTTGTAGGTGTTCCCTTCGCCCCATTTGGAGGCCGCGATTTCCTGCCCCATGTGGAGAAAGGGCATCCCGAAGCTCAGGATCGTGGCGGCCGAGGCGGCGAGGACGAGTTCGCATTTGGCGGCATCGCTCAAATCCTTCCGGCGGAAGGAAAGGATGTCGAAATACGTCTCGTTGTCGTGGCATTCGATGTAATTCACGCTTTGGCGGGCATCGAGGAACATCGGGGAGCGGATGAAGGGGACCGAGGAGGAAGCGAACACGAATTTGAAGTCGTTGACCGCGGAGAAATCGGCGGCGAAGAAACGCTTCGTCGTCTCGCGGAAGGTGTCGTTGAAGAAACCAAAAT
>JAQYPI010000043.1 GCA_028726925.1 Caryophanales bacterium | reverse complement strand
CTACCTTGTCGAGATCATCCCGACCACCTCTTCCTATGGCGAGAACCCGAATGAGCAGATGATTCTCCGCCAAGGCTCGGGCACCGCCTTCGACCTCCTCACCTGGACCAAGGCCACCCTCGCGGAAGGAACCGCGGAAGGCTCGACCTGGTACACGAATGGCGTCGAACTCACCTACACCAACGAGAGCGGCCGCTCCGTCACCGTTGTCAATAACGGCGGCGTCCTCCTCGAGAACGTCGACGGCACCTACACCACCGCCGACGGGGAAACCGTTGTCGTGAGTGGCGCCACCATCACGGTCGGGGGGAAAGCCTACGAGATGACTCGTAGCGACCTCACCTTCACGAATAAAGCGATGGTCTCTGACGAATCGGGCACCAAGCTCGTCACCACCGTCGTCGTCCTGAACCCGGAAGACATGTCCGCGACCGTCACGATCACGGAACTCACCGCTGGCACCGAGGGCGTCGATTACTCGGTCGACGGCGCGCAATCCGGTTCCTACTACGCCTGGACCAATGACGCGGAAGCCGGTACCTGGACCTCGTCCAACGCCGGCAAGAGCAGCATTACCGCCGAGCTTCGCATCACCGCGACCAACGCGGGTATCCTGTCCTTCCATTGGAGCGTCTCCTCCGAGGCGAAATACGATGGCATCGTCATCAAGGTCAACGGCACCGCGCTCTCCGGCTGGAGCAACAAGGGCGACCACTCCGGCGAAATGTCCGGTGACCTCGAGCTCGAGCTCGCCGCGGGCGACGTCGTGTCCATCCAGTACACGAAGGACTCCTCCGGCGACTCCGGTTCTGACGCCGCGGTCATCTCCAACATCGTCTTCCTTGCCTAATCGAACGGATTCGGCATCAAGGACCTCCGAAAGGGGGCCCTTTTTCGTTTTCTTCCTTTCGTTGCTCTATATGGATAAATGGCAAAGGAAAAGGCCGTCAGGATGATCCTGGCGGCCTAGGAGAGAAGGGTCAGCGGAGAGCCTCGGCCTCGGGGCTTAGGGTCGTGGATCCAATCCCGTCGATGACGAGCTCGAACCCGTAATAGAGGGTCGGGGAATAGACGAAGTCGGAACGGAAGGAGAAGGAATCCGCGTCGACCTCGATGGTCCAGGACGAAGAATCGTAAGCCCATCCGAAATAGAAGAGGTAGAGGAACCCGCAGTAAGCGAGGTCATGGGGGACGAGAGATTCGATGACGTAAGGAATCCCGCCGAGAAGCGCGTTGACCTGCAAGGCGGACATGTCGAGTCCCGTCGGGGTGTAAACGAAGGTCGACTTGCCTTCCTCGACTTCCCTCGTTCGGAAGGAAGCCCCTTCCCAAAGATTTGAAGACCCCTGGGGCACGAGTTTCCCGGGCATGAGGGGCGTCTGCCAGACGTTCGTCGTCTTGGAAGAGGCGGATTGGTAGACGTATCCCGTCTCTTCCTTCGAGGGATCGGCAACGTAATGATCCAAGGTATCAATCGGCCCTTTCTTCCGGGGAAGATAAAGGTCTTTCCGTCCTGAAGAAGGAACCTCACTAGAGAACAAGGTCACCGCGTCGTCGCGGGAAAGGACGGTCGTCTCGAGAACTCCGTCTTTGAAACGAGATTCCGTCTCGAAGACGTTGAAGATCTCGGTTTTCGTGTCCCCGAAGATCATCCCGGATGGGGTCGCGGCATCCACCCCCGTGTCGGGGTTGAACCAATGTCCTTTCGCGGACATCGTAAAGCTATTCGCATCCTTCAAAGAACCGAAGAACGATTCGATCTCGCCCCGTTCGACGGGAAGGGGGATGTCCGGCTTCGCTTGCCAGGACAGAATCGCAGAAGGTGCGAGCCCCCCGATGTCCCAAAGGGCGACCTCGGTCGGGAAGGAATAGGACCCGATGATGACGCTTGGGATGAGGTTCCCTTTCTTGTCCAAAGGGGAAATGCTCACGTGGTCTTTCTTGATGCTAAGGGATACCCCTTCGGCTTCTCCATAAGAGGAAAGGTGATTCCAGACGACGCTTGAAGAACCGAGCAACGACGTATAGAAGGACGCGGATTTCTCGCTTAGAATCTCTCCTTCGTTGGCTTTTAGAATGAACGTTCCCGTTGCTTCGGAGGCGGAATCGAACACCTCTTCGAAATCCGTTTCGCTAAGAAGAAGACTGCCGAAACCCAAGGACGCCTTGGTCCTTTCATAACCGCTTAGGAGTCCGATATCCCCAAACGTTGGGACATCGCCATAATCCCCCATCGTCGTGGAGGCGATCAAGAAAGGATAGCCGTAACCAGTCGCGGGATCCTCAATCCCACCTTGGTAGGTGGTCACGGAAGCATCCATGGAATAGGTGGTCGCGTAGAAACCCTCGCCCACCAACGTGAACAAAGAGAAATTGTCGTAGGCGATGTAAGAGTCGCGGGTTCCCTCGAGGAAATCCATGAGGTCGCGTTTCGCCTTGGAAATGACCTCGCCCTCGAGAACGAGGCTTTTGTCCCCGCACGTCACGAGGACCGAAAAAGGCCCGTAATCGATCCCGGTCACGTGGGTGCCCGATACGCGGATGTTCGCGGTTTTCGCGGACACCTCGAGAGGCAAGGCGGGATAGACGGCCACATAGTCGCGGACGTCGATCGCCTTATCGCTGCCGAGCTCGAGGTAGATCTTGCTTTCCCTTTCCGCCTCCAACGTTAAGCAGCTTTGGTTTGAAAGATGCCCTTCCCCGTCTCCGCAGGAAACAAGGGGGAAGGCGAGGACGAGTAAGGGGATGAGAATGCGTTTGGAATCCATGATCAAGCTACCTTGACGAGATAGAAGGCCTCGAACGTGCCGGCATATTCGCCGTTTTCGTCGAAATCGAGGGCCAACGTGACGCTTGCCCCCGCTTCGAGGTTCTCGTAAACGACTTCATAATCCGTGCTCTTGTCGCTTAAAGAGAATCCGCTGCTCGCGAGGGTCGATCCGTAAGAAGAGATGGCGTTGACCGCGTTCTGCATGCCCGATAGTTCGTAGAAGAAGACGACCGCGCAAGAATAAATGTTTGGATAGACGCTGCTATAGTCGTCGATCGCGACGTTTTGAATCCCGGAATAGGAAGGCGCCGGGAAGAGACCCTTAGAAACTTCCTCGAGATAGGCGTTAGCTTCCTCGAGGCTATAGGACGTCTCCTCGGAATAGAGGATTTCGATCTGGAAACGGCCCTTGGGATAAAGGATGGCGGTTTCCTCCCCATGCGTCGCCTTGATGTCCGCTTGGCTGAAATAGAGGAAGAGGACGCTGTAATGACGGGTGATGTTCCCGTCCTTAACGTCCTTGAAAGCGACGCTGCCCCCAAGGTCGGGACGGGGCTCGACCGAGAAACCCGCCTCTTCGAGGAGGGTCGCATAGGAGGAGGTCAAATCCCCCGAGACGACGTCGTAGATGAGAGCTTCGCCATAAGCCTCGGCCTCCTCGACGGTAAGGGCGTAGCTTGCCCCGGTCGGGAACGGGAGGTCGATCGCGAAATCCCCGCCGAAATAGGCGCGGATGATATCGCTTTGTTCTTGGCTCCAGGAAGTCGGGTTCTCGAGCAACGTCGGGTTGTTAAGGTAAGAGGAAATGGCCGAAGAAGAAGCGGTCCCAATTTCGCTCAGACCAAGTTCCGCCCGGACGACGGATTGCTCGCCGATGAACCCTTCCATGGAGAAGCGGATACCTTCCCCTTCCAAGGTCGCGTAAAGGGACCCGTAGGAGAACTGGATCCCCGCGTGGGAAGCGAGATCGACAAGGCCGCAGAGGCTCGCCATCGTCTCGCGCATGGCGGAGGAATTGTTCCGGAAGAGGTTGTCCTCATCTTGCTTCCACGAACGCGCCGGTGCAAAAGAAAGAGGCGAATCGTAGATTTCCCCGATGTCGAGGCCCCCGTCGAGGGTCACGAAATCCCCGAGGGCGACGTTCCCGCCATCAAGAGTGAATTCGAAAACCCCTTGGTCCCCGTTCTTGAGGGCCCCTGACGGGGCATAGACGCCCGTCTCGTCCTCCCAAAGGAGGGCGTCGGGGCCGAATTGGCTTTGGATGCCGTAAGACGTGCGCTTCTCTTCGCCCGATTCGCTTAGGACATAGAAGGCGAGATCCGCGCGGTAAGAGGAAGTCGTAGAAAGCTCGTCGAGCAAGGCCTCGAAGGAAGTCGAGCCTTCCTCATCGTTGCTTGAGGAAGCGGTTTCGGGCTCCCCTTGGCAGGAAGCTAGGAGCAAGAGGCCCGAAAGAAGGAACAGAACCGGTTTTTTCATGGTTTTTCCTCACATGTACAGCCATTCGTTCTTGGCCAGGACGTCCCCTTCCTCGTAAAGGGAAGGATCGAGTTTCTCGCCCGTAAAGGGGGCTACGACTTCGCCCTTCTTGCACTGGAAGGAAAGGGTCGCGTAGAAGGTGATTTGCTGGGTATCGCTTTCGATGTAGGTCTGAACGCTCATCGAGACTTCCTCGAGGAAGCCGTCGACGATCTCGAAGGAGGCCCCATACGTCCAATACGGGGTCCAGACGTTTTTGTGGAACACCTTGGTGAGACGCCCGGAAACCCGGTTCCCGTTCTTGGAAACCGCGCCCGAGGACGTGTAGATGTTGTTGTCGTTGTCGAGGGGCGAATCGGAAGAGCAATTGACCCCGAGGGCCCCGGCGATGCGGAACGGTTCGAAGATCTCGGTCCGGTAGATCGGGTGGACGCCGACGAAGGGGAGGGGATCGTCGATCTCACTCGCCTCGTAGACGTGCTTATGGGACTTGAGGGTGCTGTCGGCGTCAGTCACGATGCGCATGCCCACGTCATCGGCCTCGGCTTGGGAGACCACCGCGATTTCCTTGGTACCGGCCGAGGAGTTCTCGAGGGTCAAAGTCGCGAGGGATTCGACGAAATCGCCTTCGTAGAGGCGGGTGGTCGCGGTGCCGTTAGCCTCGCCGAGGACCTTGTATTCCCCGGTCTCGACGTCCGCGGAGGCTTGGCGGTCGACGAAGGAATCGTAGGAGAAGCTCGTTTCCGTGCTTGTCGTCCCTTCCGCGAACGTCTGGAGGTTTGAGAGGATCTCGCTTGCGTTCTCCGCGCTTAAGACGCCATCGGGCATCGCGGAGAGGTCCACGAGGTGCTGGGGGGTGACCCCATGCGTCTGGTCGACGTCTTTTTCATTCAGGAGGATACCCCCGAAAGAATCGCGCTTGCCATAGGAGAAGCCATAGCAAGATTCCTTGCGGATCGCCTGGTAATAGGATTCGTCGGTCTTGTCCGCACCGAGGTCATAGACGAGGAAGCCCGTGTCGACGCGGTTGATCTTCGTCCCGTCCAAATCCATGTGGACGTAGAAGAAGTCGTCGTAGTTGTAAGAGGTGTAGCTTGAATATTCGGTCGTCGCGATCTTGAGGATGAGCTCGTCCCCGATTTGATCGATGTAGCGGGCGGTTTCCTTGGCGCCCCCGTGGTAGCCGTCGATCGCGTCAAGGACGCTTTCCATCATGACGGTGTCGGGATTGGCCGCGTAGATCGAGTAGAGGTTGTTGTAACGGTTGTTCTTGGAGATGTTGTCGTAAGAAACCCGGGACGTGACCCCCTCTTCGACTTTCTCGATGTAATGGAGGTAGCCGGCCTCGGCGTAAGATTGGATGTCGTAGTCATAGCCGCTTTTTTCGTCGATGACCGGCTCGAAAGCCCCTTTCCCGCGGCGATAAGCGACGCGACCGGTCATGATCTCGCCCCGGGCGTCGTCAGAGAAGAAACGGTATTTGCGCGTCTCGCTTTCGACGTTTGGATTGTCCCCGCTCGAGCGGAGGTAGACGGTTTTCGAATAGGAGCTTTCCTTCAAGGTTTTCTTCGCTTTGATGGTTTCCTCGAGCAAGGCGCGGACCTTTTCCACGGTCACGCCGTTATCGACGTGCTCTTTGCTATCGTCCATGACGGGGAGGTCCGGAAGGCCCGGGGTCACGTTTTCCTTGGAAGAGGAAACTTGACCCGAGGACGTGCTTTCGCCCGTGTCCCCCGAATCGGGGAAAGTCGAGGAGGATTTGCCCCCTTCACCCCCGCAGGAAGCGAGGAAAAGAGGCAAAGAAAGAAGGAAGATGGCAGTGTGTTTCATAATGGTAAAATGATGTCCTTTCTTAGGCGACGACGGTCAGGATCTGGTTCTCGACGTTGTATCGGTTTTCTCCTTGATCGCAGTTCCAGAGGGTGCCGGCGTAGGTGATTTGGTCCTTGGTCGCGTTGTAGGCGAGGCGGACGCTTTGATATTTCGCGGCCGTTCCGAATTTCGCGACGATGTCCATGGTTTCTTCGTTATAGGTGTAAGTAAGCCCGGAAGTCGCGTGGTATTCTTTACCGATTGGGTTCCATTGTT
>JAQYPI010000042.1 GCA_028726925.1 Caryophanales bacterium | reverse complement strand
AAATGACCTCACGCCCTCTCTCATCCGTGATATCATCCGCCAGGAAATGACCGCGGTTCCCCCTCTTCAGGAAACCAAAGTCGCGCCCGTGACGGTCGTCGTGAAGGCCGTGGAAGAACCTGCTCCGGCACCCGCCCCCGCTCCTGCTCCGGCCCCCGCTCCCGCCCCAGTTCCGGTACCCGCTCCAGCCCCTGCGCCTGTCGTGGTCGAGAAACCCGTCGACCCGCAAGCGGAAGAAGCCCCGAAGCCCCGCGTTGTCGGTGCCATCAACCCGGATCTTCCGCCCCATGAAAAGATTATCCGCATCCCCTTTCAGACGAGGATGAAGACCGCCGATCCGGATATGGTCAAGAACTACAATGAGTTGAAATCCGAAATCCTCTCTTATGGGGTCAAGAGCCGCATCTCGAACAAAGGCGACACGTTCCGTCTCCACAAGATCACGTTCGTGAAAATCACGATTGCTGGCAAGAGCCTTAAACTCTATTTCGCCCTCGATCCGAAAGACTACGCGAATTCCTCGATCCCCGTTCAGGACGCGAGCCACAACGTCTACAAGGACATCCCGCTTGTCTTCAAGGTGAAAAGCGAACTCTCCTTGCGCCGCGCGAAAGAATTGATCGCCGACGTCATGGAGAAGAACGGCCTCGAGCAAGGGAAAGTCGTCCTTCGCGATTGGGCGAAGGAGATCCCGGATGCCAAAGACGGCGCTGATAGCGACGAAGAATGACAAGAACCGCGAAGGAAGGTAACTTCCTCGCGGTTTTTTGTCGAAAAAGAAGGGGGACGTATATTCATCTTTTCGCGATTCTTGGAAAACTAGGTTCCCTTTGCTATAATCACGATTACCTGCGACGCAGAGAAAGAAAGGACGTGATCCGAGTTGGAAATCCCAATACCTGTAGCCATAATCCTTGCTGTTTTATGTCTTATTGGTAGCGCCTTCTTCAGCGCCACGGAAACCGCCTTCGCGTGTCTGAACAAATACAAATTCCAGGTCGAGGCAGAAGATGGGAAAAAAGCCTCGTCTTTCGTCGTGTGGTTCTACGAGCATTTCGACACGACCCTCATCACCGTCCTCATCGGGAATAACGCCGTCGCCGTCGGAATCTCTTCCATCGCGACCATTCTTTTCATCCAGCTTCTCCACGCCTATATCGACAACACGACGATATCGATGATCTCTTCCATCGTCGTCGCCATCTTGACCTTCCTGTTCGGGGACACGCTCCCCAAACTCATCGCGAAGAAGGTGCCGAACGCCATCGCGCGCTTTTCCGTATATCCCATCTTGGTCTTCTGCATTCTCTTTTTGCCAGTTACGCTCATTTTCCGCGGCCTCACCTTCCTCGTGCGGAAGGTCTTCCGTTCCAAGCCGGAACCCGAGGTCCAAACGGAAGACATCGCCGAAGAGATCGAGCGCATGGAGAAATACGGCGACCTCGAGGCCAACGAATCGGACATCCTCGTGAATTCCCTTGATTTCGCTGACACGTCCGTCAAGGAAGTCCTGACCCCCCTTCGGCGCATGAAGATGCTCGACACGGATGGCCTCGACACCCCCACGCTTCTTGAGTACATCAAGAAATGCCCTTATTCGCGCATCCCCCTCTATTACAAAGAACAAAACCACATCGTCGGCGTCCTGGTCGTCAAAAATTATCTCGCCGCCTATTTCCGCGATCCCAAGGTTTCCTATCTTCCCTATGTTCAAAAGGCCTATTTCGTGACCCCTGCCATCAAAATCGACGATTTGCTGGACGGGTTCCGGGAACACCACACCCAAATTGCCCTCGTGAGGAAGGACGGAAAAATCCTTGGCCTCGTTACGGCCGAGGACGCGCTAGAAGAACTTGTCGGCAAGATCGATGAGGATGGCAACATCGAAGCGGAGGCGGCCCAATGAGCGACCTTGCGATTCTCTATCTCGTCATCATTTTCGTTCTCTTGCTGTTCTCCGGTTTCTTTTCGGGTTCCGACATGGCTTTCAGTTGCGTGAACGAACGCAAGTTGAGGGAAGCGATGAACAAAGGTTCCAAAGCTGCCAAAATCGCCCACCGTTATGCCTCGAATTACGACCGCACGATCACGACCATTCTCTTTGGCAACAATCTCGTGAATATCTTGGTCTCTTCCTTGGGCGTCTCCCTTTCGTTCGAGCCCCCTTTCAACGCCGACCCGCTTTGGAGCGCGGTGATCTCCGCGGCGATTCTCGTCCTCCTGCTCACGTTTGGTGAGATCATCCCCAAGGCGATCGCCCGGGCTTATAGCTATCGGGTTTGCCTCCTCTGCGTTTATCCCCTCCGTTTCTTCGAAATCCTTTTCTATCCTTTTGCGATGGGCGTCACGGCTTTCGCGAACCTTCTTACCAAGCCGTTCCTCAAGAACGTCAAAACGGAACGGGCGGCTTCAGACGAGGAACTCCAGGCGATGGTGGACGACATCGAAGACGAAGGAATCATCGACGAATCCCAAAGCGAGCTCATCTCGAATTCCCTGGAATTCAAGGACACATGCGCTTACGAGGTCATGACCCCGCGCGTCCGAATCGTCGGGATTTCCGTCGACGAAAGCCTCGATCGCTTCATTTTGAAAGAGGATGCCTTCCGTTATTCCCGCATGCCCGTTTACGAGAAAAATTACGACCACATCATCGGCTATATCCCGGTAAAATCCTTGCAAAAAGCCATTTTAAATGGCAAAAAGTTGAGCGTTCGCGATCTGATGCTGCCGATTTTGAACGTTCCGAGAACCTGCGAAATCTCGACGATTCTCAAAGAGATGAAGAAAAATCATCACCACATCGCGGTCGTCAAAGACGAATACGGCGGGACCGAGGGAATTATCACTCTCGAAGACATTCTCGAAGAACTCGTCGGCGAGATGTGGGATGAATCGGAGCCCATCCAAGAAGAAGTCATGAAGACGGAAAAGCGGAACGTCTATCTCGTCCGCGGTTCCATGAACATCGAGAAATTCTTCGAACGTTTCAAGCTGGACGATGAACTGATCGACCGCGACTACGAAACCCTTTCCGGTTGGATCAACGATCGTCTAGGACGCTTTAGCCGCGTGGGAGACGTCATCGATTTCCAACGCGTTACTCTGCGCGTGAAAAAAGTCTCGGCCTACACGGTCGAGATCGTCGAAGTTACTTACCATCCCAGAAGGAAGATCAAGGAAGTTTAGCGAGTTCTTCCTTGTAGAGTTGATAAACCTTTTTAGCAAGTTCCTCCAAAGAACCGGTTTCGTTTTGGATGCGAAACGTCGTGCTAGGGACATCGCGAAAAGCCACGCGGTCATTTTGGATGCGGCTTTCAATGGCTTCCTCGGTATCTCCCCTGGAAACCATCCTTTGCTTTCTTGTTTCTTCAGAGGTATCGAAATAGAAAGAAACGATTCGCGGATCATGCAAGGAAAGATAGGTTTCGAGACCGATCGGGTCCACGATCAAAACCTTGTCGTCCGCGACCTCCTTTTTGCTGGATCCGTAACAATTCCCGTTGAAGGAAGTTGTCTCGACGAATTGCCCCGTTTCGGAAAGGCGTTCGAATTCTTCGCGCGTGACGAAATGGTAATCAACGCCATCTTTTTCCCCGATGCGCGGGGGGCGGGTGGTGTGGGTCACCACTTTGCGAATCCCGAAATCCTTCATGAGGATTTTCGCGATTTCGGTTTTTCCGGATGCGGAGGGGCCAGCAAGGAGAATCATGGGAATCATTATGCCCGTTTTGCCGCCCCATTCCTAGGGGATCAATCGGCGGAATCGCCTGAATTGTAACACTCAATCGGTCGTGCTTCTTTCGGGGGAAAAGCCACGATGGGCCGAAGAAAAACCGCTTCGTTTGGCTCGATTCTTTTTTCTTTGGGAAAAGGAGGTGAGAAAACAGGAATAAATATAGCGAGCCGACCGACGGGCTTTTGTCTCCCGGCTGGCGTTAAAAAGAGGAAACCATGAGCACGTTCAGCGATTACCGTTTCACCCCCTTCGCGGAGCACATCCGCTCTTGTTGTCGGAAGAGTTTGCTTTCTCTTGGCAAATCGGCAAACGCGAGGATCCTGTCCTTGCCGGACGCCTTCCTCGAGGAACGGAAAGAGAACCCCTACGCGCGCTTTCTTTTGTCTTTGAAGCGCCACGGGCAGTCCTTAAACGAGTTCGAGAGGCGAATTTTGCTTTCCGAAGCGATCGAAAGAGGACTCCATTATCGCTATTGGTATGTTTCCTTCATCGGGGAACGGGATTATCGGCGTCTCCGCGCCAAGGTATGCCTCCAGCCCTTCCGCGCGGCGAAAAAGGAGGGGTTGTGGCTATGGTGAAAAACAAACTGATCCGCCTCGCCCTCGTGCCGGCCTTGGGGCTTTCATGCTCCGCCTATGTGTTCCAAAGCAAGGCCTATCGCTTCACCGCTTACACGAGCGAAGTCGTCCATAAGGCCCCTTTCCATTTCTATTTTGATTTTTGGTCCATTTCCGATTCCATCATTGTGCGGGAATACACATATCTGACCTATCGAGTGAGGAACGGAATAAAAATCGTGGAATGCGAAATCCACGAAGGCGGCCCATACGAAACCTTATTCACCGCCACCAAAGGCGGGGAGCATTTCAAACTGGACCTCGAATCGACGTGCGGCGCGTTCAGCGGGACGGGGAATCTCTTCGTCATCGATTTCGTCGCCCAATTCCAATCGGGCGGGTCGGGATTTTCTTTGCAGTTCCACGGCGAGAAGGAGGACGGGGGTGGGCTTGCTTATCACACGAAGGCATCCCCGTACCTATTCCCTTCCGGCGGGGAATACCATCCGCACCGAACGTCCTATGATTTCGCCCGTTCCCAGCTCCCCAACGCGAATTACAGCTATGACTATTATTACCGGGCGTCCGAATTCAAAAGCGCCGGGAATCAGGTTTTGACTCCTTTCAACATCACGCTTCAAAAGATCCGGACGGAGACGGGGGCGGTCACGGAATGCGCGGCAAGCAAAATCGTTCTGCGCATCAAATCCCATCTATGGGAATTTCAGCAGTCTGCGGATCGCATCAATGTGAACACGGGGGACGTCGAATTCGATTTGGTTTCGACCTACAGTCAAGGCTATCTTTCCTTCTCTTTGAAACGCGCTCGATACGTGGACGTGGGAACCGGGAAGATGAAGGCGAGCCAGGAAAACCCGTTGCGGGACGCCAAGACCAATTGCGTCGTCCTCCCTATGGAAGGAAAGGAATCGAGCGCGGTCTACGATTGCGAGCTTTCCTTCGAGCTCGATAAAGACCATTTCATGATCAAGACTTCCCAAATCAATCTGCATAACGGCGTGGGTGGGCAAGGAAACCGTTACCACGTCGAGATTGGAGGATATCGATGACGGAAATGCTTTTCGCCGGCGTCTTGATGTTCCAGTTCATCACCGGCTTCATCTTTTCTTTCCAATATGGGGGTTGGAATCGTGCCTATGTCGGCCTTTATGGAGGGCCGATCGAGGCATCGATCGTAAACTACATGCCCTATCGTCCCGCGGCAAAGCCCCACTTCGACAAAACGCTCGTCAACGAATACGTCGGACGATACGTGAAAGAGAACATGGAACCGTTCTGCCGTTCTATGACCTGGACCCCGGAATTGCTCGATGACGCCGGGGCAGGGGAATACCAGACCCTGTATCTGACTTTCGACGTGGATTTCGGTTTTCGGCAGCTCAAGAAAAGCGCCTGCTTCATGATCAAGGAGAGCCTATGAATTCTTCCAATGAACGCTTGACCCGTTATTTAGAATCCTCTTTTTTGGCACCCCTCTTGTCCATAAAGACCGTCACGGATATCTCCTACAACGGGGAACGGATCTTTTACGAGGATGCCATGGAGGGAAGGAAGGCGTATGAAGAAGAAGTGACTTCGACAAGCGTGGGGAATTTCCTCCGCCAGATCGCGAATTTTTCCGAGAAACAGTTTTCCTACATGTGCCCCATCCTGGACGTCTCCTTCTCTCGATACCGTCTTAACGCCACCTACCTTTCCTTGACGAGGGTCAAAGATGAGAAGTCCTATTCCTTCTCCCTCCGCATCGGAAAGGAAGGGAGCGCCATTTCCGAGGAAGACCAAGCGTTTTGGGGAAACGGAAAAGAAATCCTCCTCGGGGCGCTTGCCCGGAAGGAATCCATCGTGATTGCTGGGGAAACCGGGGCGGGAAAGACGGAACTCCAGAAATTCTTGCTCCTCCATCTGCCTCCCGCTACCCGCGTC
>JAQYPI010000041.1 GCA_028726925.1 Caryophanales bacterium | reverse complement strand
TGGACGCGATAAGCGGAAGAATCAGCGCCGCTTTGATCGCTTTTGTATTCGTAAGCCGAAGCATTGAATTTGCGGACGAGATAATTCGCCGCATCGGTCGCATCTTGGGCAAAGGTCGGGTCATAGCTGCCGGAAGACGTCGCTTTGGAAGAGGGGATCAATTGGAGATACGGATGCTCCTTGTCGGTGTCACCGTCTTCGTAATAAACCATTTGGTCATCAACGGCGCTTCCCTCGTAGAAGATGTGGGATGCCACGTTGGCGTCGCCTTTATCTTCGTAGCGGTCGCTTTCTTCGCGGTTTGCCCAAAGAACGACGTTGCAGGATTTACCAGCGGTCGTGACGTTTCCTTCTTCGTCTTTCTCTTCTTCGACGGTGTTGTTTTTGCAATACGTCATGAGGTCGAGGAAAGCCGTTTTGTCTTCATCATCGATGGGGATAATGACGACCGGGACTTGGAAATTGTCCATGTCCAAAAGCTTGAACGAGGCGGTTTTGCCGTCGAGCATGGTTTCCCAAAGATCGTTGTGGGTATAACCGGCTTGGCTTCCTTCTTCTCCTTCCGTCGCCTCGGCAGACGTGTTGGAAGCGTCGAGCTCGTAATTCTGCCCCGAGAAGGCGAGGTAAGATTGAAGATAGGAATATTCGAGGGATTTGTTTTTGGAGGAACGGAGGGAAACGGCGATGGTGTCGTAACCTTGGGAGACGACTTCATAGTCCGAAACGCCCCAATCGTCGAGTCTTTCGCGCATCGTGTCCGCGATCTTGTCGACAATGTAGGTTTCGCCGTCCTTGTCCTCATTGGTCAAGAAATTCTCATAGCTATCGACGAGCGAACCAGATTCGTAGCGGCTGGCTTTGAAATAAAGGGTCTTGCCGTCGGCATAGGCAAGGTCCGTGTCCATTTGCAACATGAGGGGCGAAGCCAAAGCGGCGACCCCAATGGTCAAAGTGGCAGACATCGCGATATAAGCAATCAAACGTCGCATGTGTAACCTCCAAACATAGAACTAGCTGCTGATTTATAAATAAATCATGCCGTCGGCGTATAGGATACGCCTTCAGGCAGGGAGAAACAACGAAAACCGACTTCGGCAAAATCAGAAAAGGAGATTTTGGTGGGTTTTCTTTAAATGGGAATAAGCGCTTGGCGTCGCTACGCGCCCTCTGGACGTCCGATTGACGAGGCCGATCATGACAAGATAAGGCTCGTAAACGTCCTCCAGATTCGTGATTTCCTCTCCGATTGCCGAAGCGATGGCCTCGAGGCCGACGGGGCCGCCGTGGAATCGCTCGATGATGCAATCGAGGTACCGGATGTCCACATCGTCGAGTCCGAGTTCATCGATCTTGAGGGCGTCGAGGGCCGCTTGGGTCCGTGATACGGAAATGTCGTTTTCACCGAAAAATTGGGCGAAATCACGCACCCTTTTATAGATGCGGTTGGCAATTCTCGGAGTGCCGCGGCTGCGCTTCGCGATGAGCGCACTCGCCTCTTTGGCGATGGGGACGCCGAATACGAGGGACGTCCTCTGGATGATTTGGTCGAGTTCTTTTTCGGTATAGAAATCGATTTTGAGGCTGATGCCAAAACGCGCTCTAAGGGGTGAGCTCAAGTCCCCGCTTCGGGTGGTTGCGCCGACAAGTGTGAACGGCGGCAAAGGCAAATGGAGAACCCGGGATTCGTTCCCCGAAGAGACCATGATGGACAGCGTGAAATCCTCCATCGCGCCATAAAGGACTTCTTCAACCGGGCGAGGCAAACGATGGATTTCGTCGATGAAAAGGATGTCACCGGCTTCGATTTCGCTAAGGACAGCCGCCAAATCACCCGTTTTCTCGATGGAAGGACCGTTGACGATCTTGATTTTCCCTCCTAGTTCGTTAGCAATTACATAGGCAAGAGTCGTTTTCCCAAGGCCGGGAGGGCCATAAAGGAGAACGTGATCGAGCGGCTCTTTTCTCTTGCGAGCCGCGCCGATGAAAACCCCGAGATTCTTTTTCATCTCGGATTGGCCGATGTATTCCTTGAGGGTTTGCGGCCTCAAAGTCAATTCGGAAGAAATGTCTTCTTCTTCCTTGATGGCGCTGAGAAGTCTAGACATGCGAAGTCGATTTTCCTTTCGCTAATTTGCGCAAAGCGGCCTTCAGGGCGGCTTCTTCGGTCATATCGTCGGGCAAGCTCGTGATCGCATCATCGATCTCTTTGACCCGGAAATCGAGATTGCGGAGGGCGCTGCGGACCCCGGGATAGCGATCCACTTTTTTCACCTTTTCGGGAATGGGGACGAGCTTGCCGCGGAGGTCGAGGATGATTTGGGATGCGGCCTTGGGCCCAATCGCGGAAAGTTTCTTTAGGTAAGCAGCGTCACCCCTTTGAATCGCGGCGAAGAGCGCTTCCGGCGTGGTGCTGCTCAAGGCGGCCATCGCCGTTTTGGCGCCGATCCCCTTGACTGAGGTCAGGCTCAAAAACGCTTTCTTTTCCTCGAGGCTCGAGAAGCCGACGATGTATCGATCGTCTTGGGTTTGAATCTCGCAAACGAAAAGTTCGACCGAGTCGCCTAGCCCAAAGGAATCAGGTTTCGAGACAAGGACTTCAAACCCGATGGCGCCGAGGTCGACAGAAATCGTTTGAGGGCCGACCTCTATGATTTTTCCGCGTAGCAATGAGATCATGATCAGAGATATAGAAAGAAGAATAGAAGAATCGTAGAAAGGGACGCAAGTGCTGCAATTCCAGAAACTACGATCGTCTCCCAAGAAGGGATTTTTCGAAGGTCGAAGGCCTCGGATGGGGATGGGTTATTCATAATAATCGAACTCGAAATCCTGGATGCGGACCGTGTCCCCGTCTTTCGCGCCCTTTTCTTTCAGGGCCTCGTCGATGCCGATGCGGCCAAGGTAGGAAATGAGTTGGGCGACGCCAGCGTCCGTGGACAGGTTGATCAAAGCGTATTTCTTTGTGACTTCTTCCCCCGTGATGATGAAAAGGTGATCGGAAGGGTGGACGATTTCGAAAGGGTCCTTCGGCGCGTCGAGATGGGCATCGTAGACCTTGAGCCCACCGATTTCCTCATCCGGCACCGAATACGGGGCGAATTCGGGGGTTTTCTGAATCATTTCGAAAATCTTTTTCATCAAGAAGGAGACGTTCTCGTCCGTGATGGCGCTGATGCCGATGCTTTCAATGCCGGTTTTCTTGTCGAATTCAGCCTTGCGCTCTTCTGCCCCTTCCTCGTCCATTTTCGTCGCGACGACGATTTGGGGCCGGTTTTCGAGGCCCGCACCGAAATCGCGCAATTCCGCGTTGATGATTTTGAAATCTTCGAAAGGATCGCGCTCTCCCGACATGGAAACCATGTGGACGAGCACGCGGCAACGCTCGATATGGCGAAGGAATTGGATTCCAAGCCCCTTCCCTTCGTGAGCGCCTTCGATGAGGCCTGGCATATCAGCTAGGACGAATTGATGGTAGCCGTCTTCCAGGGTAACCACCCCGAGATTTGGGACAATCGTCGTGAAAGGATAATCCGCGGTCGCGACATTGGCTTTCGTCACGATGTTGAGCAAGGTGCTTTTGCCGACACTCGGAAAGCCGATGAGCCCGGCATCGGCGAGCAATTTCAATTCGAGAACGATTCGTTTGCGCACCCCAGGATAACCGTTTTCAGCGACCCTTGGAACGCGAATGCGGGAAGATTTGAAAGCCGCGTTGCCGCGGCCTCCGCGACCCCCTTTAGCAACACAAACCATGTCGCCCTCGTTTTTCAGGTCAGCGATAAGCGTTTTCCCGTCTTCCTCGAAAATGAGCGTTCCGCACGGAACTTCGGAGATGACGTCCGGGGAATTCCGCCCGAATCTCAAGCATTTGTCCCCTTTTTCGCCGTCATTTGCCTGAAGCACGCGGGAATGGCGGTAGGCCAGAAGCGTGTTGACGTTCTTCTTCGCGACGAGGAAAACCGAGCCGCCACGGCCGCCGTTCCCACCATCTGGTCCCCCTTTGGGGACGTTTTTTTCTCGGTGGAAGGAAATGGCACCGTTCCCGCCGTTTCCGGAACGGACTTCGACGACCGCGCGATCAATGAGCATCGTGCGCCTCCAGAAGAGCTTTCTCTTGCTCGGTCAAAAGATAGTTCTTTTTGTTCTTTTTGATTTTTTTCAAATCCTTGTAGAAAGCGGTGTAAACCTTCTTCTTGTTCTTGATGGTCGAATCCGGATCATCGGTCCAGACGCACGGGATTTCCGCGATGGAGAAACCGTTGAGGCGGAGGAAATACAGGTATTCCACGTCGAAAGCGAACCCGGTGATAATCTGCTTTGCGACCATGGATTTCGCGACCGAGGTCCGAAAAGCTTTATACCCGCATTGGGTATCTTTGACTTTGAGGTGAAACATGGAGGCGATGACCATCCGGGAAAGGAAGTGGGTGACATGGCGGACAAACGGTTGCTTTTGCCCGTATACGGAATCTTTGAGATCGCGGCTTGCGATAATCGCGTCGCGCTTGCCAAGAAGCGGCAAGACGTTGGAAAAGGCTTCGAGGCCGGTCGCGAGGTCCGCGTCCATGAAAAGGCAGTAATCACCGGTCGAGGCGAGAATTCCTTGTTTGACTCCTTCCCCTTTCCCTGGGTTGGCGTTCGGGAGCACCCTGACGTTTTCGGGTAGGGATTTCGTAGCCTCCGAAAGGGACAAGATATCCTCTTCGGAGCAACCGTTCGGGCAAATGAGGACCTCGTATTCCACGGGGGCCGCGTCGAAATAGGGAAGAATGCTTTCCCTTAGGTGTTGAAGCAATTTGCCGGACTGGTTTTTTTCCGGCAACAAAACGGAGATTTTCATCAAGAACAATTATAGGGGAAGCCAAGAAAACAACAAGTTAGGACTTGGCGTTTTCGTCTTTCTCCGCTTCTTTTGAAGCATGCGGGTTCAAAGACAGGGTCGCGCTGTCAAGAATCCCGCTTTCTTCCCTGAGCGCCGCTTCTTTCACGACGAGCTCCTTGTGGGCGTCTTCTTCTTTTTCTTTGCGCAATTTCGCCGCGAAAGATTGCGGGTGCTTCGCGATGTAGGCGTCTTCCGCCTCGCGAGAAGCGAACCAAACGGAATTGGCGGAGTCGAGGGAAAGCGTATGGGCGATCATGGAATGGACGGATTGGTGGTATCGCGTCAGGATCATGGCCATGTAATCCAAGACGAGAATGAGGCTCGCGACCATGAACATGATCATTGCGGAAGGAATGAGAAACAAATAGAAAATCAGGATAATGAACCCGTAATGCAAGGCGATTTGCCAAGGCTTTGCTTGGTAGCCGCTTGTGGAAACCAAAGCGATGCGGCAGATCCTTTTCCCGAATGTCACCCCGTTTTTCATGAGAAGGGGGACGAGGGCGAAAAACACGAGCGGGGAAAGGATGATGGAAGGGTAAAGGGAGGCATAAGTCGCGATTGCGTGTTGCTTCTTCGCCTCGACGACGGGAGCTTGCCTCAAAAAGTGGTTTCCCGCCCTCTCGAAAAGAGAATCGGAATCCGCATCGATCCCCACGACGACTTCGAACATGGTTTTGTAAGCGGACAAGGCTTCTTCTTTGTCTTCCCCGCTCATTTTTTGCCGAAGCGCCTCGCGGGGGACGGGCATTCGGTCGAAATCGCCCTCAGAGACCGGGATTTGCCAGACGCAATCGGGATCGTCGTCGGAGATGCGGAAAAACTCTTGGTACACCCATTTGCGGACATCGAGACGATACTCGTCCGAAAATGGTTGGGCATCGGAAGAAAAACCATCAGAATCCAAGAAAGAAAAAGCCTCGCTCTCGCCGATTCCCTTCACGAAATAGTCCCAAACGACCTTCTCCGCCATCTCGTATTGGGAATAGAGTTCTACTCCTTTTTTCGAGGAATCCACTTCATAAGGGACGTATTGCTCGTTTTCGTCGAAATAGCCGAATCCCCCCTCGACGCAGAGCGCGTCGTAACGGACCATCGATTCATAACCGCCAAAAGAGGGATAAAGAACCGTTCTCCCGAGAGAAAGATAAAGAATAGCGCCCAAGGCGAAGGTGAAAAGGAAATCCAAAAGGAAAGCACCCGTCTCGCGAATCCACGTCGTCGGCCTAAGATAGCGGGGCAAATCAAGTTTTCGCATAGGAGGATTTTACACGAAGAAACGGAAGGCAAAAAGGTTTACGCCGCCTTTAGGTAAAGGGTGCTGAAAGGCGAGACCGTCGCGACCCCGTTTTCGTAGGTGTCCGTGCCAAGCGAGAGGGTCGTATCGGGAATTAAGCCTTCCGGAAGACGAACCAAGCTAGAATGCTCATCGTAATCGAAATTGTGGATCAGGAAACCCGCGGTCTTTCCTTGATAGACCACGCGATTGATGGCGAGGTCGTCTCGGTCGTCGCCGAAGGTCGCGAACTGCCCGTTTCGGATTTCCGCGTGTTCCGCTCGGAACGCCAGAACTTTCTTGTAATAATGGGCGAGCGACCCCTCTTTGACGATTTCCTCGAGAGCACCCGTCGTGACTTGGTTTTCCGGTTCGCTCACGCCATCGAAAGTTTGGCAGCGATAGGTATCCCCCGTTGAGGTCCAGCGCATGGGAAGTCTTCTTCTCGCATCGGTGC
>JAQYPI010000040.1 GCA_028726925.1 Caryophanales bacterium | reverse complement strand
TCCTTTCAATGCTTGCGTTGGTCCGCAAGGCAATTGTAAGGAGCCTTTTCCGACTGTGCAAAGCTATAAGCTTCACCGAACTCCCCGACTATCGGGGAGTTTTCACTCGCTCGACGTTCCACGTCGGCTCAGACAAAAAAGGTTTGATTCATAACCATTCGAATCAAACCTGTGCTTTTATGTGGTGCCCGAAGCCGGACTCGAACCGGCACGTCCTCATCAGACATTGGATTTTGAGTCCAACGCGTCTACCGATTCCACCATTCGGGCTCGGCGCTTCCTTGAAGGAAAGCGTTTTGAATTATAAGGATATTCCCCGTTCCTTTCAAGGGGCTAAGATGGGTGTAAAAACTTGAGGGAATAGTCGGCAAGAGCCCTTGAATTCACATACCGTTCCCCCCTCTTTTTCACGGGATTTAAATATTTCTCCGTTTTTCATTCACGGATACCTTCTCCAAGTTCAAAGTTAGGCGAACTTTCTTTTCGCGATGGATGGCATCGACGGCCACGAGCAATAACGTTTCCCCGACCTTGGCTTTCACGAACTTCTCGCCGCCATAATCCAGCGCGTCGATTCCATCCTCGTTTTCCCCCAATTCTCTTCTTTTCCTTTTGAATAAACCTAGTATGATTGGTCCGATGAAATTCCTATCCAAGTTGAAACGTCTCTTCGATCCCATGGATCTCACGAAAGGTCCGATTGCAAAAAACATCCTTCTATTTGCCATCCCCATCATTCTTTCTTTGCTCTTCCAGCAAATCTATGTCCTCACAGACGCGACCATCGTCGGCAAAACCCTTTCCGAACCCGAAATCGCGGGGGTCAACAACACCGGCAGCCTCGTTTTCACCGTCCTTCAGTTCGGGTTTGGCTGCGCTTCCGGCTTCAGCGTCATCATCGCGGAAGCGATCGGAAAGAAAGACGAGGCGAAAATGCGTTCTTCTTTCTATCTTCAAATCCTTCTCGTCTCGCTCATCAGCTTGCTGCTGACCATCGCGGGCATCGCCTTGATTCCCACGCTGCTGAAAGCCTTGGGCATCGTCCCTTCCCCCGCCGACCCCGTCATGCAGAAAACTTACGAATCCGCGTATACGTACCTCGCGATTATCTACGGAGGCATTCTTTGCCAGCTTCTTTACAACAGCATCGTCGCGACCCTTCGATCCATGGGCGATTCCTTCGTCCCGTTTCTTTTCCTGCTCGGTTCGACGCTCCTCAACGTCGCCCTCGACCTCCTTTTCATCATCGTCTTCTCCTGGGGGGTTGCTGGAAGCGCGATTGCGACCGTCCTCAGCCAAGGCCTCGCCGCGGCAGGCGCCCTTGTTTACGCTCTGTGCCGTTACCCTAGCCTTCGCTACAAGAAAAAAGAAACGACCTTGACGGGGAAGGATGTGTGGGCGCACCTCAAAAACGGCCTCCCCCTCGGATTCCAGTTCAGCATCCTGGCTATTGGGATGATCGTGATGCAAGCTTCGATCATCGCCTTCGACATCCAGCCGGATGGAACAATGCTCGCCTCGATGCCTGCGCAACTCGGCTATGCGGCAGGATGCAAGATCATCAATCTCCTAATGGTTCCGTTTAGCGGGCTCGGCACGGCCTTTCTATCCTTTGCGGGGCAAAACTATGGGGCCAAGCAACCCAATCGGTTAAAGGAAGGACTCAAGAAGACCGCTTTGCTCATGTTCGCGTTTTGGGCCGTTCTCGCCCTTATCGGGCTCTTGCTCACGATTCGTGGGGCCTATCAATACCTTTTCCTTTCGCCGGATAAAATCACCGAGGAGTCCATCGCTTTCGGGAACGTATACCTTTACGTTTCGGTACCGAGCCTCATTTTCCTTGGCTTCCTATTCTTGCTTCGCTTTACCTTGCAAGGCCTGCAAAAGCCCCTTTGGCCCTTCCTCGCGGGGATGGGGGAACTCGCGGCCCGCATTCTTATCTGTCTATTCCTTCCTTCTTTGATCGCGGGAGGCCCCATTTCAAGCTCGGTCGGGGCGATCCCCTTCATTGGGGCGGCCCTCGGGGATCCTGGGGCATGGGTTATCGCCCCTCTGTTGATGATCATTCCAACGGTCAACGTCATCAAGGATTTCACGAAACAAGCCGAAAGCGAAGACTTGCGAACCCAAACGAGGGAATAAAGAGAAAGGCCGCAAACGAACCGGCCCTTCGTCAAAAAGCGGGACCCGCGAAACGGGTCCCGCTTTGGTTTCATGGTGCGCCCGAGGCGATTCGAACGCCTGACCCCAACCTTCGGAGGGTTGTACTCTATCCAGCTGAGCTACGAGCGCGAGCGCCGGATTACCGGCGAGGGATATTGTAGGAATCAAGGCAAAACAAAGTCAATCGAAATCGGGACGTCACAAAGAGGAAGCGGCATAGCGGCAGGGAGTGACAAGGAAACGGAAAACCGCTTCGATCTTGCCCTGATTCACCTCGTAGTGAACCCATTTCCACTCTTTCTTCTCATCGACAACCTGACACTCGACCAGAATCTTCATGTGATGGCTGAGCGTCGGTTGGGTGCAACCAATGGTCGTCACCAGTTCGCTCGCGGTCATTCCCGGTTTAGCCAAAAGCATTTTCACGATTCGAATGCGGGTCTCGTGAGCGAAAGCTTTGAATAGTAAAACGGCGTCATCTTGATGCATTTTTGTCCCCCTTTGGACTTCTTTAATGATAAAACAATCTCAATGTTTTTCAAGGCTTTTTCTTGCAAAATTATCCGCTCTTTTTTCACTTTTGATGGAATTTTCAACATTTGGATGAAAAAAGATGCTTATTGGTTTTGTAAATAAGGTTTTTGTCAATCTTCCGCCCCAAAATCCAACAGCCTCTTAACAAATCCTTAACACGATGGTCCTGGAATACGAATGGAGCCTTAACAAACAGGAGGCTAGGATTTCGGTGAAAGGGAAAACATGAAAGATTTCGAAGGAAAGAAAATCAAGGTTTACCTGAACTCCAACTATGGATGGGTATTCGTAACGGGCGCCTACGTGAAATGCGAAAACAATTTCTTAGCGATCTACAACCCGCAGGTGAAGAAGATCCAGTATTTTTCCTTGTTCTGCATCAAAGACGTGGAAATCATGGGGGAATACAAGGAAAACGAGGAGGAATCCGAAGATGAATAGGCAACAAGCCGTCGTCATCGGGGCGGGAAAGCTCGGGTGTCAGATTGCCAACGACCTTTCGAAAAGCGGCGCGAACGTCACCGTGCTCGACATGAAGAAAGAAGCGTTTGAGCGGCTGAACGAATTTTCGGGCTTCACCAAGGTTGGGGATGGCACGAACGCCTCGATCCTCCGCGAACTCGGCCTTACCGAAAACTCGACGCTCGTACTTACGACCCAAGAGGACAACGTCAACCTTTTCATCGCGGACGTGGCGCAGCTCCTTTTCGGCGTGCAAGACATTTATGTCCGCTTGGCCGACAAAAATAAAACGAAACTGATTACGAGCGAAAACATCCACCCCATCTGCCCGTTTTTGCTCTCCATCAGCTATTTTCACTCCCTCAGAGAGAAAGGATATCAACCCGATGAAAGTGGTCGTGGTAGACGGTAACGAGGAAGCCGATTACATCATCCGGATGTATCACAACCGGCGAAACAGCCTTGTCGTCATCAATAGCAGTAGCAGCACCGCGAACGAGCTCAGCCGCAAGAACCGCGTCGACGTCATCTTTGGCAAGCCGACCAGCGAATACGACTTGCGCTTGGCCGGGATCGAGAACGCCGATCTTTTTTTGGCGCTCGGGGAACGAGACGTGGACAATTACGTGGCTTGCAAGATGGCCAAGCTTCTTTTCGGGGCAAAGCGGACGATCGCCATCGTGAAAAACCCGGAAAACGTGGATCTGTTCAAAAGCCTCGGGGTCGATTCCGCGGTCTGCTCCACCTATTTGCTCGGGGAGACCATCGAGCGGGAGGCCAGCATCGAGTCCTTGATCAAGACGCTGTCTTTTGAAGACAACAAGATCACCATGCTGGAAATCACGGTGGAAAAAGATTCCATGCTCGCCGGGGTTGCCTTGAAGGATTTGCGCGCGGATATACCCCTTAATGTTTGTTGCATCTTCCGCAATCCGAACGTCCTGATCCCGAATGGCCAAACGGTCTTGCTTCCGCGCGATAAGGTTTTCGTGGTCTCGTCATCGGAACACAAAGCCGC
Source organism: Caryophanales bacterium (assembly GCA_028726925.1). GTDB lineage: Bacteria > Bacillota_I > Bacilli_A > RFN20 > CAG-826 > Alloenteromonas. The sequence goes on along the minus strand of JAQYPI010000040.1, from coordinate 1,622 downwards.
GCTTTTGCAATTCCTGTCCAAGAAAAAATCATGAAAGACGAAATGCTCAGGGGTCCGAAACTCCTTCTTTATTATCTTGGCATCTTCCTAATGTTTCTGGGCGGGTTGCTTGTTTTGCCCCTCCTCGGGCTTCTTTTTTATCCCGGCGAGGCTGACGAGACTTATTGTTTTGTCATCCCTTCCGCCATCTCGGTCCTGACCGGCTATCTCATTTTCTTTTTCCTTCGAGGCAAGCCCGTGACCCATCTCGAGCGGCATCAAGACGCGGTCCTCGTCGTCCTCATCTGGATCATGTCGATCCTCGTTTCTTCAACCCCCTTTCTCCTCACGGGGAAATACAATTTCACCCAAGCCGTGTTCGAGGTTACGAGCGGCTACACGACAACGGGCCTGTCGGTCGTGGATGTCGCGAACTGCTCTCATATCTTTCTCCTGTACCGTACCTTGACCCTCTTCGTCGGAGGGGTCGGCTTTGTTTTGATTCTCACGTCCGCGATTTCCGACAAGTTGAGCCTGAACCTTTATGAAGCGGAAGGCCATAACGACAAGCTTCTTCCGAACCTCGCCAAATCCTCCCGACTCATCTTCGGGCTTTATTCCGGTTATATCCTCCTCGGGATGATTCTCTATCTTCTCTGCGGGATGGATGCCTTCGACGCCTTCAACCACGCGATCGCGGCCGTCTCGACCGGCGGATTTTCCACGAGGGCGGGCAGTATCTACGAATACCATTCCCTTAGCATCGAGCTCGTGACGATCCTCCTCATGCTGCTTGGCAGCACGAGCTTCCTCGTCCACATCTGCCTCATTCGGGGCAAGTTCAAAGACTTCTTCCTCCATAGCGAGACCTTGTTCTCCTTTTTCCTTCTCGTGTCCACGATCGCCATCAGCGCCACGCTTCTTTTTCTCACGGGCTATGAAGGGGAGGAAAACCTCGCCCTCACCGCGGCATTCCAAATGGTGAGCGCCCTGACCACCACCGGGTTCCAAAGCGTCCAAAGCATGTCGTCCCTTCCCCATTTCTTTTTGGGGATTATGATTATCCTGATGCTGATTGGCGGGGGCCTCGGGTCTACCGCGGGCGGCATCAAGCAATATCGCATCATCGTATGCTTAAAGGGGATCAAAAACTGGATTACAGGGGCGCGAAACAGCAAGAAAATCGTCCATCACGTCTTCATTCGGAAGGCCGATTCTGTCAATCTGCTCGAGACCAAGGATTACATCGAGAACTATGTCTTCATCGCCTTGTACCTTCTCTTCTTCGTGGCAGGGTCTTTCGTCTTTTCGTGCTTCGGATATTCGGCAGAGGATTCCATGTTCGAGTTCGCGAGTTGCATCTCGACCGTCGGGCTCTCGGTCGGAATCACCGGATACTACGCCCATCCCCTAATCCTGTGGACGGCGATTCTCGGGATGTTCTTCGGGCGGCTTGAGCTTCTCGTCGTCTTCGAATCCATCTTATCGTCGTTCCACGCATTGAAAGGAGGAATCGCACAATGTCTTCGAAAAGCAAGGGCAAAATCAAAGCAGAATTGATCCGCATCGGGATCACGTTACTCATCGTCGGGATTTGCATCGGCCTCGAAATCGCCCTCGACCGCATCTACATCCATGATGAG
>JAQYPI010000039.1 GCA_028726925.1 Caryophanales bacterium | reverse complement strand
CCGGAATAGCCCCAATGCGCCAAAACGAGTTGGATGTGGTGCACGGAATTGCCGGAAACGATGCCGATTCTCTTTCCCTTGGCGCGCAAGGAATCCAAAACCGCTTTCGTTTCGGGGAACGGGACGTTTTGCGCGACCGTTCCCGGATCGTCGATCGAAGCAGTCAAGGCCGCCCCAAACGCGGGATAGTCTTCTTTTTTCACGTTGCGCTCGTCGAGTGTCTGGAAAAGATTCTGATGCATGTAATGGTCGCATTGCTCGTCCGTGACCTTTTCGCCGATGGCCGCGAAAGCGTCTTTCCAGACCTTCCGGAGGGAGAGTTTCGTATCGAAAAGCGTTCCGTCAAAATCGAAAAGATAGATGGTGTATTCTTTCATTTTCTCTCCTCCAAATGGGCCCTTGCCTCCAACATGATGTCGCGAAGCTCCGCAGCGCGTTCGAAGTCATACGCCTTGGCGGCCGCTTTCATTTGCTTCTCGATATCCGCGATGCGAGCTTCGAGCTCTTTGCGACTTGTTTTGCCGCTTTCATCGATCAGCGACTTCATCTCGTTCTCGCTATTGCTTAGCGGTGGGCGAACCTCTTTTCGAATAGTCATCGGCACAATGCCGTATTCCTCGTTATACGCCTCTTGCTTGGCGCGCCGACGCATCGTCTCCTTGATTGACTCTTTCATGGCATCGGATTCGGAATCGGCATACATGATGACCCGTCCGTCGGCGTTGCGGGCGGCGCGGCCGATGATCTGAATCAGGGAACGCGTGCTGCGAAGGAACCCTTCCTTGTCGGCGTCGAAGATGGCGATCAAGGACACCTCTGGGATATCGAGGCCTTCGCGAAGCAAGTTGATTCCGACGAGGACGTCGTATTTCCCTTTCCGCAGCTGATAAATGATTTGGGACCGTTCTAGGGTCTTGGTCTCGCTGTGCAAATAGGTGACTTTGATGCCGCGATCGCGGAGGTAACTCGTGAGGTCTTCGGCCATCTTGATGGTCAAAGTCACCACCATGGTCCTCTCGTTTTTCTGAATTCGCTTCCGGATTTCGGAGATGAGATCCTCGACTTGTCCCTCGGTCGGACGCACCTCGATGACGGGGTCAAGAAGGCCGGTCGGGCGAATGATTTGCTCCACGACTTCGTGATTGGCTTTCTCCAGCTCGTAATCCCCAGGGGTCGCGGAAGTGCAGACGACGGCATTCGGTAAAAGGGCTTCCCATTCCTCGAAATTGAGGGGACGGTTGTCGAGGGCGCTCGGCAAGCGGAATCCATAATCAACAAGCGTTTGTTTCCTGCTTCGATCGCCGTTATACATCCCACGGATTTGGGGAAGGGTGACATGGCTTTCATCCACCAGCATCACATAATCCTTGGGCATGTAGTCCAAAAGGCAGAAGGGGCGTTCCCCCGGTTTTCGTTGGTCGATATGTCTGGAATAGTTCTCGATACCGGGGCAACGGCCGAATTCCAGCATGGATTCCATGTCCTGACGGGTGCGCATCTCCAAACGTTCCGCTTCCAAAAGCTTGCCTTGAGAGCGGAAATAGGCGAGACGTTCTTCCAATTCTTGCCGGATGGTGACGCAAGCCGCCTCGATGCGTTTCCGGGTCGAGGCGTGGTCGTAAGCGGGGAAGATGGGATACGTCGCATAAGTCCTCTGCACTTCGCCGGTCACGCAGTCGATTTGCTTGATGGATTCGACTTCGTCCCCAAAGCAATCGAGGCGAATGTAATAATCATGAGTGGCGGGGGCGATGTCGATGACGTCCCCATGGACCCGGAAGGTGCCGGGCTTGAGTTCGAGGTTGTTTCTCGAGTATTGGGCTTCCAAAAGCTGCGCGAAAAGCGCTTTTCGATCCAGGGTTTCTCCTTGTCGGATCTCGAAAATGAGGCCCTTGTATTCGGCGGGGTCGCTCAGCCCATAGATTGCGGCGACCGAGCAAACGACGATCGTGTCGCGCCTCGTCAGAATCGAGTTCATCGCCGCGGTGCGCATCATGTCGATTTCCTCGTTCATGAC
>JAQYPI010000038.1 GCA_028726925.1 Caryophanales bacterium | reverse complement strand
CGAACGTGAAAACCGTCATCGCGAAAATGCCGGCGGTCGACGAATAGCCAAAGAAGATGGCCCCGATGATCGCGAGAACGAAGGTCGGTATCGTGCGAATGATGTTGATGATGACGCGCAGGACGACATTCACCGGACGGGAAGTACAGACGTTATGGGAGGCCAAAAGATAGAACGGGACAGCGAGCAAGGTGCCAAGGACGGTCGCGATCCAAACCATCTCAACCGTTTCCCAAATCTTTCTGCAAGCGGTAAACCAAAGGTAATTCCACCACCCTTCCGTGGTTTTCAAAGACCAAGGGGATGGGGTGAATAACTGGGAGAAAATTGTGGAAATCTGATCGAACCGAATCTTGTTTGGAATCGGAACAAAGATCCAGCAAAGGCCGAAAATGGCGAGGACAACCAATGCCCAAAGCCAGTTGAAGCGAATCTTCTTCTCGATGGTTTTGGTGGGAGCGCCATTCTCGTCTTCTTCCACCACGACGGTTTTGTAGCGAAGGCGATGCCAAAACGCGCTCATTTTTTCATTTCGCATCGGCAACCCCCAAATTCTCTTCGCGTTTCAAAGCCCTGCCATAAATCTGCATGAGAACTTCGTCGGTCACTTCTTCTTTCGGTCCATCGAAGACAACCTCTCCAGCGCGGATTCCGATGATGCGGGTCGCGTATTTGACCGCGAGATCAACGTGGTGCATGTTCGCGACGATCGTGATCCCTTCCCGGTTGATGCGGGCGAAGTCGTCCATGACGGAGATGGTCGTGACGGGGTCCAGGGATGCAACGGGCTCATCGGCCAAAATGATTTCAGGGCGTTGGCAAAGGGCTCGCGCCAAGGCGACGCGTTGTTGCTGACCGCCGGAAAGTTGGTCCGCGCGAACATAAGCTTTGTCGAGGATTCCAAGCTTGTCCAAGCATTGAAGGGCAAGCATTTTTTCTTCTTTCGTATAGATGCCAAACAAACACTCGAGCGTATTGTGGTAACCGACTCGGCCGGACAAAACATTTTTGTAAACGGTCGAGCGCTTCACCAAATTGAACGACTGGAAAATCATGCCGATGCGGCGACGAATCGCGCGAAGCTTCTTCCCGTTGGCTTCGCCGATGTCCTCGCCCTGGACCAATAGTTTCCCCTCGGTAACCGGGTGCATCTTGTTGATGGTGCGAATCAAGGTGGATTTGCCCGCGCCGGAAAGGCCGATAATGCAAACGAAATCACCGTCGTTAATGGTTAGATTCACGTCTTTTAAGGCCTGGTATCCATTGGGATACGTTTTGGAAACATGGTCGAATTGGATCATGGGATTCTCCGTTTCTTTGCCATCTATATATCGGGCAAAAGGGGAGCCGGAATTTCCAGACTCCCCTTCTTGGGTCGTATCGTTAATTACTTGATGATGCCGTTGTCGACGCAGAACTGATAGAAGTCGCGCTCGCCCTGGAAATCACTATCCTTAGCATCGGTATAGCCGGTGTGGGAATAGAGGTTGTAGAGGTAATAGGCGCCGGTGCCTTCTTCGTCCTTGCTGCCATCCTTGACGAGCTCTTTGAAGGCATGCTTGACGGCTTCCTTCTTCGCGTCGGAGAGGTTTGAGCGGGCCGAGATGGTATCGTTGTAGATGCCGTCAGTGATCGCGATGACCTTGTAATCCGTGAAGAGCTTCTTGTCCTGATAGTGCTCGCTATCCGTCTTGGAATAGAAGTTGGAGTAACGAACATCGGTGTAGCCCCAGAAACCGGCGACAGCGCCATCCATCATGGCCTGGCAAGCGGCGCTATAGCCGGCGCTGCCATAGTCGATGCCTTTGATCTGCTTGGTGGCATCGGTGATCTCATCGACCATTTCCATGCCGTGGTCGTGGAGGTATTTGAGCGGGCGGAGGTAGCCGGCGCCGGAGGTGGAGCCCATACGGCCCACGGTGAGGCCAGCCATATCGAGAATGTCGATCTTGCCGTCTTCGTTCGCGTCAACGTAATACTGGTTGGCGACGACAAGCTGGGAGGTGTACCAATTGACTTTGGATTCGGACTGCTGGCCAAGGTATTCGTAACCGGCGACTTCGCCGTTCATCGCAGCGCGTTGCTCACCTTCGGTCTTGTAATCTTCCTGGACTTTGTATCCATCGCGGACGGAAGTCATGAGGACTTCGACTTTGCCCGGGTTCTTGAGGGTGACTTCGGCATATCCGGAAGCGGTGAGGAAGCCGATGTCGACTTGGTCGGCGAGCATGGCCGTGGTCGTCGCGGCATAGGTGGTGCCAGTCGTGATCTTGAATTCGTAATTCGGCTCGATTTCGTGAAGCATCGGCTCCATGTGCTTGGCAAGCGTGGCAAGCTTGGTCGGGTCGTTCGAGGGAACGAATTGGATGTTGATGATGTTGTCTTCCGTTTCACCCCCACAAGAAGCAAGGGTTCCCGCACCAACGGCTAGGACAGAAAGGACAGCGACGGCAACGAACTTTGATTTTTTCATGGTTTCTCCTTTTTCAGAATCAATCAAATGGACCATGTCCGTATTAACCTTAATCATGCCGGTAACAAGGGAAAACAAGGAATTGAAAGAAAGCGATTTCAGGAAAAAAACATTTGCAGCCCGCCCTTGAACATAGGATACTGAAAGGCTACCAAAAAACGAAAATAGCGAGGACGCCCATTCGTTTTTGATTCATAAATCTTTGTATTGTGCTCCCCTGCCAAGCAAGAAACAACGGTTTTTTGCAAAACGTTTACTATGTATCAACCAGAATCTGAAAAGCGCTTTCGCGTATCAAAAACAAAAATTATCAAGAGAAAATTCGTTTACAAACGCAAGAGCGTGTCGTAAAGATCGACGCGCCGATCGCGGAAGACGCCCCAATCGCGACGCTCTTCGTCGATGGCGCCCAAATCGAAACTTCGAACGAGAATCCCTTCTTCCTCTCGTCCTAGTTCCGCGACAAGTTCGCCATGTTGGTCCGAGATGAAACTTGAGCCATAGAAGGTCATGGACGAGGATCCAAACGTTTCTGTGCCGATGCGATTGGAGGCAACGACCGGCATGATGTTGGCCGCGGCATGACCCCTCATGACATTTTGCCAATGGTTCTTGGAATCCTTCGGCAAAACGGGTTCGCTCCCGATCGCGGTCGGGAAGAATAGGATCTGAGCGCCGAGCAAGGCGAGGGAACGGGCGGTCTCCGGGAACCATTGGTCCCAGCAAATCCCGACTCCGATGACCCCGAAACGCGTCTTCCAAACGCGGAAGCCCGTGTCACCCGGGGTGAAATAGAATTTCTCTTCGTAGCACTGGCCGGTCGGGATGTGTGATTTCCGGTATTGTCCCAGAACCGTCCCATCCGCGTCGATGATGGCGATGGAATTGAAGAAGACATTCCCGGCTTTCTCAAAATAGGAAACCGGCAAAACGACGCTCAGCCTTTTCGCGATTTCCCGGAAATGGGCGATGGTCTTGGAGGTTTCGAATTCCTCTGCAAAAGAGAAATGCCCATAGTCTTCGATTTGGCAAAAATAGAACCTCTCAAAAAGTTCCGGCAAAAGGATGATTTGCGCGCCTTCTTTGGCGGCTTTTTCAATCATCGAGTCGGCTTTTGCGATGTTTTCCTCGTATTTATCCGACATGGAAAACTGCAAGGCTGCAACGGTAGTTTTCATAGATTTTGACCTCCAAGATATGGCATGTTCATCGTGATGCAATGAATGTTTCCACCGCCCAACAAGATTTCCCTCGTGTAAACTTGGTGGATCTTCCGCGTGGGGAAAAGCCTCGTCATGATCTTAAGGGCTTCCGCGTCCTCCTTGACTCCAAAAGCGGGGAGAATCACGAACGTTTCCCCAAGATAGAAATTGATATAGGACGCGGCAAGACGTCGACCGCTATTCCGCAAATCCAGGGTCGTTGAGCTCTTTCCAAGACCCTTCGCTTCCGCCTCCGTCAACGTCAAGGCGGGGCTTGGAACCGGGCATTTATGAATCACGAGCGATCGCCCCTTGGCATCCGTTGCTTTTTTCAAAGCCCGATACGTCGCTTGGCAGTAATCGTATTGATGATCGCTCTTGTCATTGGTCCAAGCCATGACGACTTCGCCCGGTCTTACGAACGCGACCATGTTGTCAACGTGCTCGTTTGTCTCGTCTTCGTAAATGCCGTAAGGAAGCCAAAGGACCTTTTCCACGCCAAGATATTCTTTGAGGGTATCCTCGATTTCTTCTTTGGAGCAATTGGGATTCCTACCGGCGGAGAGAAGACAGGCTTCTGTCGTAAGCAGCGTCCCTTCCCCGTCCGTGGCGATCGAGCCGCCTTCCAAGACGAAAGAAGGATGACGATAGGAAACGAGCTTCATCTTTTTCGCGAGGATGGACGAAATGCGATCGTCATCCGCGTAATTCCGATAAAGGCCATCGACCTCGCCGCCCCAAGCATTGAACCGGAAATCGACGGCGCGGACCGCTTTGCCGTTGCTCACGAAGAGAGGAAGGTTGTCCCGCGCCCACGAATCGTTATAACGAATCGGAAGAAGTTCCACGTTCTTCATCCCGTCGAACATCGGGGAAACTTCCTTGAAATAGCGCGGATGGATGCCCACCGTGACGGGTTCGTGTTCCGCGATAGCGGCAATCACTTGTTTGAATGCCTCGCGGGCGGGCAAGGCCCCGTTTCTCCACGTGTCTTTTCGGAAGGGCATCAAAACAAAGGTTCTTTCGTGCTTGTTGCCTTCAAAAGGCAAAGTGAAACCATCGTTCAAAGGATACGTCTTCCGCTTTTCCAGATAATCGACCAATTTTTTCTCGTAAACGAAATAGCGTTTCCATTTCGTTCGATCGATGATCTCGAATCCATCGTTATGCGAAGAGATCAAGACGCCGCCCGATCTTTCGATGCGGCGCACCTCCTCAACCGTGTTCCGAGTCCAAACCTCTCCCGGGACGATAAGGGGGATTCCAGGAGGATACATCATGACCTGTTCTCTGGAAATCTCGCCCTCAAGATTCTCCAAAGCCACGACCTTTCCGGGGGCGTTGAACGCGACGCGCGGCCGAGCCAACGAGAAAGGATAACCGGCGTTCGCCGGCCTTTCGTGCTTCCCGAGTCTTTCATCGTAGTAGCGGGCCGAAAGCTGTCGAAGACCCTTCACCAGGCGATCGATGTGTTCTTTTTTTGTCCCCAAGGCGAGGATGCCAAGGATGGCGAAAGGCTCAGCGAGTTCCATTTGGACATTCACCGTTTTCTTGAGTTCACGATAGGCGGTAAAGCCATCGATCTTCATCTTGTCGAGGGCGATGACGAGCTTGGTTCGGTCAAAGATATAGGACCCATGGGCCTCGAAATGCTCTTTCCCCGCTACCGAAAAGCCAGGAATGGAACGAATCTCCTGTTCCGCATAATCCGCGAGTTCATACACTTCCCGCATCCTTTCTCTGCCTTCGTCGCTCCCCATGAACGAGGCGGCGCCTTCCAAAGAACCGATGAGCAACGAAGAAGGGGAGGTCGTATTGATGATGTTGAGCGACGTCTGGATTTCGTCGCGCGTGAAACGGTTTCCCTTCAAAAGCAAAACCGAGCTTTGAGTCAAGCTGCCCGCGGTTTTGTGAAAGGAAACGCTGGAGAGATCGGCCCCGGCGTCCATGGCGCTTTGGGGAGCCCCATCAACGTGAAAATAGTAATGCGCCCCATGGGCCTCGTCGACAAGAACGGCCATCCCATGTTCGTGGGCAAAATCCGTCAATTCCTTCAACGGACCCACTGACCCGAAATACGTCGGGTTGATCACGAATATCGCCTTGGCGGAACTGTTCCTAAGAATCGCTTTTTTCCAGGTATCCATCGAGGGTTGGTTCGCGATGCCGAGATCCTCGTCGATTTCCGGGGCGACATAAACGGGAACAGCGCCACACAAAATAAGAGCGCTGATGATGGATTTGTGGACGTTGCGAGGCAGGATGACCTTTTCGCCCGCTTTCACAGCGGTGAGGAACATGGCGATGATGCCGCTGGAGGTCCCGTCGATCAGATAAAAAGCTTCATCCGCGTGACAAACGCGAGCCGTCATGCGTTCCGACTCCAAAAGGACGGAGGAAGGATGAGCGAGGTTATCGAGCCCAATGGGGGCATTCAGGTCGCAGCGGTAAACCCGCTTGCCGAAAACTTCGGTCGCGCGATTGTCCAAGTTTCCCATGTGATGCCCGGGAACATCGAAGGGGGAGACCTCTTGTTTCACATATTGGGCAAGGGCGTCAAGGAAGGGCGTATCGCTTCCAGTCGATTTTTTCATGCGGCAAGTATAATGCAACCCCTTGTCGTGTGAAATCTTTTTCTTTCGCGAAGCGGTTTCTTCTGGGGTTACCTTTGGTAGTCTTTGACTTTCCAGCCCCTTTTCCCTAGGATTAGTGCGCTGGTAATGCCCATGAATCGCGTTCAAAAAGAATCCTATGCCATGGAGAAAAAAGCCCTGTTTCTCCTGCTGTATCTTTTTTACCTCGCGGGGGTCCGACATGACGAGGTGATTCTTCGCTCCTTTGGTTTCCATTTCGACCCCACATGCAACTTCAAGGCGATCGTCGGAAAGGGATCAGACGTCCACAAATACGCAATCCACATCTTCTCCTCCACCGCCCGCGTCGATTTTGAAGCGGTCGATAAACCGGGGGAGATCAACCTTTTCGCGATTTCGAAAAAACGCACCGCCGACCTTTATGTGCCCAAGCAAGCATTCCACGCTTATTTTTCGAACTCGGATTTTGTCGCGACCGGCATTCTCGAAGGAAAGCCCTTCAATTTGCATTTCGAAGGCCAAGGGGAACAAAGCTTCATCAATCGCATCTTGGCCCGGAAAGACGATAGCCAAAAGAATGAGCCCTTTTTGCTTTGGCTCATGAGGCTCTTCGTTTCGAAACTCCCCATCGATCTCGTCATGGGCGCCGGCATCAACAAGGACTACGGGGCCAAGAATTGGACCGAGCTCGTCACTTCCCTGAACTCTACTTACTATGGCGGCTCGGAAGAAGACGAGGCGGAGGTGCATCATTACGCCGGAAAAGACCTCCTGACTTCGCCCTCTCTCTACCGAAGCAGCACGTTCCATGTTTACAAGGCTTTGGCCCATGAGCTTTACGAATTCGAGGAAGCGAGATCCTTCAACGACCCAAATAGCACCCTCTATAAATGCGTTGACTTTCTCGAAGCCCATCCGGGAACCTCGGTCATCACCTATAACTACGACACGAACCTTGAGTACCTTTGCAAAAAAAGGAAGCTTCTTTATTGCACCGTCTATGACGACAATTCTTTTTCGGTCAAGAACGCCGTCGCGACCATCTATCACGTGCACGGTTTGTTGCCTTACGAACGATACGACCAAAGGAAATTCACGGATTCCTTGATTTTCACGGAATCGGACTACTACTACCTCTATAACAATCCCTATTCTTGGAACGTCGCGAAACAACTTCACGATTTCAAATTCAACGTGTGCTTTTTCCTTGGGATTTCCTTGACCGACCCCGACATGAAACGTTTGTTGGAATTGGCCCAGAACTACTTGAAATTCAACTTCATCTTCATGAAAAAGGAAGAAGGATACGAAGAAAAAGCGTTCGAGACGATCGCTTCCTATTTCTTCTCCTTCGATCTGATCATCGTTTGGGTCGATGACTATGCGGAGATTGGCGAATGGCTGAAGAAACTCTGAGCCCAAAACGGGGGAAGAGGCTTTCCCTCTTTCTCCTTGATTTCCTCATCGCTTCCGCGGGTTCTTGCTTTTTGTCCCTTTTGGGCACACCCATCGCGCAGAGTTTCCCTTCGGTACGGCAAGAAATCTCGTCCTTGGCCAACGTTCAAAAGGACATGGGGACGATCATCGAAGCATCCTATTTGAATACCTTCACCGAGGGGGGAGGCCTTTCATCGTTCAATGATCTAGCCAACGACCATTTGCTTTCTCTGACCAAGGCTAGTCTTCTTGAAGGCGGTTTGCCGGAGAATGACCTCGCCTCCCTTTACGATTCCGTCATTCCTGCAAGCGAAAGCAACGATCGCGTGTTCCAATATCTCGCTTCCTTCAAACCGGCGCGCCTTTCTTCCTATGACGAACCGGGAGACTATGGCGAAAGCGCCTACCGTTCTCGCTTATTTTCTTCCAAGGACGTTTCATTTGTTTCCGATGGCTATCCGTTTTTCGACTTGGAATGTGCCAAGACGATTGATGAGGGCATTCGCGACGAATCCTATCAAAAAGGGGCGAAAGCGAAAGAAGCGTTCCTCCATCTTTATGTCGCCTTGCTCAGCGATTGCGTAAAGGATCTATCCACCCATTATCTCCCTTACGTGGAGCTTCTCGGCAAGCAGCAACGGATCGCCGTTTCCATCGAACGGGCGCTCACCCTTTCGGTTCTGGCATGCTCCTTCCTTTCCCTTGTCGCTTTCCAGTTGGTCATTCCTTTGTGCGCGGATGGCAGAACTCTTGGAGCAAGAGCGTTAAAACTTCGATTCGTCCCCCAAAACGGGAACACGCCTCGCACAGGCGATTTGCTGACGCTCTTCTTGCCCTCTCTCCTTCTCCTCCCGCTTGTTGCTCTCCTGCCTAGTTTCTTCTCTTTCGGTCTTGCCTCCCCCTTCTCCCCTCTTTTGGGGCCGCTCTCCCTCTTCGACTTCGCCTGTTTTTCCCTCGCTCTCGTTTGCCTCAACGAGTTGCCTTCCTTTTTCCAAGAAAAAAGAAGCGCGTTGGAACGCCTTGCCCATCTTTACCTCGTCCAGAAGGGGGTCTCCCATGAATGAGGAAACCAAGGAACTCACCTACCAAACCCCGCTCTTTTCGAGGATTTTCTTTTCCTCGTTCCTTGATTTGCTTTTGCTTTTTCTTTTAGGAAGCGCCCTTCTTTTCGGCGCTCATAGCATCTTGAAAGCCACGCCTCCCTTCCAGGATACCATCGCGGAACGAGAGACGATTCAGAAAGATTCGAAGCTCTATGTCCCAGATGAAGAAGGAGTCGTCTTGCTAAGCGATTATCTACAAAGTCAAGACATCACCAAAAAGGAAAAGGGGGTTGCTTACGAGGAAGCGCTTGATTTCTTCTATGGGGTTTTTCTTCCCGAACATTCGATCCAAGACGGGGCAAACGCCTATCAAAGGGAAAAGCAGGCGTATAACGTGAACGGGCTTTCGCTTTTCGACGACGAGGGAAATCGTCTCTATTCAAACCCCGATTATGACGAGACATACTTGACGTTTTTCGAAGACAATTACCAAACCGAGGCGCTCGGCTATTTGGAACGTATCCCCGAGTATTCGGAGGCCACCCGGTTCCTTTTGTTCATGGAATTATCCGCCGCGGGGATAGCTTTTAGTCTGGCTCACGCCATCGTATATTTAGCCATCCCCTTGTCTTTCTCCCGAGGCAAGAAAACGATCGGGATGAAACTCGCGCACCTCTCTTCCGTCGGCAAAAACGGGTTCTCGGTTTCCTGGAAAAAGCAACTTTTGCTTTGGCTCTTCCAGTTTGTTTTCCTTTTTTGGGGCTCGATTCTCGCGTTCCTCCTTCCCCTCGGGATCACTTTGACCATGCAAATCCTGCGAAAGGACCGTCAAGGGGTCGACCAATACGTCATCGGAGTGTATCCCGTTGACGATCAAGAACGAAGGATCTTCAAAAACGCGATTGAATTCGCGGCCTATGAGTGCAAAAAAGACTAAGAAATCCTTGGCGCGCGCATATAATGGATACCATCAATTATGGAAATACGCATCGAGCATTTGAACAAGGAATTTCCCTCAAGAGATAAGGATGGGAAGCCCACAAAAGCCGTATCGGACTTGGATCTCGTCATCAAAGATGGAGAACTGATGGGGCTTCTTGGCCCTTCCGGATGCGGCAAGAGCACCACGCTTTACATGATTGCCGGCCTCAAGGATCCCACGTCTGGTTTCATCTATTTCGACGAGGACGACGTGACCCACTTGGATCCGGAAAAACGAGGCATCGGTCTCGTGTTCCAAAACTACGCCCTTTATCCTCACATGACGGTCTATAAGAACGTGGAATTCCCTTTGACGAATCTCGTCATCGAAGAGGAGCAAAAAGCCCACGACGTCGAATACGAAGACGTCCTGCAGGAGGTCCTTCTCCAGCAAGATACGCTTATCGCCTGTTTGGAAAAAGGAGCGGGGAAACGCGGAAACGATACCGCCATTGAAGAACTCATCCGCGCCTTCCGCATCACGCCCTCTTTGGCGAAGGAAATCGTGTCCAAAATCAAAAAGAGCGAGGAAGGGTATGCGAATTCCCTTCAACTTCTCCTTTCTTTGTCCAAAGAGAGAAAGGCGAAGAAACTTCAGGATTGGAAAAATAAGGGTTTCGCCGTCGGGGATGATTACATCCTGCTTCGCGATGGCCAGGCAACCACGATTCATCGCCGCTTGACCAAAGACGAACGCGACACCTTGGTGAGAGAAACCGCCAAACTCGTCCAAATCGAGGATTATCTCGGCCGCAAGCCTAGCGAGCTCTCGGGAGGCCAGCAGCAACGCGTCGCAATCGCGAGAGCCCTCGTGAAACGCCCTCGGGTTCTTCTTTTGGACGAACCTTTTTCCAATCTCGATGCCCGCCTTCGCATCCAAACGCGCGAAGAGATTCGGCGAGTTCAGCAAGCCACCAAAATCACGACGGTCTTCGTCACCCACGACCAAGAAGAAGCAATGTCCATCTGCGACCGCATCTGCGTGATGGAGAACGGTGAGGAACGCCAAATTGGCAAGCCGCAGGAAATCTACCGGGACCCCAATTGCCTTTTCGTCGCCAAATTCCTCGGAACCCCTCCGATCAATGTTTTCCGCGGAACGATCAAAGATGGATTCCTGCTCTTGGGAGAAGAGCCCGTTTTGGAAACGCCGAAGACCCTTGAGAACCAGGATGTCCTCGTCGGGATTCGCCCGGAAGGTTTCCTCCCGCTTCCCAAGAAAAAAGACCTCGTTTTCACCGTGGACGTTCAAGACGTCCTGACCCAAGGGAGAGACACGACCCTCATCTTTTCTTCCCCGCTTGGCGAGCAAACCCTCGGGAAGGCCATCATCGATAGCGACATTGAGATCGAAAACGGCCGTCATCGCTTCGCCATCAAGCCCACCAAGATCTATCTTTTCGACAAGGAGACCGGGAAAAGGATTCCCTTATGATCCATGGATAAGAAGAATCAGTGGAAAGCTTGGCTCTATCTCGCACCCGTCTTGGTGTTGATGGCCATTTTCACGTTCTATCCCATCATCTCGACCCTTGTTGCTTCCTTTTTGAAGGATTACAACAACGTCACCGGCGAGAATAATGGATTCACCCTATACAACTATCAATATGTTCTAGGCCTTGCCGAGCGTTATGAGGGGAGCGGCGTTTTCTACAAAGAGTTCTTCTCTTTGAATCCCGCCGAGCACAGCGCTTTTTGGAACACGATGTTCATCACGTTCGTGACCGTCCCCATCTCCGTCATCCTTTCCTTGCTGATTGCCATCCTCATCCACTCCATCAAGCCGTTCAAGAAATTCTTCCAAACCGTTTTCTTCATGCCTTACGTCACGAACGTGATTGCCGTCGGCATGGTTTTCTCCTTGCTTTTCTCCCAATTCGGAATCTGGAATCGTCTTTTCGGCCTCAGCACCGCGTGGCTCACGGACAACGCCGCGACGTGGGAAAGCACGATGTTCGTCTTGTGTCTTTATGTCATTTGGTCCGCGTTACCCTATAAGATTCTCATTTTCCTCTCCGGTCTCGAAGGCATCGATCGCCAGTATTATGAAGCGGCAAAAATCGATGGGGCGGGTCGTCTGAAAACCACCTGGAAAGTTACGGTGCCTTTGCTTTCTCCACAAATCCTCTACATCACGGTCACAAGCTTTATTGGCGCCTTCAAAGAGTATTCTTCCGTCGTGGGCTTGCTTGG
>JAQYPI010000037.1 GCA_028726925.1 Caryophanales bacterium | reverse complement strand
GTCGTCATCATTGGGGATGCCAATAGCGCCCTTCAATACGCGATTTCTCTATCTGCGATTTGCCATCACGTCGAAATCGTCACCCTCTTCGACCGTTATTTCGCGGACCCCATTCTTGTGGAAAGGCTCTCGGAAATCGAGAACGTTCACGCGATCCACGAATGGAAATCCCTTTCCTTCGAAGGGGACCACGAATTGACTGGGGTCACGTTCCAAAACACCCAGACGAACGAAGTCAAGACGATCCCTTGCAAAGGTTGCTTCATCGCCATCGGGCAGATTCCGGACTGCGAAAGGTTCCATCCTTGGGTCGATCTCGAGAAAGGTTTCATCGTCGCGGATGAAAACGGGAAAACAAAAACCGACGGCATCTTCGCCGCCGGGGATTGCCGCGTCAAATCCGTTCGCCAAGTCGCCACCGCGATCGGGGACGGGGCGAATGCCGCGATGAGCGCGCTTCGTTATCTCGATTTGGCTCGTTAATCGTAATCGCGCAGCTTAGCAGAGGGCACAAAAGGTTCCAAAACCTTCAAGAACCCCTCTGCTTTTTCTTTTTGGACCATATGAAGGCCATGCTCGATGCAATGTTCGTTATCGATGTAGCGTTGGAGGAAATAACGCTTTGCCCCCGCGATCCACGGGCCAATCTCGGCCATGCTTTGGTCGTCATGGAATTCTTCGATGATGGTCGTGCGGAACTCATAATCGATCCCGGATTCCATCAAGAGGCGGATCGAGTGGGAAATGGTATCCAAATTCACGGGAACCCCGGCCGTTCTCTCATAACGGTTTGGGCTATTTTTGATGTCCATCGCCACGTAATCGACGAGGCCTTCCTTAATTAATTCCTCCAAGACGAATGGATTCCACCCATTGCTATCGAGCTTCACGAGATATCCTAATTTTTTGATGTCGCGAAGCTTGTCCTTCAAGTCCGGCATCAAAGTCGGTTCCCCGCCCGTCACGCAGACGGCATCGAGCATCTTCCTTCGCTTTTGTAGATAAGCGAGAATCTCATCCCACGGAATCGTCGGGGCTTCCCCTGGGCGAAGGACGAGATCGCTGTTATGGCAAAAAGGGCAGCGGAAAGGGCAACCCGCCATGAAGAGGGTCGTCGTCAATCTATGGTCGAAATCGACCAGCGAAAGTTTTTCCCAACCCGAAAAATCCATACACGCCCCCTTTATTTTTGATAGACGGAATCCTTCTCCGTCAATTTGCGAATTACTTTGGCCGGCACACCTGCGGCGAAGGTATAAGGAGGGATCTTCCCGAGGACGACGGAGCCTGCGCCAATCACGGCCCCATCTCCAATCTTGGCGCCTCCGCAGACGGTGACGCGCGTCGCGAGCCAAACGTCGTTTCCGATTTCGATCGGTTGAGCATATTCCAGATCATGACGACCATCCGGGTAATCCTGGATGCGGCGTTCCTCCGCCAAAAGGGGATGGATGGGGGTCACAATCTGCGTTCCGGGACCTGCCATCAAACGGTCTCCGATATGGACGGGGCAGCAGTCCAAAATCACGGTATCGAAATTAAAAAAGCATTCTTCCCCCATGTAGGTGTTGATGCCGTAATCCGCATGGACGGTTCCTTCCATCACAAGGCCCTTTCCCGCGTGCGGAAACAGGCGATGGAGGATTTCCTCGCGCGCTTCGGTTTGCTCGCTAGGAAGGCGGTTATAAGCGTCCGCGAGGCGGATGGCTTCTTTGTGAGGCCGCGCAAGCTCGGGGTCAGCTGGACTATAGAGCGCGCCGGAAAGCATTTTTTCTTTTTCGGTCATGGGAAAATTATGGCACAGGGCATAAGGAATGGGAACGGGCCCATCAATAGCGATAGTTCATGTTCTCAAGCTTGGTTTCTTTCTCGAAGTCGAAATTGTACTTTTTGTCGGTTCCGTAAAGCTTCGCGATGTTGGAGCAGTGGGAATAGACCCTCTGGTAGCAATTGATGATATCCACGAAGATGAGCTCGACGTATTCGCGGTTGGATTCCGCCCCGGATGGGATATCGTTGAAGAAGTGCTCGATGCGATCATCCAGCGAAGAATTGAGCGCGCGCCTTTCCTTGATGATGGAAAGGGCAGCGGAACGGTTGTCGGTTTTGAACGCTTCAATCGTTTTGGTAATCAAGGCGATCGCGTCTTGGTTGGCTTTGACCACGATGTCTTTCGTGGACCCCGTGAGCGGTTGTTTTCGTTCGGCAGCATTCTCGAAGAAGGTGATGAGATTTTCGCCGTAATCGCCGATTCTCTCGATGTCTTTGCAAGCCCGAAGCGTGCGGGTGAGCATCGTAACGTCCGAAGGGCTCATTTCGCCCTTGTCCGCGACCAGGAGGTAATCGTTCATCTGCCGGTCGATCTTATCGATGTTTCTTTCGATGTCGTGAACGAATTCCGCGTCCGCGGGTTTTCCCGAATTCAGGTATTCCCCAATGGTCTCGAACATGAGTTTTCCATATTCAAACATGGAAACCACTTGCTCTTTGCCAAGGGCGATGCCTTCAGACGGGAACGAAGCCATGACTTTGGAATCCAATTCGCGAATCACGATCGAGGAACTGACGCGATCTGAGCCAGGGATCATCTTTTCCACCAGATGGCAAACCGGCTTGAGAATGGCCAAGAACAAGAGGGCGGTAACGACGTTAAACGTAAGATGGGAGAACGCGATTTGGAGAGCCGGGGAAAGGGTCCAGCTGCCGGAGCTGCTGACCCAAGAACGGATGGGAGGGATAAATAGGATGCCCATGAATAGGAGGGCACCGGAGAGGTTGTAAATCAAGTGGAAGACAGCGGCGCGTTTCGCGTCTTTGGTGCCGCCGATGGAGGAAATGAGCGCGGTGATCGTCGTACCGATATTGGCCCCGAATAGGATCGGGAGGACGCCGAAGAGTGTGATGTCGGAAGGAGTCCCCGCGGCGATCGATGCCGCGATCGCGGCGGCGTAAAGGCTTTGCACGACGCCGATGACGGCGCTTGAAGACTGCATCGCCGCGGTCAAGATCGTGCCGACGATGAGGCCGAGCCAAGGATTTTGGGTAAGGAAGGTCATGATGGCGCGGAATTCATCGTAAGCCGCGAGCTGTTTAAGGTTGGACGCCATGATCCAAAGGCCTAGGAAGATGCACCCGATGGCAAACAGCAAGTCACCAACGTTTTGGTATTTCCTTCTGGTAGCCACCAAGACGATGAAGCCGCCGATCAAAACGCAGATGGAAAGATATTCGGCGATGGGGATCGAGATGACGAACGACGTGATGGTGGTACCGACGTTCGCACCAATGATGATCGAGGCGGCCGAGACGAACGTCAAGACGCCCGCGCGAACCATGCCAATCGTGAGGGCAGTCGTACCGCTGCTCGACTGGATGAGAGCCGTGAAGAGGGTGCCCATCAAGAACCCGGTGAAGCGATTCCCCAGGCACTTGTTCATGATTTTCTGAAGGCCGCCTTCCGCCATCCTCTTGATGACGCGGGAAATGGAGGTGATACCGAACAAAAAGAGGCCAAGGCCCGCTAGGACCAAGAACCAGAACAACGGATTATCTGGGGTTAAATTCATACGCCCTGTATTGTAAAACAGTTTTTGCAATCCAAAAAAGGGGATTTCTTGGAAATAGCCAAGGCATCCCCTCTTTATCGATGGCGAGAGTTTATTTGTCCACGCGCTTGACCGGACGCACGTACTTAAAGAAACGGCTGCAATCGTGATAGAAATAGAACACGCGTTCCGGGGTAAGGTCGAGTTCATATCCCTTCGAAGCGTAGTCGAATTCCTTCATCGCTTTCTCGACTTTGGCCTCCACACTCTCGCTTTCCGTCTCGAAATCGAAAGGCCCGTGTTCGAAGACGACATATTCCCCTTCCGGGACGTCCATGAGCATCATTTGTTCCGGGACGGGACCGTCATAATCCGCGGGCAAACGAACCCCATACGCCTCGGCGAGGGGAATTCCCCAAGAGCAAATACGGCCAGTCGGGGCGTTGATCCAGGCCATGAGCTGGCCGGAAGAGGCATCGGATTCCTCGCCGCCGTGATTGTCGAGGTTCCCAGGGATGCTCGAAAGCAAGCCACAGATCGTCTCGCAATCCTGGCCTTTGATTAAGGATTGTTTTTGCCAAAAATCCCAATATCCGATACTCTCGTAATTCCGGATGTGCAGAAACTTATGTGCGGGCATCCGAATGAAATACGATTGGACGCCCCCTTTACTTTCCTTTTGATCGACCATGATTCTTTCCTCCATTAGATAGCAATCGAAAGGACGGATCGCGGTGCGAAGGACCAAAGGCACTTTCGTTTTTCGGTACTCCGACGGGGTTAATCCATACGCCCTTTTGAAGGCTCGGGTGAATGCTTCGTGGCTTTGAAAACCATAGCGAAGGGCCACCGAGAGAATCGAATCCCGGGCATCTCGAATCTCGATGGCCGCGAAGGCAAGCGCCCTCCCTTGGACGTAATGACGGAGTTGCATGCCCGAGGCCGAAGAGAATACGCGCGACAGGTAAAAGGGCGAATAGGAAAAGCGCTTGGCCATTTCGCTTAGAGATAGGTGCGCGAAATCCCCGCGGCGAATCCTTTCATCGATATAGCTCACGACGTTTTGAACGCTTCTCTTCCATTCCTGCATGCGATCGCCCTTTCCGGCGAGAATCATATGGCTTATTGGGAAGCCGTTCTTGATATGTGTTGCGGAGAATGAAAAGGCGGGCTTCCTTTTTTTCTAGAATAACGGACTAAGAATGGCAAGGGAACGCCTAAAGAATCGTTGAAACGAAATGATAGAAAGGGTCCGTCTCTTCGCTTCCAACCTCGAAGGATTCGGGCGAAGTCACCATGTCTTCCTCCGAAGGACTGTGGAAAGGGCCGAGTTCGTTTCTTCGAGAAACCGTCAGGACGACCTTCAATTCGTTCTCCCCTTCTTTTAAGTAAGGGGATAGGTCGAAACGCCGATCGAACATCGAAGCAGCCACGTGTTCATCGTTAATGAACAGGTCAATCAATTGGAACCGTTTGGAGATCTCGAGTTCCTGATAAACCGTGTTAACGAACAGCGGGGCTTTTAGAACAATATCCCCGGCGAAGAACGGGAAACCATCTTCCACGAGCGATCGGATGGTCGTTCTCGGAGAGTCCAGATAGAATCCTTTCCCGCTTATGACGTCGGGAGCGTTTCCTTTTTGGAATTCGCCAAACACCCCAAAGCGGCCTTTTAGATACACCGGCTCCACGGAGGAATCGAAGGTCAGGCAATTGATTTCCCCTTCCGTGACGCCGTCTTTCGAGAGAATCTCATAGACGTGGTCGTTCTGGAAATAGTCAAGCGTCACGTCGATGCGGTTGGACCCGACGCGAAGGACGGTATCAGAAGAATATCGGGATCGGGCGCGATTATCCGGGTTTTCGGACACGAATCGACACGGAAAACCATTCAAAGAAACTTCCTTCACGCGAGAGGATTCACATTCGATGAAGAAATCCTCAAGCGGAATCCGTGAAAAGAATTCATAACAGAGGCGAACTTCTCCCCGAAAACGCTTTTGTAACAATTCCCTTTGAATGAGGCGCACATGTTTCGAGGCGCTCAGGGGCGCTCCGTCGCACGAGTATGACGGGCGATCCAACACGAGGGTATTCTCGGGGACTTCCTCCAGATTGAAAACCGCGGGGAGGGCCAGTTTGGAAAGAGGGACATCCTTCTCCGGCTCTTCCCTAGAAAAGGCGAGGAAGCAACTTTCCCCTTCGCGCAGGATAACAGGCGAAGAAACGACTTTCTTCTTTCCACTGGTGAGATCGTAACGAACGAGGGAAGAGAACCCTTCCTTCTCCAGGCGCAATTCCGTTTCCCCCCATATCGCAACCGCGTAGAAAAACTCGCGCCCTCTCTCGTCCTTGCGCCGACTTAGCCGAATATTTGGGTTCTCGTTGGTCCGATATCCTTCCCGTGCCAGGATTTCTTCCCAAGTGGTATTGCTGGAATAGCTAAAATCGTGTTTTTCCCCATCCAAATATGAAGGCATTTCCCCCGTGAAAAGGATTCTGCCTCCTTGGCTTAAGAAAGAATCAATGCAAGCCTTCGTAAAAGAAGATAGGGTGAGAATCGAGGGCACGATCAACGTGGAATACCGGCAATTCCCAAGGACGATCTGGCCATCTTCAACGCGCCCATGTTCTTCCAAAAGGGTTTCGTCCAACAAATGAAACGGGAGATGAAGCCCAGTCAGCCGATTCAGCAAAGCCTGAAAGGGATCTTCGATGGATTGCGTGCCGAAATAAGGATCCTCCGGGCATTGGGTTCTAGAATAGGTCAAATAGCAGCTCCGGATGGGGTGCAGGACCGCGACCGAAACGATTTCCTCGCTTTCGGAAAGAATTCGGCCGAGCTCGGTGAAATAGGAGGAAAACTCGCCGAATCTCTTTTTGACCCAAGGATTCCAAGGGGAATAATGGGCCGGATAGTCCCTGCTTCGATCGCCCCGTTCCGAATAAGGGACGAGATGCGGGCAAAGAAGGTTGACCCCATTGACCATCATCGCTTCCACGTTTCGCTTTGCCTCCAAGGGAGAGAAATCCCATCCTGCCGCCGCGTAAGTTTCCGCTAGAACCCGCTTTTTGCCCAGTTGAGCGGCAACAGACCCTACTTGCTTTGGGGACAAAATACCGGGGACGTATCTCGATAAAGCATCGATTCCGGGAATCGTTTGGTATTCATACAAAGGCATGATGCCCCCACAACACCACATTTGTCCAAAGAGACAGGTTTCCTCAATGTAATGCCCCGTGAACTCATAGCCTCGCTCGACGCACCAGGAATAGATTCGCTTTCCATAGTTCGTTTGAAGAAGGTGCTGCAGACCGAGGTAATACCGATAGCGGAATTTCTCGTAACCCCGTTTTTTTAAAAACAGGAAACCAAGGCCATCTTTCACGTCCTCTCCATGCTTCTCTCGGAAATAACCCTCAAGGG
Source organism: Caryophanales bacterium (assembly GCA_028726925.1). Lineage (GTDB taxonomy): Bacteria > Bacillota_I > Bacilli_A > RFN20 > CAG-826 > Alloenteromonas. The sequence goes on along the minus strand of JAQYPI010000037.1, from coordinate 23,868 downwards.
CCGGAGTATAGGGTTCCCCATAGCGATAATACTGGGGTTCATCCGTGAAAAACCCTTTCACTCGGGGCGTGATTTCCGCGTCATAGCGTTCGTGAGTCAACGCCAAAAACTGATCGACAACTTTTGGGTTCAATACGTCGGCGGTCGAAGCCGAGAGATGTTCATAAACGTTCAAGACTTTCTCGCCTGAAAAGACACGACGGAGGCTTTCCCCTTCCAAAGAAAAGGACGCGATGGCTTTTTCGTCATAAGGTCCTTCGGACGCGGTGAGGAAACGGTCGTGGTTTTCCGGGTCCTCCAAGAGTTTTCCCCCGACGAACCCGCTTGGCCAACCATTCTCATCATAGACATAAGGATCCATGCCAAGGCTTTTGGCAAAATCCGCGCAAAACGAGACCGCGTTCATCCAATCTTCCCCAAGATAAGGGGTGGATAAACCGCTTCGGGCATGCATGAAAAACCCACTGATGCCATTTTGGTGCATCCAGGATATCTGATTTTTTAGCTCGTCGAGGTGGAGTTCGTCGTTCCAACTCCAAAACGGGAGGATTCCGAAACGGGGCTTTTCGTTCATGGGATCAGTTCACATAGAACTTGTCGACAGGCTTTTCCTTCAACTCGATGTCGCAATCATCCAAATGCTTAATATGGAACCCGTTGCGTTTATATTCCTCGTAATCGAAGTCGGTCAACTCGTCGACCGCGATCTTGTGATAGCGATAGAAATTTTTCCACCAAGTTTGATCACTTCCGAGCGTCGCAGACAAATAGGCATCGACCATGTCGCAAGCTTTTTGGGGCCCGATGTAGAAGGCGCCCATCGCAAGAACGTTTACGCCATTGGCGGTCGCTGCCCTTCTGGCAGACACAACTGATTCGACGACTCCGGCGAGAACGCGGGGGCATTTGCTTGCCGCGATATGGATGCCCATTCCGGTACCGCAGAAAAGAAGGCCTCGTTCGTAATTCCCTTCGCTGATTTCCGCACCGACGCGCAGACCAACGCGGTGGAACATGAGCTCGGTGTCGCCTTGGGCGCTTTCTTTCGTGACCCCAAGGTCGAGGATCTTCCATCCTTGGCTCCGGAGATGATCGCAGACCGCTTCCTTCAGAGGGAAGCCCGCGAAATCCGCGCCGACGACAATCTCTTTGTTTTCGATCGTGTGCTTTGCCATATTTCACTCCTATGGGTTTCTTTTCTTTATATATTCTAGGGGCTTTGCCAAAGCGCAAGTAAAGGGAAATAGTATGGATTTTCAAGTTTTCCAAAACGGGATTTCCCCATTTTTCCTTGGTTCGGCGCTTTTCTCACTTTCATAGAAAAAGACATAGATAAATCCTAGTGTTTTCGCGATAATAGTGTTATGAGTGAGAGAATCTGGATCGGGCAGATCACGGATCCAAATTACGATATCGAGAACCCCTACCAGGAGTTTGGGATGCCCTCCCCTTATATCCGTCGGGAGTTTTTTCTTTCCGCGATCGACCCGCAGGCAACTTTGACCATTGCCGCTTTGGGAATCGCCCTCGTTTACATCAACGGCGCGTTGGTCACGGACCATTTCATGGCCCCTGAGGCCGACGAGAATCGAAAAAGGGTTTCTTCACACAGCTACCCCATCGCCCCCTATCTCCGAAAAGGGAAAAACGCCATCGGAATCATCCTTGGGGATGGTTGGTACGCCTCGTTCCTTTCGGTGGAATGCCGTAACATCTTTGGCCGCTACCCTTTGAAGACGTGGTATCGAATCCAAAACGGAACCGAAGCGTTCGAAAGCGATGGAAGCGAGACGTGGTCGACAGGCGAAATCGTCTATGCCGACAATCAAAACGGGCAAAAAATCGACCACCGCTTGGATATCGGTGATTTCTCTTCGCCCGATTATGACGCCTCTTCCTTCCGGAAGGTTTCCACCTATCACGTCGCCTTGGAGGTGACCCCCTCTGATTTGCCGCCCGTCAAAGCGATTCGCCGCGAAAAGGGAAAGATCCTCTTTTCTTCCCGTGATTGCGTCCGGTTCGACTTTGGTCAGAATTGCGCCGCCGTCTTGAAGGTCGTCGTCCAAGGGAAAGAAGGCACAGTCCTTCGTCTTCGTCACGCCGAGCGCCTCCAAGATAACGGTGAACTCTATACAGAAAACCTTCGGAAAGCGCGCGCCGAAGACTATTTGATCCTAAGCGGCAAGGGCGAAGAAACCTTCCTCCCTCGTTTCACCTTCCATGGATTCCGTTACGCGGAAATCCAAATTCAAGGGGATGCCTCCCTTCTTTCGGTGGAGCAAATCGCGATTTCCTCTTCCCTTCAGGATGTTGGAACGTTCCTTCCCGACAACCCGCTGGTATCTCAGCTTGACAGCAACATCACGTGGGGGATGCACTCCAATTTCCTCGCTCTCCCAACCGACTGCCCCCAAAGGGACGAGCGACTCGGTTGGACCGGTGACGCGCAGATTTTCTTTTCCGCCGCGGCGTACCGCCAAGACGTGAACGCTTTCTATCGCCATTACCTTCAAACGATGCGCGATTCCGCAGACCTTTTTGGGAACGGCATCCCGGTTTTGGTCCCTTATGTTCTGCAAGAAGTCCTCGCAACCGGATTCCCCGGTTGGAGCGATGCCATCATCTTGATTCCTTATCAGCACTATCTTTTCTACGGGGAAAAAGACGTTTTGGAAGAGAATTTCCCCTATATGGAGCGCTTCCTTTCCTTTATGGAAAAGTTCCGCCGCGGCAAAGACGGCCTATGGAAGGAACCCAGTTACGGCGATTGGCTTGGCGTCATGGAAACGTTGCCCTATGAAGTCTATAACGCTCTCTATTTGGCTTATGATGTCTCTTTGCTCTCCAAAATCTCCGCGGTTCTCGGGAAAGAAGAGAAGGCACGCCATTACCACCAGAAATTCATGGAATACCGCCAAGTCTTCCGCGATGCCTACCTCCACGAAGACGGGACCATCGAAGGGGACACGCAAAGCGCTTATGTCCTCGCTTATGCCTTTGGCTTAATCGACGCCTCGGAAACAAAGGGGAATCTCGTGCGCAAGATCCGTGAATTCGGCCACCTGACCACCGGATTCCATTCCACCAAGCACCTCTTGAAAGTCCTCGTTGAACTTGGCGAAACGAAGCTTGCCTATGAACTTCTGAACCGCAAAGAATTCCCTTCTTGGGGTTACATGATCGAGAACGGTGCCACCACCATCTGGGAACGTTGGGATTCCTATAAAAAAGGGGAGGGTTTCAATGACGTTGGGATGAATTCCTTCAACCATTATTCCCTCGGCGCGGTTGGGGAATGGTTCTATTCCACGATCGCCGGTATCGCCCCCTGCTTTGATGAGCCGGGCTTCGCGAAGGTGCGGGTCGCTCCCCGCTTTGATTCATCCATCCCTTCCTGTACAACGACTTTCGTCAGCCCTCACGGAACCATAAAAGCCACCCATACTTTTACGAAAGACGGAATCCTTTACGAAATTGCCACGGACGGGGACAATCGCTTTGAATTCGATTTTGCAAACCGCGTCCTAAAAGAGGACCACAAGGAACACGTCTGGTCGTTCTTGCTGGAAAAGTCGTCGGAATGAATTCATCCTTGGAGTTGAGAAATGTTTCCCTTTCCTACCAAAGCAAAGGGAAAGGAGGCATCTATTTTGTTTGTCTTTAATCCTTTCGTTGTTGTAGTAATCGATGCATTCCACGATCGCTTGCATCTATCGACGCACTCAAGCTTGAATTCGAACGTGTATTTCATGAAAAAATCCCTCCTCCTGGCATCCAGGATTTGGGGTACGCTTCAGTTTAGGAGACAAAAAGGTGCGATGGCGGCTAGAAAATAACGGACCAGGCCATCCCTTACGTGCAATTGAAAAACTAAGTTAAAGTCTACTTTATAGTCTACTATCACAGTATACTTTAACAATCCAATGGCCGGTTTTTTTTACTTCCTTTCCCGGTCAATAATTCAAGTTCTTCAAGTTATATTCTAGTGAGCACCAATTTATTTCTTCAACGATAAAGCACAGACCGTTTCAACGTGGAAGGAGCGCGGGAACATGTCCACGGGCTGGACGGATTCCACGTTGTAGGATTTCGAAAGATACGCGACATCCCTGGCCAACGTCGAGGGATCGCACGAGATATAGACGATGCGCTTCGGGGCGAGTTTTATCGCGGCGTTAAGGAATCTCTCATCGCTTCCTTTGCGGGGCGGATCCATGAATAACACATCCACGGGTCGCTTATCTTTGGCCATTCGGTTCATGAATGCAGAGGCGTCGTCGCAATACATCTCGTAATTGGTAATGCCGTTTTGGGCAGCGTTTCTTTTCCCGTCCGCGACCGCTTCTTTCACGATCTCGACGGAGATGACCTTTCCGCAGTCCTTCGCGGCGATGAGGCCAATCGTCCCGATTCCGGAATAGGCATCGAACACAATATCGGTTTTCGATAGATGGGCGGCTTCCATGGCTTTTTGGTAAAGGACTTCCGTCTGGATGGGATTCACCTGGAAGAACGATTTGGCCGAGATGCGGAACGACACGCCACAAAGCGTATCGCGAATGTATCCCTTGCCGTAGAGGACGCGCTCTTTCTCGCCGAGAATCACGTTGGTTTGGCGAGAATTCACATTCTGCACGACGGTCGTGATCTCTGGGCAAGCCTCGACGAGGGCTTTCACGAAATTGCCACGCGATGGGAAAGAATCGACGTTCGTGACCAAGACGACCATGATTTCGGGGAAATGCTTGGACGTGCGAATCAAAAGATGTCGGACGATCCCATATCTTTCGTCTTCGACATAGGGGTCGATTCGCATGCTCTTCATGAGCCTTTTCGCTTCAAGCAGGATTTTCTCCGCCCTTTGATCCTCGATATAGCAACGCTCGATCGGGACGATGACGTGGGTCCCCGCTTTGTAGAAACCCGAATAGATGTTGCCCTTACGGTCTTTACCTAGAGGCATCTGGATTTTGTTCCGGTAAAATTCCGGATGTTCCATGCCAAGGCACGGCAAGACATCGACGTCCATGTGAGCGACTTTCCGGAATTGCTCTTTCACCTTGTTCGTCTTGTATCGGAGCTCGGCTTCATACGCGTATTTTTGAAACACGCATCCACCGCAAATCGAACACACGGGGCACCTAGAATCGATGCGATCCGGGGATTTCTTGCTTAGGCGTACGAGCTTGCCATAGAGCTGTCCCGCCCTTCGATACTCAATTTGGACATCGCCTTCATCGCCCGGAAACATCCCGGGGACGAACACCACATCCTTGCCGTTTCGGGTCACCCCAAAACCCTCGAACGTCAAATCGACGCACGGGGCGGAAAAGGTGACTTTCTCGAAACCGCGATTCCCCATTAAGCGGCGGCCTTTTCTTTCGGGGCGGCCATCATGACCTTGATGGCTTCGATCTCTTTCTCGGCATCGAGGCGCGGGAAGAGTTGCTCTCCTTTGTGGACGACTTTGTCATCGAGCAAATGGACATCGGAAACCAAGTCATAATGCCTTTCATCATTCCCAAGGCCAAGCTGGTCGAAAATGGCATCGGATTTATGAACGAGGATCGGCTTGAGGAGCATGCCGGCAACGAACAAGACGTGGGCGAGGTGCGCCATCACGGAACGGAGTTCCTTCTCCTTGGTCTCGTCTTTGGCCAAAGCCCAAGGCGCGTTTTCTTCGATGTATTTATTCGCGCGAGAAACGAGATTCATGATCTCGGCATAAGCTTCCGTCACTTTGAGGTCATCCACGAGCGTCTCGTAACGAGTGATCGTGAGGGCGGTGAGATCCTCGAGTTCCTTGTCGGTCGGATTCACGTTCTTTTCGAACGCGGGCACGACGCCTTGGAAATATTTCCCGATCATGGAGACCGTGCGGTTGAGCAGGTTCCCGAGGTTGTTCGCGAGATCCTGGTTGATGCGCATCACGAATTGCTCGGGGGTGAAGATGCCGTTTTCCCCGAACGGGACCTCGCTCACGAGGTAATAACGGACCGCGTCGACGCCATAACGTTCGATGAGGGGATACGCGGAAATCGCGTTGCCCTTTGATTTGCTCATCTTCCCGTCCTTCATCATGAGAAGGCCATGGACGAAAACCCGATTGGGTTCGCGGAGGTCAAGGGAATGGAGGAACATCGGCCAATAGATCGTGTGGAATCGGGTGATATCCGCGCCGATGACGTGCACGATTTCCGTGTTCTCGTCCTGCCAGAATTCCTGGAATTTGGAGTCATCTTCCTGTAGATAGCCGAGGGACGTGATGTAGTTCGTAAGGGCATCGAGCCAGACGTAAACGACGTGCTTCGGATCTTCGAGGACGGGGACGCCCCAGGTAAACGAGGTGCGGGAAACGCAAAGATCCTGGAGACCCGGTTTGATGAAGGTGTTGATCATCTCGTTCTTCCGAGATTCCGGGGTGATGAAGGAAGGATGCGTATCGAAGAAATCCGTCAGGAAATCGCTGTATTTGGTGCAGCGATAGAAATAGGCGTCCTCGCTTGCCTTCTCGACGGGGCGATGGCATTCGGGGCAAAGGTGTTCCCCTCCTTCGACTTCCACTTGGGTCTCGGTCCAGAACGTCTCCTCGTGGACGCAATACCAGCCCGTGTAGGACGAGAGATAAATGTCGTCTTGCTTCAGCATGCGCGAGAAGATCTTCTGCACGGTGGATACGTGGCGTTCCTCCGTGGTGCGGATGAAGTCGTCGTTCGAGATCTCCATCGCGTTCCAAAGGGACGTGAAGGTCTTGGCGACCTCATCGACGAAAGCTTGGGGCGTTACGCCTTTGGCTTCCGCGTTCTTCTCGATTTTCTGGCCGTGCTCATCGAGGCCGGTGACGAAGAAAACGTCATACCCCCTGAGTCTTTTCCCGCGGGCGATTACGTCGCACATGGTGGTGCAATAGGCGTGACCGAGGTGGGGGGAAGCGCTCGGATAGTAAATGGGGGTGGAAATGTAGAACTTCTTTTTGGAATCGGGCATGGGGGGACCTCCGTTTGTGCGTGTGAGCGGATCGGCGTGATTATAGCACGTGCGCGCGACCAATCTCAGGGGTTAAGAAAGAAAAGGCCGCCTCCAGCAGGAAGCGGCCAGCCTTACGTCGGGATTACTTGCCTTCTTTTTTGGCTTTGGCGAGCTTCTTGTTGAAGCGGTCGATGCGACCGTCCGCCATAACGACGCGCTGATTGCCGGTGTAGAAGGGGTGGCAGTTCGAGCAGGTATCGACCTTGATGTCGCCAAGGGTGGAACCCGATTCGAAGGTGCTTCCGCAAGTGGTGCAGGTGACCGTGCAATGCTTGTAGTTCGGATGGATGTTCTTCTTCATGTTACAACTCCTTTCGCCGTACGACGTATTGCCGCACAGAGAGCGTTAGAAGTATACGCGTTACCAAAACCGGAAACAACCTTTTTCTTCCGATTCCCAAAGGGAAGGGGAACGTTCAACGGCTCTCGGCGTATTCTTTCGTCCAATACTGCTCTGGGAGGTAGAGCAATTCCTTCGAGACTTCGGGGTTCGCGAGGAACGGGGAAATGGCGAAACGCGGTTCGGAAATATGCTCGCGATGGAAATAAACAATGCAAAGATAGAGGGGGCGTCCATTCGTTATTGAGGGGTCGATTGACAGCATCGAGGCATCCGCGAACTTTTCGTGCAACGCACATTCCACCTTCTCTCGGCGGAACTTTTTCTTCTTTGCATACCGTTCCTGTAGGAGAGGGATCATCTCCTCGTAATGCTCAGGGTTCTCCTGAAAATACGGATGGGGGCTGAACAAAACCCACGTGGGATAAAAGGATTTGGCATCCTCGGTTCTTTGGTAATCCTTGAAAACATATCCGTAGTAGATGGAGGCGGACTCGATGAGCTTTTTGCGTTTGAGATACGCCAAGGAAAACATCCCCAGGCGTCGCCCTTCCGGGGTGCTCTTGCCTTCCAAAAAACGATAGTCTTCTTTGGTGAAAGACATCCTTTGGCGCGCGAAGGATTCATTGAGGTGTTGCAAAACGATCGAGGAATTCATTTTTCTCATTGTACATTTTTTGCCGACCTATAAACTATCGAAATAACGCGCGCAAGAATGCGCGGGAAAGGAAAAGCCACATGATCAGCAAAGCATTGGCAAAGCAAGTCTTGAACGACGCCCTCGCGACGGGCGGCGACTATGCTGAGATTTATTGCGAGCAAACCGATTCCCAATCCATCGTTTTGGACAACGGCAGGGTCGAAGGGGTCGGCGGTGGCCAAGGTTATGGATGCGGCATCCGCATTTTCCAAGGCACCAATAGCGTTTATGGTTACACAAGCGACCTCACGCCGAAGAGCTTGAGGAAACTCGCTTCCTCGCTTTCCGCTTCTTTTGAAGGCGAAAGAGTTATCGAAGTCGAAACCGTCAAAAAGCAAAGGGTGAAAGTCATCAACAAGATCTCGGACCATCTTTACGACGTTCCGACCGAGGAAAAAATCGCCCTTCTCAAGGAATGCTATGAGGAAACGAAAGCGGTCGATCCGCGCATCGTCCGCATCGTGGACGTGTTCGCGACCACGCATCGCGTGTTCCAACTCTTCGTCGCGGAAGGAAGCATCGCGAAGGAATTCGTGAACGAAGAAGAAAGGGGGCGTCTCGTCCTTCAATCGATCGGAGCAGGCGAAGGGGGCGTCATCGAAAGCAGTTTCGATGGCCCCGGCCGGGCCGATGGTTGGCATTACTTCAAAGACGTGCTTGATTACCGGGCCCTCGCCCGGAAGAACGGGGAGAAAACCATCCTCTTCTTGACCGCGAAGGAATGCCCCTCCGGGCGTTTCCCCGTCGTCATCTCGAATGGTTGGGGCGGTGTCATCTTCCACGAGGCCTGCGGCCATAGCCTCGAGGCGGCAGCCACCGCGAAGCACCTTTCGGTCTTCTCCGACTCGATTGGAAAGCAAATCGCCTCGACGCTTGTCACCGCTTATGACGATGGCACGATCCCGAACGAATGGGGGTCCAACAACATCGACTCCGAAGGGGTCAAAACCAAAAAGAACCTTCTCATCGAGAAAGGCATCTGCAAAGGGTTCATGGTCGACCGTCTCAACGGGCGTCGCCTCGGGATGGAACCAAACGGGACTTCCCGTCGCCAAAGCTATCGTTTCGCGCCGGTCTCTCGCATGAGCAACACCTACATCGCCCCGGGCAAGGACAAACCCGAAGACATCATCGCGGACACCAAGCTCGGCATTTACGTCGCCAACTTCGGCGGGGGTTCCGTCGAACCGACCACCGGGGAATTCAACTTCTCTGCGAGCGAAGCCTACATCATCCGCGACGGCAAGATTGCCGAACCCGTCAAGGGTTGCACCCTCATCGGATCGGGCATGGAAGTCCTCATGAACATCGACCGTGTTGGCAACGACCTCGCCCTTGGGCAAGGGAATTGCGGCGCGAGCTCCGGCTCCGTTCCTGTCAACGTCGGCCAGCCGACCATCCGCGTGAAGGAAATCACCGTTGGTGGCAGGGGAGGTAAATTAGAATGAATTTGAAAAAGTTCTTTGAGATTTGCGAGAAAAAAGGGATTTCCGAAGCGCAAATCATCGTGGAGCGCTCCAAGTCCACGAGCATTCGTTTGTTCAAGCACGAAATCGATTCCTTCAAGATCGCGGACTCTCAATCCATTTCCGCCTTCGGCATCTACCAAGGAAAATTCGGTTCCGGGAATACCCAAAAGTTCACGAAGGACAGCCTCGAGTTCTTGGCAGACCAAATCATCCTGACAGCGAAATACAACGAAAAGGAAGAAGAGGCTTCTGTTTTCAAGGGTTCCGAGAAATACAAGAAGGGGTCGGTCTACAACAAGGAATTGCCAACGATCCCCCTCGAACGGAAGATCGCCGTCCTCCACGAGCTCGAGAACGCCGTTTACGCGGCGGACCCGTCCGTCACTGACGCGGACCACGTGACCTACGCGGAATCGGAATACGAGGAAGAGGTCCAAAACTCTTTCGGGCTCAAGCTCAAGCAAAAGGGCAATTACTTCACCTTCGTCGCCGGCGCCGTTTGCAAGAAGGGGGACGAAGTCAAAACGTTCTATGACTCCCATCTCGGAAGCGATTTCGGAGCCTTCGATCCCAAGGAATTCGCGAGCAAAATCGTCCAAGGAGCCCTCGCGAAATTCGGTGGGGCCCCCTGCGATGCGGGCAAATACCCGACCGTCCTTCACCACGACGTCTTCTCCGACCTCATCGATGCGTTCCTCTCCGCTTGCTCTGCCGAAGAAGTGCAAAAGCATTCCTCCTTCTTGGAAGGCAAGCTCGGCGAGAAGGTCGCTTCGAGCAAACTAACGATCGAGGAGAAACCTCTCACGAAGAACGTCCACTTCTCTTACTTCGATGGCGAAGGCGTCGCGAAGAAAAACAAAGTGGTCATTCAGCGAGGCGTTCTCAAAACGTATTTCCACAACCGCGAAACCGCGAAGAAAGCGGGAGTCGAAACGACCGGAAACGGGACATGGGGTTCCATGAAAGTCGGCATCGGTTTCAGCAACATCTTCGTTCGTCCGGGCAAGCAGACTTTCGATGAACTCATCGCCCCCATCAAGGACGGCGTGTTCATCACGGAAGTCGCGGGCCTTGGCACCGGGCTCAACCCGAATTCCGGCGACTTCTCTTGCCAAGCGGAAGGGTTCCGGATTCGCGACGGCAAACTCGCGGAGCCTCTCAACCTCATCACGTTGTCTGGCAACCTCCTAAAAATGGTCAAAGACCTGAAGGGATTCGACAACAACCCGGTTATGAGGGAAAACGCCATCTCCGTGGCGAATGCTTATATCAAGAGCATGTCCATCGGCGGCAAATAAACTCTCAAGCAAACAAAAACCCGCTCACGCCCCATCTAGTTTGTGGCGTGGGCGGTTTTTTAGTCCCCGTAATCCGAACCGCGGGATTTGTCTTCGACGAAGATGAGCAAAGGGTCCGTTATGTCGTGAATCTCGCGATAAATGTACCCTTCTCTCGTGATCCACGGATATTCGAAATCGGCCGTGAAAATGACTTTGTGATTCTTTTTGATCGTTTCGTCGATCGCCGCCATGATGCGGTCGAAATCTTCCGCGCGCTTTTCTTTGAACCCGCGAAGCCCATCATAGAAACCCGGCTCCACGTAGAAGGAGTTTCCTTCATCGTCCGTGTAGGCGTTCACGAGTTTGTTCTCGGCATCCACGAAGGGATGGTACTTGTTAAATTCGTCGTAAGTCATAAAATATCCGGCAATAAGTTTACACCCATTACCCCGTATCGGGACAGGAGCAAACGAAACGCGGTCATGAAAAGCAAAGGAAAAGGAATCAAAATCGTCTTCACCGATATCGACGGCACCCTTTTCTCTCACGCGACCCACCGCGTCCCGCCTTCCGCGATTCACGCCATCGAGGACATGCAAGCCAAGGGCATCAAGGTTTTCCTTTGTTCCGGCAGGAATTATTACCTCATCCGCAAATCCGGCGTCTTGAACGCGGTCCATCCCGACGGCATGGTCACGATGAACGGGTCGAACGCCATCATCGGCGGCTCCATCATCTACCGTTACCCAATCCCTTCCGAGATCGTGGACCGCATGATCCTCTACGCAAAGCGGTTGCGGTTCGGTCTGACCTTGATCGAAGAGCAAGAAGGCCACATCAACATGATTGACGAACGCGTCATCTCCGCGCATGAAAAATACGGAACGCGTTTTCCCCAACCACGCACCTTCCCGGACCATTATGACCGGGTGGTTTACCAGATGATTGCCTTCTGCGATGATTTCGACGAATCCCTTTTCATGCCCCATCTACCCCATTGCAAAAGCGCCCGTTGGGATGAGTACGCCGTCGACATCATGCTGAAGGATTCCGATAAATCAAAAGGCGTAGAATCCGTCTTGGAATTCTTTGGGCTTACCCCTGACCAAGCCGTGAGTTTTGGCGATGGCGAAAACGACGTCGAAATGCTCCATTACACGGGGATTGGCGTCGCGATGGGAAACGGCAAGAAAGTCGCTCAAAAAGCCGCGGATTTCGTCACTGCTGACATCGATGAGGACGGTTGGGCGAAAGCGTGCCTTCGTTATGGCCTCATTGACGAGGTCCGTCCTTGATTCTTATTTGTGATAAGGTTGCCCGTTTTGGATGCGGAAAGCCCGATAGAGTTGTTCCAGCAACATGACCCGAGCAAGCTGATGCGGAAAGGTCATCGGTCCAAACGAGAACGATTCGTTGGCCCTTGCTTTCAGGCTTTTGCTTAGCCCAAGAGATCCCCCGATCAGGAAAACGAGGGAGGATCCCCCTCGAACAAAGGCTTCTCCCAAATGACGAGAAAAGGAAACGGAATCGTATTCCTTTTGGTTCAAATCCAAGGCAATCACGTAATCCCCTGGCTTGATTTTCGCTAGGACGCGTTGTCCTTCTTTTTCCTTCGTTTCCTCTTCTTCGGCGGCCGAAGCGCCTTCTTTGGTAGGAAGGTCAGGAAACTCCTCGATGGTCAATTTAGCGTAGGGCTGTATGCGTTTTCCGTATTCCGCGCACGCCTCTTTCCAATAGGATTCCTTGAGGGAGCCGATGCAATAGATCGCGATTTTCATTCCTTGTTGCCTCCATAGACCGGGGCAAACTGATTCGTGACGCGCAGCGCGATGCCTTCTAGCGAAACCCCTTCCTCGGCGAAGACCTCCCGATAGGTTTCCAATGCGATTTCCGGGGTATTGCATTCCTGGGAAATGTGCCCAAGATAAATCTCCTTCGTCTTGTCTCCGATGAGGGATGCCAGATAACGAGCGCTTTGAACGTTGTTTAAATGTCCATGATCCCCGCGGATTCGTGCTTTGAGCGAACGAGGCCTTTTGCTTTTGGCAAGCATTCTCAAATCATGATTCGATTCAAAAAGGTAATAGTCGCAGTTTTTCAAAAGGGATAGGGCGGTCTCGTCGAGACATCCGGTATCGGTGACGTAACCAAGCCGTTCCTCCCCCACGGAAATCAGGTAATTCACCGGGTTTGGGGCGTCATGACTCACGGAAAAAGGAAACACGTTGATCGCGCCGACTTGAATGCCGACATAAGGCTCGATGGTCTCGAAAACGCTTTTGGGATCCAAAGAGCATTCCGTCGCGTAAATAGCCGTAGACGGGGAAAGATAGGGAAGGCCCTTGATGTGGTCGGAATGATCGTGAGTGATGAAAACGGCCTCGATATCGGAGACACGCTTCTTCCATGGCAAAAGGGCTTCCGCCACGGTTTTACGCGCCACGCCCATGTCGATTTGAATGAGTGCTTCCCCATCGGTGATCAGAGTGGCGTTTCCTTTGGACCCAGAGGCGGCAAAGACGAAACGCATCATGATTCAGGATCGAAGTATTCCAGATCCGCAGAGCGGTACATGGCCGCTTGCTTCTCTTGGAATTCGTTGGTCGGTTCGGTGAAACGGGAAAAGGACTTTTGGAACATGAGATCAAAGTTGCCGGTTTTGCCGTTGCGGTTCTTCGCGACCATGATGGTCGTTTTGGAGGTGTCCCCGCTTTTCTTCTTCTCTTCGGGGGAGGGGGCAGAAGGGGCATCGTCCGCGCCTTTGTCCTTGGCTTCCATCTTGCGCTGGAACTTGTTTTTTACCGACAAGCCTTGATCGGTGTAATAGTCCTCGCGATACATGAGCAAGCAAATATCGGCGTCTTGCTCGATGTTGCCGGAATCGCGAAGATTCGCCAAAGACGGGCGCTTATCGTCGTTGTTCTCGACGGAACGGTTGAGCTGAGCCAAGCAGATGACCGGGACATTTAGCTGACGGGCCAAGGATTTCAAAGCGCCCGAAATATAACCGACCTCTTGTTGATGGTTGGCCATGTCGACTTTGTCGCTGTAGCGGATGCGGCCGAGGTAATCGATGACGATGAGGCCGAGGTCCGGATGGGTTTTCTTGAGTTTGGTCGCCTTGGCGACGAGATCCCCAAGTTTGCAGTTTGGGGTATCGTCGAAATAGAGCTTCGTCGCGGAAATCTCTTCGATGGCGGCCGCGATCTTCCCTTTGTCTTTCCCGGAAAGGAACGTGCCGGTCTGGATGCGATCGTTAGGCACACAAGAACGGCTGGCGATCAAGCGTTCCATGACGCGATCCGCGGCCATTTCCAGTGAAAAGAAGCCAACGGGTACCTTATTTTTGAACGAAGCAAGGTAAGCGAGATTCATGCCGAACGCGGTTTTCCCGACGCTAGGACGGGCAGCCAGGATAACCAAATCGCCTTTTTGCCAACCATGGGTGTATTCATCCAAAACGGCATACCCGGTCTCGAGGCCGGTGACGCCACGGGCATTATCCCTCTTGGCTTTTTCTTCCATCTCCCGCTTGACGTTCGCGGCAACTTCCGCGGCATCTTTCATGCCCTGCACAACGCGTTTTTGGGCGATTTGGGTAATCTCGTCGTTGGAACGGGTGATGAAGTCGCCAATGTTATCGACGCCGTCTGCGTAAGATTTCTGGATTTCCTGGGTCTTGAGGAGCAATTGGCGAAGAACGCTTTGCTCGTGAACCATCTCGATATAGAGATCGATGTTGTCGGGGTTGATGACCGCGTCGATGAGATCCTTGAGATAGGGAAGCCCGCCGGCCAATTGGTCGAGTTGCATGTTGACGAGTTGGCCGTTGACCATCTGGGGATCGATGGGGGCGTGTTGCTGATGCAAAAGGACCATCGCGCGGAAAATATAGCGATTGCGCTTGTCTTCATCGCTGAAATCGGTTTCGCGAAGAGACTCGAGGCCCACTTCCGCGGCGGAGGAATCGCAAAGCATCGCGCCGAGGACGGAGCGTTCGGCTTCGACGTTGCTTGGCAAAGCGACGGAAGGCATTATTTCGCCTCCGAGATGTGAACGTTGACCGTCCCGACGACTTCGCCTTCCACGCCTTTGTAGAGTTCGATCTTTAGACGGGTATAACCAAGGGCGTTCGCGGGGTATTTATCGATGAATTTGCGCTTATCGAGCTTGATGCCCCATTGCTTTTCGAGGCCTTCGCAGATCTCCTTCGGGGAGATGGATCCGAAAGCCCTGCCATCCGATCCGGTTTTCAATTTGAATTCGACGTTGATGTTCTCGAGGCGGGCTTTGATCTTCTCGGCTTCGGCCTTGAGCTCTTTCTGGCGTTCCGCCTCCTTCGCGTTGTCTCTCTTGAGTTCCTTCTGGGTGGTGTCCGTGGAGGGCTTCGCAAGACCCCGCGGAATCAAAAAGTTCTGGCCGTATCCATCCGAAACGGTGACGGTCTCGCCTTTCTTGCCCACTTTTTTCACGTCTTGGGTCAAAATCACTTTCATATTCCTTCTCCTCCTAAATCTGATCTGGCTTCTTCGAGATATGTGTCTAGGCAATCGAGCAACTTGCTTTCCACAAGGCCGACTTTGACGTTTGTAAACGCCGCGCCCGCCCGGTCATACTGACCGCCGCCGCCGAGTTTATCCGTTAGTAGCCCGACATTGATTGTTCCGTCGCTTCGCGCGGAAATCGATACGGTGTCCTCGCCGGTTCTACCGATGACGAAGCACGCGCTGACGCCGCGAATCTGCTCACGCAGGTTGTTCGCGACCTTGGCGAGGAAGCTTTTTTCGACGATGTCATCGTCCGCGCAGACGCAGTACATGACGCCTGTATGCGGGCTCTTCATGGTCGAGGCCACTTTGTTGATCAAATTGAATTCCTCGATTTCGTCTTTCAAGAAGTCGGTCGCCTTCACGTTGTCGGCGCCAAATACCTTGAGGATTTCGGCGGCTTCGAAGGAACGAATGCCCGTCGCTTTCGATTTGAAGAAATACGTATCGAGGAAGATGCCCGATAGCATGAGCGTCGCGCAGGCGGGAGTAATCTCGACCCTAGGATTCGCCGTGGCGTATTTGATAAGCTCCGAGAGGATTTCGCAGGTCGATCCCGCGGATGGGTCGATGTAGTTCAGGACCGGGCGATCGATGAAGTCGCCTCCACGGCGATGGTGGTCGATGACGACCGTCTTGGACGACTTGTCCAACGCGGCTTTCCCAAGGACGAGGGAAGGAACGGAGGTATCGACGACCACGAAAAGGGTAGACGGGGAAATGCGGTCTTCGGCTTCTTTCGGCGTGAGGGTGATGCGTTCGAAGGCCGCTTTCTCGAAAGACGTCTGGAAAGCCGCGCGAGCACGGCGTTCGACGGAGCGAGGATCGTAGACGATGTGGCAAGGCTTTTTGCAGTAATCGGCGAAAGCTAGGATGCCAAGGCAAGCACCGATCGCGTCCATGTCAGCGTCCTTGTGGCCGGAGACGATGACGTCGGAAGACCCGGAGATCATCGTCATCAAGGAGTCGGCAACACTGCGGAACTGGACGCGCCCCGTGTTTTCGACCGCCGCGGTCTTGCCGCCATAATAGCGGAGGTCCTGGCCATAATGGCTGACGACGGCTTGGTCGCCGCCGCGGGAATTCGCGATATCAATGGCGTTAGAAGCCATCTCGGATAGTTTAGTTACGTCGTCGTTGTTGTGCGCGAAGCCAATGGAAAGCGTCGGCACGATTTGAAGGCCCCTGCCCAAAGCGCGCGATTCAGCAAGCAAGGAAAAGCCGTCTTCTTCCATCTTGGCGAGGGAGGCGTAATTGCAAACGGCAAAGTAGGAGTCGCTGCGGAAGCGGCGCAAGGTGACACCCATCTTCTTCCCATATTCGAAAATGACGTTTCGAACCTTGGAAATCAGGTCGTTGTTGTCATCTTCGGTCTTGCCGGCGACATCGGAATAGTTGTCGATCATGATGATGCCGATGCACGTCGCTTGTTGGTGGTTGAATTGGGACACCTGTTCGTAATCGGTGATGTCCTTGAAGATATAAAGCCTCGCATCGCTTAAGTATTTGACGGCATAGAAGCGATCGTTCACCTCGATTTTCTCGGAGTGATCAAAGGGTGCGTTTTTCAAGACAGCCAATTTGTCTTTCCATTCAAGGATGTTGCAGTCCAAAAGATCGATTTTCCGTTCCCGGAAAAGGTTGTTCGTCCAAAGGACCATGTCGTTCTCATCGGTGATGACAAGCCCGATTTGGCCAAAGTTGTAGGCCTCTTGGACATCGGACCCGATGATGTTGGCAGCGCCCAAATCATTCCTGGAACGAATCCGGCTCAACTTGATTTCCGTGACCCAGAGAATCAAGAAATTGAGCACGAAGATGGCAACAGTCGCGATGATCCAATAGGTGGGTTGGATCAAGGTGCGAAACCCAGTGGGAATGTCGTAGAAATACAAGACAATCGCCACGCCCAAAAGAACCGCTTCGACGACAAGAAGGGCGGATGTCCACAGGAACATGCGGTGCAAGGCATAGGACATCGATGCGTTTGCGCGGGCGCGTTGCACGCTCCCGGACGAAGAACGATGATTCGACATATCTCAAATTATAGGCAAGAAAGCCGGGAAACAAAACTGCATTTATTTAGTATAAATAACGGCTAGGAAAAGAGGGGCGGAAAGGCGATGGTTCAGCGATTCTTAATTCTCGGGTTCGTCACTCGAAGCGTTTTCTTTGTCTTTGAGAGACAGCAAATAAAAGCAAACGGCGATGCTTATACCGACCAAAGCAATCGTTATAACGATCCCAATGATGGTGCCTTTATCCATGAATTCGCTTACTGAACTCGCTTATTTCTTGAAAAAATAGAGGGGAATGGACCCTTCCGCTTTATATCCGCAAAAGCTGGGCATGTAGAATTCCGCATAGACGTTCGTGCCGATTCCCTTCATCGTGACGGCACCAGAAGAAGAGAAGGAAACGTTCCAAGAGTTAGAAACGGGGTTCGCGCTAGAGGAAGCGGGCTTCCCATAGCAAATCGAGTA
Source organism: Caryophanales bacterium (assembly GCA_028726925.1). Taxonomy (GTDB): domain Bacteria; phylum Bacillota_I; class Bacilli_A; order RFN20; family CAG-826; genus Alloenteromonas. The sequence goes on along the minus strand of JAQYPI010000037.1, from coordinate 6,020 downwards.
ATAGGTCCCATCGATGAAGGAATATAAATCGTCTCCCGCGGCGGTGAAAACGCATCCGCCACCCGAGGCAGTGACGCTGAATTCGGCAAGCGCAGTATCGTCGCTATAGAACACGCCATCCACGGGCGCTTTCCCTTCCGTAGGCTTGATATACCAAGGGGTATTGGGGCTGAAAACCTTCGTGGCGCCGTAGCTAAGCCCGCCGCTGACCGCGACGAGATAGACTTTGTCCCCGGAAGACAAATCGGCGAGGGAGGTCACCATTTCGTGGGGCGTACCCGTTGGACCGACTTCTTCGGAAGCCTCGGAACGAAGGCCGAGATCATCCCAAATGTAATCCGCGTATTCCGGGTGTTCGATAAACGGATTGCGGGCAAATCCGAAATCGGCGAGGGATTCGTTGCGCTTGATTTCCGCTTCGTTCACGGGATATTCGCGATTCCATTTCAAAAGGGTTTTAAGGGTCCCAAGGGAATGAAGCATGGTATCCGATCCCGGATTGTTGTTGAGAATCAAAGGCGCGGATCCTTTCGAGGAGCCTCCGGTTCCGCACGTATCGTAATAACGGGTCGCCGCATAGAAAAGGATGCGCGCAGCTTCCCCACGGGCGCCAGGATAACCAAGGGATCCCGGATCGAACTCAAGGCTCGAGCTATCCCCGAAATATTTGTTGCCACGAGAGGAGTTCTCGCTGCTAAGAGCGGGACGGATGACCTGGGGGTCACTGCCCGGCCCGGTTTTCCCCGCTCCGCGGGAATTCGGCCAAACGTGTTCCTTGTTGCACGAACCTTTGGAAACAGATTCGTCGGGACTGTGATAGAAAGGACGGATGCCCGTGCCGTCTTTCGAAGCGTCGGAAGTGACGAAATAATTCCAAAGGCTTTTATAGGAGCAGGTTTTGTTTCCGGATGCCTTGATGCTGTTGGCCAAGGCATTGCGGAAATCCGCGCCGCGAAGGGAATTCAGAGCACCGCCAACGTTCCAACGGCTGTCTTCCTCCAAAAGCGGAAGACCATCCAGTATCACAGAGGAACTCGAACTGGAAGAGGATTGCGTTTCCTCTAGAGAGGAACTTGTTTTCTCTTCTTCCTTCGAAGAACTCGTCCCTTCTTCTTCGGTCGAAAGAGGTTCGCTGCTTTCGAGCAACGAAGACTCTTCGGAATTTGACGGGACGGTATCGCTATTTTCATGAATCGTTTCCGAAGACGACGGAGTCACCGGGGAAACACAGGACCCAAGCAGCAAGGGCAAGGTAAGGAGCAAAAGGAAAGAAGTTTTTTTCATGGCCCGTCTATTATCTCTTCTTTATATGAAAGAAGAAAGACCAACGAAGAACGAAAGCATAAGAAAGACCCACTTATTCGTTAGAGGGAGAGACGTAACGTTTCGTTATTTTACAATGGCAAGGAGGTCAGATAGTTTCTCGATGCGATAAGCAGCTTTTTGTTGCTCTTCGCGTCTGAAACCGCCACGGGGACAAATCCACCGGAAACCGTGGCTTCAATGCCCGCTTCCGCGTCTTCAACAGCCATGCAATCAGAAGGTTGCACGCCGATGCGTTTTGCCGAAAGAAGGAAGACTTCCGGATCCGGTTTGCAACGAGCGATGTCCATGCCATCCGCAACGGCGCCAAACTCATGTAACAAGCCCACTCTCTCCAAAATGAAATTCGTTTTTTGCTGGAAGATCCAATGGCAATCTTGATGCCGTTTTTCTTCAACGCCGCCAAGGTGTCCCGCACGTTGTCCGTGATTGCTTCAGGGGTTAAAGATGCCAAATATTCCTAGATATTGGAGCAAATAAGGGATTGGATTTACGACCATTTCGAGGTTTTCTTGAATGATTCAGCGAAAGTGTGGCTCTTAGGCGTTCCGCAAACGGGGCAGACGTAGGTTTGGACGCCGTCTTTCCTTTTCCCGTCGCGCCACAGTTTGGCGGCGCATTCCGGGCACCTCGGATCCCTTTTCATCGCCCTGGCTTTCAGGCCTTTGGCGAATCGGGCGGACTCCCTCTCCCTTTTCTTTGATTCCTCGGAGACGATTTCCGCGAGGGTTGCAAGCTCCTCGTCGGACAGTCGCGAGACGTCTTCTGTTGTCACGGGAACTCTTTCCGGGCTTGGGAGGCCGACCGGTGAAGAGCTCATCGCCAAACAAGTCTTCCGATGGCCTCCCAAGTCCAACTTGTGTGGCTGACCGGAATTATGGCACGGATCTACAATCCCTTATTTGCCCCTATATCTAGGTTTAATAACAAAAATTTTAATAAATGATTTCTTCTTTGTTCGTCGTAGCAACACCGATATTAATCGCAGATGAACTGAAGTCGAAAACGCACTTTCCGACGTTAAAGGAGATGTGCAGCACATCATTCACTTCAGAATAATGGAATTTATCCGTCATATCGGCCATTCGACCTTCGATTTCCGTATTGGTCGAATTCATCGTTAATCCATAGACCGTTATTTCAGGATCCGTGATATGAATGCGAGTAACCGCCCATTCATCTTTGGCGTCAGGATAACCAGACAACAAATAAGTAACGTGAACAGCGGGTGCAACAGCCATGTCTCCACTTTCCTCCGCAACATATCGATGATCGAGGTATTCTGCCGCTCCAAACCAACCTGGCAGCAATGTGCAGCCTTTTTCTTCGAATGCTTGACGTTCCGCTCTTTCCGTAATCCAAAAATCAAGATTGGTATCCGCGGGTTTCTTCAAATAGAAAGTGGAGCAGCTATACAAAATGGCCATTAAAAGTAATGTCGAAACAAAAGCGGGGATTAATTTGCTGGTTTTCATGCATTCATTTTACTCGTGAATCCAAAACGATAAATGCCGATTGAAAAAGGCGGTTAGAAAGCATCGCAAAGCTTATGGCAAGGAACTGGCGGAAATCTTGCCATTTTGGCAAGTTCAATTCAAAGATATCACCATCTGATTAATTCAATCGGCATAGTCGACGCATCAGCCATCTACGCGTTTGCATAAAGATTCGCCTAAGTAGTGGCCAAGAGGAGAATAATCTCATATAATTGGCTAATCTAAAGTTGTACTTTAAAAAAGTCAAAGGAGGTTCTTATATATACCATTAAAAGGCATTTAGAAGCCGTTTTGGCTCGAAGAGCGCAAAATTCCAAGGCCGTTTTATTAACGGGTTCTCGGCAAGTTGGCAAATCTACTTTGTTGCAACACCTATTCCAAAATGCTAACCAAGTAACCTTTGACGACGATCTTCTTCTCGCGCAAGCGGCAGAAGATCCCCGCTTGTTTTTGAAGAGCAACCCATGCCCCCTTTTGATCGACGAAGTTCAGAAATGCCCTTCAATTTTTAGCTCTTTGAAAATCGTTCTAGATAAGACGGACGATACCGCTAATTACTTTTTGACCGGATCCCAGAAACTTCAACTAATGGAATCCATCAGCGAATCTCTATCCGGCCGTATCTCAATTCATGAATTAGACGGACTTTCTCTAAGAGAAGTCGACGGCATTCCATTCAATCGCCATTTTTTACCATCTGAAAGCTATCTAAACGAGCGGGAAAAACAATTAGCAAAGCACGACAATATTTGGTCGATTATTCACCGCGGATCCTATCCCGAATTATATTCAAACCCTGAAAAAGAATGGGTGGATTTTTATCAATCCTATGTAAAAACCTACTTAGAACGGGATGTGAATCAACTGATAAAAGCCAAAAATTATCTTACCTTTGTTAAATTCATGACCGCGATTGCCGCAAGAACGGGGCAAATATTAAATTGTTCTAATATTGCATCGGAGATTGGCGTCAGTTCCGTTACCATCACGGAATGGATCTCCATTTTAGAAAAGAGCGGAATCGTTTATTTATTAAAACCCTATACTTCCAGTGCGCTAAACCGCGCGATTAAATCTCCAAAAATCTATTTTAGAGATACAGGGCTATGCTGCTATTTAACGCGGTGGCTCACTCCGGAGACTCTAGAAAATGGAGCCATGGCCGGGGCTATATTTGAAACATTTGTTGTTAACGAAATCCTAAAATCGTATTCCAACGAAGGATTGGATTACGATTTCAGCGTCTTCTATTACAATGGAAAGGACAAAAAGAAGAAAAAAACAAACGGGACCTATGAAACCATCGAAGGCGAAATCGACCTCATCCTTTCGGAAAATGGAATTCTTTACCCTGTTGAAATTAAGCTGAGTTCTTCTCCTAAAGCCGAGATGGCGTCCCATTTTGATGTTTTGGACAAGGTACCCGACAAAAAAAGAGGCATGGGGGCCATCGTTTGCCTTTATGATAAGAAGCTATATCTAAGAGATAATCTCGTGGTCCTTCCCGTGGAATATATCTAAAACTTTCTATCACAATTCAATGTGACAATAGATTTCTCATTAATATAATCAAACATAGAAAAAGGCCGCCAATTTTGACGACCTTTTGATAGTTTCGTTGAGTGTATGTAGCGGATTATCATTCCACCACACCTATCCCTGCCCCATGACGACGCCGATTCTCCGAAAAAGAACGAAATCGACTCTCCGGCGAAGCCCATATTCGACCCGTGGGATACGGAATCGACGGCAGCTATATTCCTCTCACCTTATCGCCTGCCACGCGACGCGGGACGGACGGGGCTAGCCAGAACGAGTTATATACAAATATATAAAAACGCTTCGACGTCGATGGATTCCAATAAATCCAGAGCGAGGGACGGACGACGACGAAAAAACCGCCCACGTGGGACGGTCTTGTTGATTTGCTGCTTCGTGTTTCGGGGAGAACGGTCTTCGTATGAACGAGGAGAATCGCTCTCGTCCTGACACAGCTTGTTCCGGATTACTTGACGTCGGGAAGAAGGCCCATGAAGCGAGCGTTCTTGATGGCGACGGCGAGTTGGCGCTGATACTTGGCGCTGGTGCCGGTGATGACGCGCGGGGTGATCTTGCCGTCGGCGCCAATGAAGCGGGAGAGAAGCTCCGCATCCTTGTAGTCAACGTATTTGATATGGTTCTTCTTGAAGAAGCAAACCTTGCGACGGCCGCGAGATTTCTTGAAAGCCATGTTTGTTTTCCTTTCTGACGGGAATTAGAAGGGGAGATCGTCCTCGAGGAGAGGATCGGTGTTCCCGGACATCGGTTCCACGTCTTGCTTGGCGGACATGCCGGAATTGACCGGAAGATCCGACTGGTAACCTGAATCGTTCAGCGAAGCGTTGCCGGCTTTGGGTTCCATGAGATCGACACGTTCCGCGACGATTTCGGTCGCGGTGACTTCGACGTTGTCCACGCGGCGGACGTATTTCCGTTGCGTGAGACGGCCAGTGACGCCAACAAGGACACCTTTCTTGGTGTACTTAGCGACGACGTCTGCTTGTTTTCCAAAGACGGAAACCGCCATGAAGATGGTGGTTTTTTGTCCACCGCGACGGTCATCGGAAGCAATGGTGAAGGATGCCACGCTCATGCCCGAGTTGGTGGTACGGAGTTCGGGGTCGCGGGTCAGGCGACCGACGAGAACGACATTGTTGATCATTTATTTTCCTCCTAAGTGATGGACTTAGTCTTTATCAACGGTGATGAGGAAACGAATGACTTGATTGTCAAGGCGAGCGAGACGCTTGAACTCTTCAAGGCCAGGATTGTCGATCGTCATCTTGAGAACGACGTAATAGCCTTTGTTCATGTCGTGAATCGGGCTCGCAAACTCTTTGACACCCCACTCCTTGACATCGCGAATGGTCGCTTTGTTGTCGGTGAGGATCTTGTGGAGCTTCTCAATTTCCGCTTTGCGGGCGGCTTCATCCAACCCAGCATTGAGGATGTACATGAGCTCGTATTTTCCCATAGTGTTTGCACCTCCTAATTTCGGTCTAGGGTCGCCTCAGATGGCTCTGTGCGACCATAGAAGTGTGTGCCGTCCCTTCAAACGGCTGAAAGATTATACCTATCACGCGCACGGGAATCAATCGCGGGTTTCGTTTCCCTTTACCGCACAATTCTGTTTGGGGCGGTGCTAGGCCCAAGCACACCCCG